>JBBSIE010000121.1:0-12213 GCA_038232235.1 Pyrinomonadales bacterium | reverse complement strand
TGCCTGTAGTCTGTTTTGCCGTTTAACATGATGTTCACTTTTGAGCATCTCTCGAATTTCTTCTTTGGTTTCTTTAATTTTTGGCACCGCTTTATTCATCTTGTTATTATTGCATAATTTCTAATTGAAAAGCGTATTAGTCGTTTGCCGACGCAAAAAAAAATCGTTCGGTTTATTCTTCCGAATGAAAAAATTCAATTTCACGCAATCCGAGAATGGCTTTTTCCTGCCCGTCAAACCAAAAAACGCGCAGTCCTTCACCGACGTATAAATCGTTGCCCAAATCCTGCCAATCGGTCATTCTGCCCAGACGCACCTGATCGTTATCGCTTTTCCACGAATTGGCGTAAAGCGCGGGGAAAAACATTTCGCCCGTCGTGCCGTTTATCATTTCAACTTTTGTTTGCACCCAAAAAAGATCGCGCAGACTTTTCGGCTCTTCAAATTCAACTTTTTTGACTTGCTCAAACGGAATCCAGGTGTAAGAATCCTTGACGATTGTTTCAAAAATGCAGCAGGTAAAATCGTTGTAATCGCGGAAATCACTGTATTCTTCACCGTTAATTTTACAGGCAAAAGCCGGTCTTTCTTCTTCTACTTTATCGAGAACCTGCCGCGCTTCGGCGATTTTGCCTTCGCGCAGACGGTTGTTGGCGACGAGCAAATCTTCGACATATTTCGGCGGTGTCATCAAACATTCGGGCATCAAACCGTCGGCAAAATGACGCAGACGATCTCGTTCCGCGCCAAGATTCTGCTTAAAAATCTGCGCGCCGATCATCGCCTTGACATCTTGATGACCGATAACTTCCAGTTGTTTTTCGGCGCGATCCCAATTGCCGGCAAAACACGAAAGTTCAAAGAGAAACGTCCGCGCCGCCGCGTCCGTCGGATTCGCCTTGACCGTTTGCAGAGCAGCTTCCATCGCGCCGTCCAAATTTCCAGCGTCGAGTTGTCTTTTTGCTTCATTCATATTTCATTAGTCGTAAATCGTGAATCGTCAATCGTCAATCGTCTTTAGTCGTAAATCGTAAATTTTTAATTGTTACTCGTAAGCCGTAAATCGTTACGTCTATGAAACTACAATTAACGATTTACGATTAACGATTGACGAACAATACGAACTACGGCTTTAATAACTTCTCCGGCGCACGCACCGATCTGAATAAATCTTTGTTAAATAAATCGCCGCCGCCCGGTTTAATAATTGCCGTCGCGGTTTTGCCGCCGATTTTGAAGTTCAAAATGTATTCACCGCTCGGTTCTTTAGTTGACGAAGCGGAGTTAAAAAACTTAAACAAACCCCAAGTTCCCGTATTTTGCAGCACCGCGTTTGAAGAACTGCCCGTGCTGTTTTGTAAATTTTTGCTTGGAGCAGCGGAATTTGTGTTGCTTGCAGAGTTGACGTTTGGCGCGGAAGTATTTGCCAAAGAACTTCCTGAAGTCGAACTCGCGTCGCCCGAACCGATTAATTTCATATAAACGCCGATGCCGCTCGCGCTCGTGTCGGCGGGGAATTTGAGCAATTTACTCGCTTCCGTGCCTTCCGAAGTAATTGATTGCCCGTCAATCGTGCCTTCGATAATTGCTTTGTCAACGGGTTTCAACGTGAATTGATAACTGAAATTCGGCGCGGCGTTTTTGCCGTATAATGCTTCGCGCAATTGAAATGCCTGATTCAAATAATTGACAAATTCGTCGCTGAATTTAACATCGTTGGTTTCTTTAACTTTCAAACTGCCCGGATTTCCGTCAAAATATTTCTTCAAACGGTCGTCATAAAATTTCGACAATTTGCCGTCAACCGGATTTAGATAAGCCGTCAATTTGGGTAAATCGGTTTCCGCGTCCGCTTCTTCAAACGGAAAACCTTTTTCCACTTCTTTCGCCGACGGCAAAAGCTGTTCTTTCCACGCTTTGTCAAGTTGTTCTTTCAGTCCGGTACCAAGTAAAGAATTCAAATTATCAATCGGTTCTTTCAAAAGACTTGCTAATTCTTGTCCCGCCGAAGTCGTATTAAAACCGTTTAACAAACCATTAATTTTTGTTTCGGCAGATTTTAATTCAGTAAACTTTTTATTGTCATCTTTCGTCAAATCTACTGAAAGTTGATTTATATCGGCAACTGAAAAACTGCTGTATTTATTTGAAACCGCCCCGATTTCGCTTTGATAAACGTCAAGCGGTGCGTTGGGTTTCTCTTCTTTTCCGACAAATGTGAAAAGCGGCAGAAAATCTTTTTCAACCTGTGTGCTGCCGCCTGTTTCGGTTGACATTTTTTTACTGAAAAAACTTTTTATCCATTCCCACCAGCCGTCTTCCGTCGGTTTGGCGGAAAAATTCGTGTTGCGGGCAATCTGCATCATCAAAATTTTCATCGGCGAATTGGCGGACGAAAATGTCTGCAATGCTTCGGCGGCATTTGCTTTATCAAATTTGACGCTCGTTCCCTGAACAAGTTTTTTCCAATTGTCCGAATAATCGCGGAGGTAGCGTTGTTCGAGCGTTCCCGCATCAGTAATTTGCGTAACGGAACCCTTGCCTTGATCGCCCATCACCCAATTTTCCGAATTTAATTTCGTATCGGCTTCGGCAATCGCCGTTTTCATCAACTTATAGCCTTCAAGCGTATAAGCACCCGGAATCGTATAAGTTCCATTGATATAACTTGTGTAGATATTTTGACGCGCCAAAATTTCCTGAACCGTCGTCGGTCCGACATTTTCATCAACCTGTTTGGAAATTTCCGTAACTTTTTCTTTGTAATAACGAAAAACCGGCGGAAATGCCTGAAGTTTTTTGCGAACGGCTTCAACCAGCGGTTTATCCATCTGAACGCTGGTCATATTTCCAATCGCGTCCTGACGCGGAACCTGTTTTGCCCAAAAATCAAGCTGCTGCTGCGCGATGAATTCCATTCCGGCGGGAACTTTCGATTCGCTCACCCAGTAATCTTTGAGCGTATTTGAAATATGCGAAGGCTCGGCTTTGTCTTTGTAATCGCTCGTCAGCATCAAATATGCCTTTAACAAATCGTAATTTTTGCCCAGATTTTCTTCTTCCTGCGCGGTCAATTGCACCGGATTTGCAGTTTGCGGACTGTTGGCAAACTTTTCCAGTTCCTTTTTCAAACGCTCGACTGTCGGATTTCTGTATCGCTGTTCGATGACGCTGAAATAAATCGGCAGCAATCCGCTTATCGAGCCGTTATTACTGATCGAATAATAAACGCGATCTCCCGAATACATACCGAAGCGCATATTAAGCGGCGGATTATTATGTTCGTAATCTTCAAGTTTCGCCATTAACTCACGCAGATTTTCGGTAGCGTTTATTTCCCGGACGGCATCTTCTTTCGATTTTTCCTGCGGACTTTTCCCCGCATCCGATTTTACAATGGTCAAAACCGCCTCGCCTTTGGCTTCCGCTTCACCAAGTAATTGCTTGTTTTTGTAAAGCGAAATTCCAGACAACAGCAAAAATCCGAGAACCAGCAACGCTCCGATTGATGTTAAAACCCAGCCCAAAATCGGCGGTTTTTGCTTTTGTTCCTGAAAGGTGCGGACTAAATCTTTGTCGCGCAGCAGAACATCGCGGAAAAATCTTTCGGTAAAATAAGTATTGCCGAGAGTTTGCGGCACATTCACCAAAGTTTGTCCGGGTTTGACGGGCGGACTTTTTGACGGCGCGGCGGTGAAATAAAAACCGCGCAAAAAAGGACTTTCGCTAAACGGATTCGGGCGAAACAGCGTCGAAACAAACGCGCCGATTTTGCGCCGCGCCGAACCGAAATGAAGCGGAAAATTAAAAATACGCAGTTGACGAACCGGTGGAAACGGCGCGGAAAGGCGCATCAGGCGGCGTTTCATCAGCGAATTGTGCAGAATTTCGTATTCCCCGTCGAACATCGTCTGCGCGTTTTCGCTTTTTTCGAGCGGAATCGTCGCGCCCCAAACTAAGTTTTTGCCTTCGTTTTTGGAAGTTGAAAACGAATCGCGGAAGCCTTCAATCGAATCGGCGTTTGTAAAAACCAGATAAACCGGAAAACGCACCTTTAATCGCTGCATCGCTTCGTCGAGCCGCGTCCGCAGAATCTTAGCGTTTTGTTCAATTTCCTGTTCATTTGAACTTAAAATTTTGTTCGCGTTGATGGCGAGCAAAAATCCGTCAAGCGGACGTTTCGGGCGGGATTTTTTGATTACCTCGAGCAGAGCCGCCCATTCGTCGCCGTCAATGCCTTCGGTTTGATAGCGTCCCGCCGTGTCAACGAAAACCGCATCACTGGTTACGCGCCAATCAATGTTTCGCGTCGAGCGAATAAATTTTTGCTCCGACTCGCGCTGGCTGGGCAAATTTTGGAAATCCAGATTTGAACCTAAAACCAGCGAAGACTTGCCGCTTTTCGGCAATCCCGCGACGACATACCACGGCAGAGAATAAACGGCTTCTTTACCGTTTTCACCGAGATTTGAACTTTTTAAAAACTGAATTACTTCTTCTGAACTCTTTGATAAATCATCATAATTTCCAGTCGGCA
The DNA here is from genome assembly GCA_038232235.1 of Pyrinomonadales bacterium. Lineage (GTDB taxonomy): Bacteria > Acidobacteriota > Blastocatellia > Pyrinomonadales > Pyrinomonadaceae. The sequence goes on along the minus strand of JBBSIE010000121.1, from coordinate 7,676 downwards.
CGGCGAGTTTTTGCGCCTTGTCATCGGCTGGTTTTTCTTCAACTTTAGCTTCCGCTTCTTTGACTTCTTTCTTTTTACTTCGTCGTTTTGCTACATAACCGGTAACGAGGGCAATCGGCAGGGTCAATAAAACGAGAACGATAATCACGATTCTTTGAGTATAAGTATAACCGTATCGTTCGCCGGCTAACCACGTAATCATTGAAACGATGCCGTAAAACGACATCAATCCACCGATACCAAAAGCATATTTAAGTTGATTAACTTGCCACGAAGCCATAATTTCAATGATGAAGCGGCTGGCAATTTACAAATTATCCGTAAATTGCCGATCAAAACCGCTAAAGTTGTAATTTATCAATAGCACCCTTCAAGAAGTTCGCAGACATCAAAAACATTGTTAAATAAATAATCAGAGCTAAACCTAGACCGCTAAACGCGCTGATTTTTGCCCAAACCGGCATTCCGCGCTGTTCGGGCGGTTTCGGCTGATCGTTCGCCAGCCAATTAGGTGAGAGTTCGACGGGTTTTATTTTTCCAATTTTAACCAGCGCGTTTGCCGTGCTTTGCATAATCGCTAGCAGTTTTTCCTTCTCGTAAACGCCGTATCTTCCCTTAAAACCGAGCAGCATACAAACGTAATAAATTTCCACCGCGTCCGCCGTCTGCTCGATTTGTTTGATCATCGCGCTGAGTTTTTCGAAAAACTTATTGCCCGCAAGTTGTTCGCCGAAATATTCAAGCTGCAAAGGATACTTTTCCCATTCATCGCGCAGCGGAAAATTATTGGTCAAAACCGTTTCGTCAACAAACGAAGCGAGCGCGAATTTCGCAACCTGAATAATTTTATGATTAAAACGATAGCGTTCAGCACGTTTTTCAAAATCCATCAACATCGCCGCGATCTGCGGGCGCAGTTCATTTGAAGGCGCGACAATTCCAGCTTTCAGACGCAAAATCAAATCGAAAACAGGTCCCGCGAATGCGACCAAATCGTTTTTATTACTTCTTTCGCTCATAATTTAGAGTTCAATGTCCAAAGTCTTTTGCCCCGCGACATTGGACTTATTAGGGTTTGACAGCATACATTTCCAACTTCTCGTCCGGTATTTCGTCCGGCACATAAACGGCGATAACCTTTGAACCTTTTATGCCGTTCCAGTACGGTCCGATGGTGTCGAGCATAAAATACCGGAAACCGACGCGAGCCGGAATCGGCGCGGGCGGCGGATTGGAATGTGTCAAAACCACGCCCGGAAGTGCCGAACCGATGACCGAATCAATCACGTCGCGCGAGGCGATTTTGACGACGCGCGGAACGCCTTCAATCAGTTTCGATTCCGGCATTTGGGCGCGAACAGCCAAATAAAATCCGGCTTCTTTTAATAATCTTTCATCTTCGACGCGCCCGACATACAGCGTTTCGCGCGTTTTTTCAAGCGGAATCGGAACACACCGGCTCGGAATAACGATTTCGAGCAATTCCTTCAACATCGCCGAAAGATTGCTGAACGTAAAATACAAATCGTCGTGTTCATATTTTACAATGTCTTTCGGATGAAATTCCGTCGCAAACGTCATCAATCGTCCGACAAGCTGCGCCATTTCCAGATAAAGCGGTTCCGGGTGAAGCAATGGCGAACGAAAATAATGCGCCAACGTCGGTATCGAATTATTGATTGTGTGCAGCAGCCAAAAAATCGCCACTTCCGAAGTCGTAAAATCCGCCAATGAAGCGTTTCTCTGCCGCCGCTGTTCGCCCAGGCTGCCGCTTTTCGTAATCAAGATTTCGACCAGTTGGCGAAGCATATTTGCCAGCCAGACGGACGCGGAAACTTTCAAAAGCGGCGGAATATATTCTTCGGAAATTTTCAATTGTCCGGTTGGCGTTCTTTCAAGTTCAGCGATTTTTATTGACGTAAAACCATCACGCAGCTCGTCGTCGAAAATTATTCGCAGATTGCTTTTCGCAAGTGCCAGCGGCTGTTCGTTAGTTCCGGTAGTTTCGTCTCTGACGAGTGCGCCTTCCTGTAAAAACCGTAGATTTATGTTGGCTTTCGCGCCGTTCGCCTGATAATTTGCCTCACCGATTTTTTTCGCCGGAATCGCCAGATGAATGCCGAGTTTTTCCTGTTCGGGATGAAAATGATTGCCGACGGGACGCAGATCGGGAACGGCTTCCGTATCGGGAACATTAATTAGCAATCCGTCGGGCAGCACGGCGTAACAGTTTGTAATCTGAAAATTTCCGTTGGCAACGGCTTCGTTATTTATTTGTAAATCCAAAACACCGTATTCATAAGGCATTACCGCCCGCAGACGCGAACTCAAAAGTTCTTCGTAATAATTATCCCATTGCTGAAAATGATGCGGAGTCAAAAGCATCCCTTCGTTCCAGACGATTTTGCGATATTTACTCATAATTTTTTAGGGATAAATATAAATCGAAAATAATAAATAGTAAACAGCAGCCCGGATATAATCAAAAAACGGTTTGCATATTTTTATTCGATTTTTGCCGGAGTGATTACTTTTATTTCAAGAGGTTTGCCCTTGTTGACCGACTGTTCTGTTTGATTTTTTACCACTTTCCCTTTCTCATAATTTAAAATCAGATTGCGCGTGAACTTGACGAAACCCGTTTGTAAAATTTGCCTTTTTATTTCAAATTATGTGTAAAAATTTACGAAAAGTAATTTAAGTTTTGCGGTTTCAGACGCATTTCGACACAATAGCTAAAAAAATAACAAACAAAAATTATGAACTTAAAAGTTGGCGACACATTTTCAAAAAGCCGCGAAGTAACGGACGAACTTATCAAACAATTTGCCGATATTTCCGGCGATTACAACCCGATTCATTTAGACGAAGAATTTGCAAAAAACACGCAATTCGGCAGACGCATCGCGCACGGAATGTTGAGCGGCGCGTTTATTTCCGGCGTTTTAGGCTACGGCTTCAGCGTCCGCAAAGTAGTTTATCTGAGCCAGACATTAAGGTTTGTCGCGCCCGTTTTTATCGGCGACACCGTCACGGTTTATGCGACAGTCAGCCGCATTCGTGAAGATAAACCAATTGTTACGATTCAAACCGTCTGCGAAAACCAAAACGGTGAAAAACTGGTCAAAGGCGAAGCGGTGCTGATGATATTGGAATGAATGAGTTTGAAATTAGGAAATTATTTTTCAAAATCTCTGAATTTTGTTATCTTACAGAAATGAAATCACTATTTAAGTTTGTCTTGATTTTAATTTTTTGTCCGGCGATGTCTTCTTTTGACATTGCCGCACAGGAAAAGCCAGCCGAAACAGAAGTTGTAAAGCCCGTCAAAAAAGCCAATCAGCGTCCGGTTGCCGAGCCGTCAAAAGCCGAGCCGTTTGACAAAGCGACGGTTGAAGCGATGGCAAAGCAATGCGTCAAATTTGAAACCGAAGCCGGCACTATTGAGATGGAAATGTTTCCCGAAGGTGCGTCCGAATCAGTGCGTAATTTTCTCAATCTGACGACAACCGGCGCGTTTGACACGACGACTTTCAGCCGCGTCGTTCCCGGTTTCATCGTGCAGGGCGGCGACCTTTACACGCGCCGGGAAAAGATGACGGTAGCACTCGGCAATCGCGCCCGAAAAACACTTCCCGACGAACCGAGCCAGATCAAACACGAACGCGGCATTCTTTCAATGGCACGCGCCGACGAGCCGCACAGCGCGACGACGAATTTTTTCATTTTATTAAGCAGCGCACCGCATCTCGACGGAACTTTCGCCGCCTTCGGGCGCGTTACAAAAGGAATGGAAACAGTTGACGCGATCAATAAAATGCCTGCCGAGAATGAAAAGCCGAAAAATCCCGTCCGCATCACGAAGGCGACTGTAGAGCCGTGCGTTGTTCAGGAGAAACCTTAAAATAATTTCAAAATCCCGAAAAATTAAAAGCCTTATTTTTATTCAAATGTGTAATAAAAATAAGGCTTTTAATAAATTGATGAATGCCCTCGGCAGGATTCGAACCTGCAACCGAGCGATTATGAGCCGCGCGCTCTACCGTTGAGCTACAAGGGCGTAAGATTTATAGTTTAGTGGAAAGTTATTTTTCTCGCAAACCTATGTGCTGATGTTTTCAACATTTTGCAACTTGTGGTCAACAATCAAGCGAAAAAGCTAAAAATTATTCATTAAAATTCGATAATTTTTTCTTCTTAATTTTTTGGTTTCTAACTTCGATAAGTTCGATAATCAATTTCCTGAAAAATATTGTCACGGCTTTCGATTTCAGTGAGCATCGCTTCGTTAAATTCGTTTTTTTCGAGCATTTGCGCCAATAAATTAAAGCGTTGAATATGCGATTTGAAGCGATTTGATGAATACTGAACGGTTGTTTCCTGATAAATCTGAAACGCCCAATCGCTCGACTGCGCGAGCAGAAGTTCACGCGCCAGTTGATTTAAGACGCGGCGTTCAAGTTCGTCGGGCGCGTGGTATTTATTAGCAAATTCGGTCATCTTGCGTTCCGCGTCGTGGCTGTAAGGATACATCCACGAGTTATCTTCGTTGAGCCAGACTTTGTAATAACCGTTTTCGCCCCACGAAGATGCGGACGGCTGCTGCATTTGAATCGGCAAACCGGAATCGAGAAAATCGCCGGGCGTGATGGCGCGGACTTGATCGTTTTTGTAATGAAGTTCGCGGAACATAAAATTTAAGAACTGCGGACCTTCAAACCACCAATGCCCGTAAAGTTCGGCATCATAAGGCGCGACGACGAGCGGCGGATGTCCGCCGAAAGTTTCGCGCAGTTTATATGCCTGTCTGATGCGTTTGCCGACGAAATCGGCTGCGTCTTCGGCGGTTTTCGCCCGCGCCAATTTCGGAATATACGGCTCTTTTCTATCGCCCGAAACGTCGCGCCCGGAAATTCGGTGATATTTTAAGCCCAGATGCCGCCGCGTCGCGTCTTTGTGCAGATGCGGTTTCAAATAATCGAGCGGCAAATCCCAGCCGATGTCGCGGTAAAATTCGCGGTATAGCGCGTTGCCCGGATAACCGACTTCCGCGCTCCAAACCTGCTGCGAAGTTTCCACGTCGCGGGCGAAAACAGCTACGCCGTTCGGACATTTCACCGGCGCGTGAACGCCGTAACGCGGGCGCGGTTCGCCGTATAAAAGCGCGTGCGAATCGCCGATAAAGTATTCGATTCCGGCATCTTTCAGCAGATTTTCGATGCCGTGTTCGTAAGCGCATTCGGGCAGCCAGATGCCGCGCGGCTGTCTGCCGAAATGTTTTTTGTAATTGTTGACTGCAATTTGTATTTGAGCGCGTCGTGATTCCGGCGTTGAAATTAAAGGCAAAAATCCGTGCGTCGCGCCGCAGGTGATAATTTCCAAAACGCCTTCTTCCTGCAAATGACGAAAGGCGTTTATCAAATTTCGCTGGTATTTATTGTTCCACAAATCGAGCGACGCGCTCAAATTTCTGACATACATTTGCGCGACATCAGAAAATTCGTGCGCGTCTTTTTGCGTGCGTTCAACTTCCTTGCGGGCGAGTTCGAGCAGATTTTCCAGATGCCGCGTATATCTTGTTTGAAGCAGTTTGTCCGCCAGCATTTCGCACAAAGGCGGCGAAATGTTCATCGCCAGACGCGGCTTCATTTCGACTTCGTGCAGATTTTGAAAAATAAAAATCAGCGGCAGATAAACTTCCGTGATCGCTTCGTAAAGCCAATCTTCTTCCAAAAATTCAGGATATTCGGGATGACGCACAAATGGCAGATGCGCGTGTAAAATTAAACTGAAATATCCGATTGGCATAAATTAAAGGATAAAGGGAAAAGGATAAAGGGAAAAGGACAAAAGTTAAGAAACAGCTTTTACTTTCAACTTTCGCCTTTTGCCTTTCGCCTTTAGTTTGCGCGGGCTTCTGCCTTAACTCTAAAAGAACTGACCGGCGCAAATTTCGGCAAAAATCTCTTTCTCTTTAAAGTTCGCGGAAAATTTATCAAACTCGCGCCGAAAACCGTCGGCGATAAAAATTCTTCTTCGATTTCGTCCGAAAAAATATCGAAATTTTCCTGTAAAGAAGCCAGCGCATTTTCCGCGCTCAATTTTTCGATGTTTTCTTTTAAAGCCGCAAAAAGACTCGCGCTGATTTGTTCGCACAGATTTTCCAGTGCGTAACCGGAAGCCAGCGCGAGAAGCGCGAAACGGATTTCATCGCTCGAAAAATCTTCTTTTTCCTGACCGACTAATTGCGAAAAAGCCTTATTTGTCGCGTTTTCCGAACGCTCGAAATCATCACCTGCCAGCGCGACCTCAAAAGCGTCCTGCGGAAAACCGGAAACGTTTAAAACTTGGGCAAATTGGTTGGCGGAAACGGCGAAATCAGCCGAATAATCGCGGCGCGGCGAAGGGTTTTGGTGCGGCGTTTCGACCGTGTTGGAAAACATCACGCGAACAAATGGGCGATTCGGCGCGTAAAAACCGACTTCGGCTTGATATTTGGAATCCGCGTCCACATTGAACCAACACGAGCCTTCCGCTTCGACGGGGAAAAATTCTTCGCGTCCGTTTTTTTGATTGACGAGTTTGACGACCAATGTGTAACTGCCAATTTTTCCGCCGAAAGCGCGGTTCAAAGTTTTGAACGGATTTGTTTTGATTGACCAGTAAAAATTCAGCCGCGTCGGAGACTGCATTTGCAGACGGGCGCGATTTTCTTTCGGGATTTCAGGCAGTTTCGGCTCTGATAATTCTTTAAAAATCGGGTCTTCAACCTCATCCAACTCGTTTAATTTTCCGGTCAATTCGGGTTCATTTTGGATTTTTGGCGGAAGTGCGTTTAACGAAAGAATGTCGTCTTCATCAGCGAAAAGTTGTTTCACCGTTTCCGCCGATGAAATCGAGTTTAGTTTATCGCCATCAAACGCAAATTCTCTGACATCCGCGCCGTCTTCTAAATTTTCGGATTCGTTTAGTTCTTTTTCAGTGTCGTGGTCGTTCATAAAATTCTATAAAAAGTTAAAGATTATGAAAGATTATGCGGACTTTTGAGAAAAAAACAAGGGCAAAGACATTTTTGCGATTATTTTAATTTGACGACTGCGGGCGGTTTGTAATTAATTTGTTTGAGTTTTACTTCGACCTTTCCGATGTCGAGGTCAATTTGCGCGCGGACGGGCAGACGGCGGGCATCGTCCGTAATCCACACGATCATATCGCCGTCTTTTTCAATCAGCCGGTCTTTGCCGAAAACTTGCGGTTCGACGCGGAAACACCAGACTTTTCCCAAAATACTTTTTAGCTGTTCGCGGGCTGCGACGCGGACGGGAATTTTATAAACCAAACCGGAATCGCTAACGCTAATGTCGAAAGTTTTACCGACGGCGAGCGGCAGTCGCCTGATTGAATAAATTCCCGAAATTATATCCTGCGTGTCTTTTTGAATCGGTGAAGCCACGCGGCGCGGCGGTCGCGCCACATCATTCGGATCGGTTTCGACGTAAGTTACTTTTTTCGAGGCGTAATCAAAAACGGCTTCACTTTCGCGCACGCGGTCGCCCTGTTCGTCGCGTTTGGCGGTATTTAAAATCGCAAAATTTTCGCCGCTGACGATTGATTGAATATTCTGTTCAAAATTCAAACCGAACAGTTTGGCAATTGTGCCTTTTGATTTGGCTTCG
>JBBSIE010000120.1:0-12349 GCA_038232235.1 Pyrinomonadales bacterium | reverse complement strand
GGTAATCATATTCTTGACGTAATCGGCGTGTCCCGGACAATCGACGTGCGCGTAATGCCGGTTCGGCGTTTCATATTCAACGTGCGCGGTCGCAATCGTAATTCCTCTGGCTCGCTCTTCCGGCGCGTTGTCAATCGAAGCGAAATCACGAAAGATCATCTTCGGATTGTTCTTGCTCATCACTTTGGTGATCGCCGCCGTCAAAGTCGTCTTGCCGTGATCAACGTGTCCAATCGTCCCGATGTTCACGTGCGGCTTGCTTCTATCAAATTTCTCTTTACTCATAACTTTTTCTTAGCTCCAAAAATCAAAAAATTAACTTCTAGCTACTTGCTCCTTTAACTTTTGCGATTACTTCTTCGGCGACATTTCTCGGTGCTTGATCGTAACGCTCAAAGTGCATTGTTGATGTGGCGCGCCCCTGCGTCGCGCTTCGCAAATCGGTGACGTAACCGAACATATCCGACAGCGGAACATAAGCCGTAACGACCTGTACATTGCCCAAACGCGGTTCCATTTTTTCAATTTGTCCGCGCCGCCGATTCAAATCGCCGTTGACTGCGCCCATATATTCTTCCGGCGTGACGACTTCGACTTTCATAATCGGTTCGAGCAAAACGGGTTTCGCTTTTCTAACCGCATCCTGAAACGCCAGACTTCCGGCGATGTGGAATGAACGCTCGTCCGAGTCAACTTCGTGAAATGAACCGAAATTAAGTGTGGCTTTAATATCAACCAATTCATAACCGGCAAGAAATCCGCGCTGTAATGCGTCTTTGATGCCTTCCATCGTCGGTTTGATAAACTGCCGAGGAATTGATCCGCCAGTAATTTTATCTTCAAAGACAAAACCTTCACCGGGTGCCGGTTCGATTTCGAGTTCGACATGCGCGAACTGACCGCGACCGCCCGATTGTTTCTTGAATATCTCTTTACCGGGTGCCGGAATCGTGATTGTTTCACGATAAGCGACCTGCGGTTTACCGACGTTGGCTTCGACACCAAATTCGCGCTTCATTCGGTCAACAATAATTTCAAGGTGCAGTTCGCCCATTCCGGCGATGATCGTTTGACCTGTTTCGTGATCGGTTGAAACCTGGAAACTGGGGTCTTCCTGAGCCAGACGATTCAAGGCGATGCCCATTTTATCCTGATCCTGACGAGTTTTCGGTTCGACCGCGACGCGCACGACCGGATCGGGAAATTCCATTGATTCGAGAATAATCTGTTTCCCTTCGTCGGAAATTGTTTCGCCCGTCGTGACGTTTTTCATTCCGCCGATGGCGACGATTTCGCCCGCACCTGCCGAATCAACGTCTTCGCGCTTATTGGCGTGCATCAGCATCAAACGTCCGACGCGCTCTTTTGAGTTTTTGATCGTATTATAAACGTAAGAACCCGAACTAACCGTTCCCGAATAAATTCTGACAAAAGCGAGTTGTCCGAGATGTTTGTCCGCCATTAATTTGAAAACCAAACCCGAAAACGGTGCATTATCATCAGCCGCACGAGTTTCAGCTTCGTCGGTTCGCGGATTAATGCCGTCAATCGCCGGAACATCCAGCGGACTCGGCAGAAAATCAACTACCGCGTCGAGCAACGTCTGCACACCTTTGTTTTTGAAAGCAGAGCCGGTTACAACCGGAACAATTTTCATCGCCAGCGTACCTTTACGAAGTGCTTTGCGAATCTCATCTTCGCTGACTTCTTCGCCTTCCAAATATTTTTCCATCAAATCGTCGTCAATACTGGAAACGGCTTCGACCAATTTTTCGCGGGCTTCCTGTGCCGCTTCAACCAAATCAGCCGGAATGTCAACGACTTCATATTCCGCGCCTTTGGTTTCGTCGTTCCAAATCAAGCCTTTCATTTGGATCAAATCAACGACACCTTTTAACTGGTCTTCAAGTCCAATCGGAATCTGCAAAGCGACGGCGTTCGCGCCCAGACGTTCTTTAATCGAATCAAACGAACGGTCAAACGAAGCACCGGCGCGGTCTAATTTATTGATAAAGCAAATACGCGGGACTTTATATTTATCGGCTTGCCGCCAAACGGTTTCCGATTGCGGTTCAACACCGGCAACACCGTCAAATACGGCGACCGCACCGTCGAGAACACGCAGAGATCGTTCGACTTCCATCGTGAAATCAACGTGACCGGGCGTATCAATAATGTTAATTCGATATTCTTGTCCGTCGCGTTTCCAGAAACAAGTTGTGGCAGCAGAAGTAATCGTAATTCCGCGCTCTTGTTCCTGTTCCATCCAGTCCATCGTCGCCGTTCCTTCGTGAACTTCGCCGATTTTATGGGAAACGCCGGTGTAAAACAATATGCGCTCGGTTGTCGTGGTTTTACCCGCGTCACTGTGCGCCATAATGCCGATGTTTCTAAATTTTTCTAATCCAATTTTTGCCATTTCTTTTCGTAAATCATTAATCGTAAATCGTAAAATCGTTTTTTCTATTGACGATTTACGATTTACGATTTACGTTCTTAGAATCTGTAATGCGCGAATGCTTTGTTCGCGTCCGCCATACGGTGAACGTCATCTTTTTTCTTGACCGAGCCGCTTCTGTTGTTCGATGCGTCGAGGATTTCGCCGACCAATTTATCGGTCATCGTTTTTTCGCTTCTCGCCCGCGCAAATCCGACAATCCATCTGATTGCCAGCGTATGACGGCGATCTTTGGTAACTTCGAGCGGAACTTGATAAGTCGCGCCGCCGATGCGCCTGGATTTGACTTCCAGCGTCGGCGCAACGGTATCAATCGCTTGTTTGAAAATTTTCAAAGGTTCTTCACCCGTCTTTTCGGCGATTTTTTCCATCGCACCATAAAAGGCTTTTTCAGCGACCGATTTCTTTCCCGCCAACATCACGCCGTTGATGAATTTCGTAACCATCACGCTGTTGTAAATCGGATCCGGTAATATATCTCTTTTTGCAGCAACTCTTCTTCTTGGCATATTCTTAAAGGCTGAAGGATGATGGATAAAGGATAAAGTAAAATCTTTTAATCCGTCATAGCTTCGCAGTTTCAACTTTCAATTTGGGGCTTTTGGTCGAGATTTCTTACTTTATCCCTTATCCTTCAGCCTTTATCCTTTACTTTGCTCCTTTCGGACGTTTCGCGCCGTATTTTGAACGCGCTTGGTTTCTGTTAGCGACACCGCTTGAGTCGAGCGTTCCGCGAATAACGTGATAGCGAACGCCCGGCAAATCTTTGACGCGACCGCCGCGAATCATCACGATTGAGTGTTCCTGCAAATTATGTCCGATGCCGGGAATATAAGTTGTAACTTCGATTCCGTTGGTCAGACGAACACGCGCCACTTTTCGCAGAGCCGAGTTCGGTTTTTTCGGCGTTTGCGTATATACGCGTGTGCAAACTCCGCGTTTTTGCGGACTGCCCTGCAACGCCGGACTCGCGGTTTTATATTTGACGGCTTTGCGACCTTTGCGAACAAGTTGATTAATAGTCGGCATTATTTATCCTTTTACAAATCTAATAAAACTCGAAATTTTTTCCTAACTAAAAACGACAATAACCTCTGACCTGCCTCTAACCGAATCAAATTCGGCAGTTAGCGCAAGCGGTTATATGGTTAAAACTAAGTAAATTAACTTAAAACTTTACGGAAAGTAAATTTTACAAAAGCGTTTTTTGAACTTTCCCTTCAAAACTTTTCTGTGGCGTGGCTCTTTTTATAAATTAGGATAGCAAAACAATTCGATTCTGAATGATTTGCCCTAAACGCTGGAGCGTTTTCTTTTTCAAAAAGACACGGCGTTTAGTTTTACGCCACAATAAATGTTTGCCGCATTCGATTTCTCAAATGCTTTACGCTTTCAAGCAATCTCTACAGATTGCATCAGACGAAATGCCCGAAACTTCAGACTATACGAATTTGACCGAACATTGTCAAGCGCGCCTTTGCACAATTGTAAAATTATTTGTAGAATTGCCCTTTTCTATCACAGCTAATTCTTAAAGTTATTTTATGAGCAACAAATTTGAAGATTTTTTAAATAAATTCAATGAAGCCGATTGGTTAACAACAATTAACGAACTGCTTCCCGCGATACACGAAGTTGACCGCACGGCGACGCAAATATGGTTTCGCTTTTTTCCGCTGGCGTTACATAATTATTTGCAAAATGCCGAAGACAAAGACAAAGCCTTGCAAAAATTTGTGATGCAGGGCAATTACGAATTGAAAAATCAGATTGATTCGTCGCACAAATTTCTTTACGGACATCGTTTTTGGAAGGAAGCAAAAAACGCGATTCAGAAACACGCTGAGACTTTTAACGACGAAAGCGCGACTTTGACAAATGAAATAAAGGAAATTGCGAAAGCTGCCGCTAACAATGCCAAAGTTGATGTTTCGCTTTTAATCGGAATCGTCGCCGTCGGTTTGATGACTTTTCGGCAAGTCGGTTTGGAGGCGTTCAAAAATGCCGAAGGCAAAGTTTATATTGATAAACAACACGCGAAAAAATCCGCAAGACAAGTTTTAGCAGCACGCGCCAAAGACGATTCGCAGGGAATTCTCGGTTTCTTAAAAACGATTGACAAAAAATGGACGGTCATTTACGACGAAAACACGAACGATGCGCGGTTTGTTTTATTTGATGCGGAAGAACTCGCGTCGGGTTCGGCGCGTGACCAGTCGAAAAACTGGAAGGAAATGGACGAACGCTGTTGGGAAGGCGTGATTCCGGTCGAATGCCGCGCGGCTTCGTGCGGAACTTGCTGGGTCGGAATTCTCGGCGGCGCGGAAAAATTATCCGAAGTTGAACGCCTCGAACGCAAACAAATGAAGGTTTTCGGCTATAATCAAGGCGACGAAGCAAAACCGTTGATGCGCCTGGCGTGTCAAGCCAGAGCTTTCGGCGCGGTTTCGATTGTCATTCCGTCGTGGAACGGAGTTTTCGGCAAAAAAGTTTACGATAATATCGAAAAAATCGAACTCGAACCGGCGACGACTTCCGCCGTCAAACTGCGCGAAACGATTGCCAGCGCAATTTCCGACGAATAATTTAAAAGGTAAAAAAGCGGCGTGAAAAGTTTTCACGCCGCTTTTTTACGCTGTCTAATAATGACAAAAGACAACGCAAAAATCTCGCCCGTGTGGTTCGTCGTCATCGCCGTTCTTTTATGGAGTTCTGGCGGACTTTTAATCAAAATGACGAGCGTTTCGGGTTATGAAGTCAATCTCGGACGCTGTTTTTTCGCCGCGATTACGATTGCGCTGCTCACCAGATTCAAAGCCTTAAAAGCCGACAAATTCACGATTTTAGCTTCGATTTTCTACGTCGGCGCGTTGTCGTTTTTCGCCGTCGCCAACAAAATGACGACCGCCGCCAACGCGATTTTTCTGCAATATACCGCACCGATTTATATTCTGATTTTCGCGCCTTTACTATTAAAGGAAAAATTCCGCTTTTCGGATTTGTTGACCGTTATAGTCTGTATTTTCGGGATGACTTTATTTTTTATTGATACGCAGCCGATGGCGAATTTGACGGCTGAATCGCAGTTTATCGGCAACATTTTAGGACTTTGTTCGGGCGTGAGTTTGGGCGGATATATTTTGCTTTTGCGGCATCCGAAAGCATACAAACAAAATCCCGCGTCATCGGTTTTTTACGGCAACATTTTGGCGATTTTCGTGATGCTGCCCTTTGTCATTTCAAATCCCTCGGTTTGGACGGGCAAAGATGTTTTCGCAGTTGTGATTTTAGGAGTTTTTCAAATCGGCTTGGCGTATTACCTCTTTACTTACGGCGTATCAAAAGGTGTGCGGAGTTTGGACGCAAGCATTATCGGATTTATCGAACCGCTTTTGAATCCGGTTTGGGTTTTTCTGTTTATCGGCGAAAAACCTTCAAATTGGGCGATTCTCGGCGGGACAGTAATTATCACCGCCATTATTTTTCATACTTTGAAACAACCTAAGTCATCAAACACAAAAAGCGGCGGTATCACTGAAAATATTCAAGAATCTACTAACTACTGACTGCCGACTGCTGACTACTTTAAAATCCTATGATAAACTATCCGAATACTTCACAAACGCGGCGTTAATGCTCGTTTGTAAATAAAAAAGTAAAAACTTATTGGAGAAATTTAATGGAACCGAATTTACAAAAAGAATCAATTAATAAAGGTCGTAAAAATACTAATTATGAATTAAGCAATTATGGAATTACTGAGCCGGGTGCGGTTTATTGGAATCTAGAACCGAAGGAACTTTACGAAGAAATAAAAAGGCGCGGTGAAGGCGACGTTACGCCTGAAGGTGTTTTGCTGGTGAAAACGGGCGAAAATACTGGACGCAGCGCGAAAGATAAAGCGTTTGTCGTCGAACCTTCGAGCGAAGATAAAATTTGGTGGAGTGAAGGCAATAAAAAATTTCCGCAGGAGAAATTTAACGCGCTCAAAGACCGGATGATGGAATATTTGAAAGGCAAAGATTTATTTGTGCAGGACACTTACGCAGGGGCGGATGAAAGATATGAATTGCCGGTGCGTATTATCACCGAACTCGCTTGGCATTCGCTTTTTGCGAATAATATGTTCATTCGCCGAACAAAAGATGCGCCGTTTGAACCGGAATTTACGGTTATCAATATTCCGAGCTTCAAAGCCAACCCGGAAATTGACGGAACACGCACCGGAACTTTTATTCTCGTTGATCTCGGTCAAAAACTTGTTCTGATCGGCGGCACAGAATACGCGGGAGAAACCAAAAAATCAGTCTTTTCTCTGATGAATTATCTGATGCCGCAACGCGATGTGATGTCAATGCACTGTTCGGCAAACGTTGGCAAAGACGATGACGTGGCGGTTTTCTTCGGTCTTTCCGGAACGGGAAAAACAACTCTGAGTGCCGATCCGGAACGCGCTCTGATCGGCGACGACGAACACGGTTGGTCGGACGACGGAGTTTTCAACTATGAAGGCGGTTGTTACGCCAAAGTCATCAAATTGAATCCTGAAGCCGAGCCGGATATTTATCGCACGACTTCGATGTTCGGCACGATTTTGGAAAATGTCATTTATGATGAAGACACCAAAAAGGTTGATTTGGATGACGCGGCAATTACGGAAAACACGCGCGCTTCTTATCCGCTCGAATCAATCCCGAACATCGTCGAATCAGGATACGCCGGACATCCAAATAATATCATAATGCTGACGGCTGACGCTTTCGGTGTTTTGCCGCCCGTTTCGCGCCTTACGCCCGAACAAGCGATGTATCATTTTATTTCCGGTTATACGGCGAAGGTTGCGGGAACGGAAAAAGGCGTTACCGAACCGACGGCGACGTTTTCAACCTGTTTCGGCGCACCGTTTATGGTTTTGCATCCGTCGGTTTACGCCGAACTTCTCGCCAAGAAAATGAAAGAACACAATTCGACTTGCTGGCTGGTCAACACCGGTTGGAGCGGCGGTGCGTACGGCGTTGGCAATCGAATTTCCATCAAACACACGCGGGCGATGATCCGTGCCATTCTCAACGGCGAACTCGAAAAGGTCGAAACGCGAATTGACCCGACATTTGGCGTTCACGTTCCGGTTTCCTGTCCCGACGTTCCCGATGATGTGTTAAATCCACGCAACACTTGGAAAGACAAAGACGCTTACGACGCGAAAGCCAAGCATCTGGCAAATCTCTTTAACGAAAACTTCAAGAAATTTGAAAACGGAGTTTCCGATGAGGTTAAAAACGCCGCGCCGAAAGCAAAGTGATTTTGATTTAACTTTTTTTGAATTGAGCGGATTGATTTTTATTTTTATCAATCCGCTTTTGATGACTTTGGTTGTAAGCAAATTAGTTTTAACAAATTTGCCCGCCAATTTGTGAAAAGGAGAACTTATGTTGATCACAGTTGAAGCGGAAATTGATGTCGACGGAAATGTTCGGCTGCTCGAGCCTGTCGAAATTACAAAAACGACACGGGCGATTATAACGCTGCTTAAAGACGGCGACAGCGAGCAAAGTGAAAAAGGCAATGCTGCCAAAATGTTAGAATTTTTGAAAAGCCATAAATTCAAAAATCGTCAGAGTTATTCAGTCGAAGAAATCGAAGAGCAAATCCGGGAAGCGAGGGATTCTTGGGAATGAGAAAAATTTATCTCGATGCCTGCATCGTAATTTATCTGATTGAAAAGCATCTTGTGTTTTCGGGCAAGATTGAAAACTTAATTTTCAGTTTGACCAATTACGAACTTTGCTTTTCGCCTTTGGTTGAAATGGAATGTTTGGTAATGCCTTTTCGCACACAAGATGCGCCTTTGAAAAAACTTTACGAAAATTTTTTCGATGCTCAAACTCGCTTGTCTATGCCGTCGGAAATTTTTCAAAAAGCCGCACAGCTTCGCGCAGACTTTCCGGCTTTGAAAACGCCCGACGCGCTTCATCTTTCAACTGCTTTGTATCATAATTGCGATGAATTTTGGACAAATGATAATCGCCTCAATAAAATTGCGCCCAACTTGGTGAAAAAAATTTTATAAGGTATGAACAAGCACAAAAATAAGTTAAAACGAAAACTCTTGCGGGAAAAGGTTGATAAAAAATATATCGGTTTTCACGTCTATCGCTCAGTCAACGAAAATCTGCCTTTTATATTCTGGGAAAGATTGACGGATGAGCCGATTAAAGACGGAAATTTCAACGATCAAGCCGCCGAAATCGGTCAGCGTTATTTTTATAAACTCACTCAGGTTGACGCAAACGGCAATGAAAGTGCGCCTTTTATGCCGCAGACGACTTTTACGGATCACGCCGGAAACAGTTTTGAGCAAAATCCGCTGGTTGATTTTGCGGGTTATAATATGTATCGCTCCGCCGACAGAGATGTGCCGCTCGACGAGTGGGAAAAGCGTAACGAAGAACCGATTCCGACTACGGAATATAAAGACGAAGGTGTCGAATCCGGCGAAATTTATTTTTATTACGTTCGCGCCGTTGATTCAAACGGAACGGAAAGCGCACCTTCGGAAATTACGCGCGTCATCAGAAAATGAATAAAATGATCTTAAATTTGCTTTGAACTAAATCAAAACAAACCAGAATTTGTTATCATAAAATACACAACTAAATTTTAAGGAGAAAAGTTAAATGGTAAAAAAAGCATTATTCGCAAAATTAAAAGCAAAGCCGGGTAAAGAAGCGGAAGTCGAAGCGTTTTTGAACAGCGGTTTGGAATTGGCACAAGACGAACCGTTGACTGTTAATTGGTACGCGCTGAAATTTGACGATTCGACGTTCGGAATTTTTGACACTTTCGACGGCGACGAAGGACGCGACGCGCATTTAAACGGCAAAATCGCCGAAGCGTTAATGGCAAAAGCCGATGAATTGCTCGCCGAATCGCCGCGCATCGAAAAGGTTGATTTACTTGCCGTCAAATAAATAAAAAAAAGCGACTTTTGCGTAAGTCGCTTTTTCATTTGAAACAAAAAAATAATTAAGGATTCGGAGTTCCGTTTGTATTCGGTTCAGAATTTGAATTCATATTCATATTTCTATTACGATTAGAATTCATATTTCTGTTGGGTTTACGATTGGAATTCATATTGCCGTTGTTCTGATTTGAATCCATATTATTATTGGTTTCATCGTCCATATTTCCGTTCATTTCACGGTTCATATTTCTGTCTTTTTTGTTTGAATTACGGTTTTTGCCTTTTTTATTTGAATTACGGTTTTGCCGGCTGTTGTTTTGCTGGTCAACCGTCGAATCACTATTTAGGTTATCCTGACCGGCAAAAATAGCCGCCGTTAAAAACATCGCCGTCAATAAAACCAAGCCCGTAATTTTCCATTGTAATTTTTTCATACTGCTCTCCCTTATTTGTTTAAATTTAGACGAGAAACTTAAAAAGTTTCCAAACAAAATACCGGCAACCGTCATTCTGTAAAAATTTGACAATAGCCGGTAAGTTTTACCTTCATATCAGGCGTAATAACTTTTCAAAAGCTGACAAAATTATTTTTTGGTGTCAGTTTTATAATTACTATGCTCTTAATTTTTTCTATTTTGGCTGAAAAAATAATTTTATTCTGTTTATTCTGTAATGTAAAGAACAAATGAGGAAAAAAGTTGAAAATTTTGCTTAACCTTGATGAATTCCGTAAAAGTTGTTAAAAATATCTGTGATTTTGTAGTTCCCCGATAAACGCGGACGATTATAAATTCCGATATACTTTAATGTCTTATTGAGCTAAAATAGAAATGTCGGACAAAATTTTGATCAATTTTTACATCAAACAAATGGTCTTTATAAAAGGAGAAAATATGAACACAACTTTTGAAAGCACTTATGGAAATTATTCGGCGGCGGAAGCGTTGCCGGCGGAACGGGCGAGTTTTATCCGCAAAACTTACGCGCATCTGGCTGGTGCGATTTTGATTTTTACGCTGATGGAAGCGTATTTGATACATTCCGGCGCGGGTTTGGCGATTGCACAAACGATGCTCGGCGGTAGATTTTCGTGGTTTATCGTGTTGGCTGCGTTTATGGGAGTTTCGATGCTCGCTCAATGGTGGGCGAATTCTCAAACTTCTAAAGCGATGCAGTATATGGGTTTAGCTCTTTACATCGTGGCGGAAGTGATTATTTTTCTGCCGCTGATGTTTATGGCGGCGGCTTATTCAGATGGCTATGAGATTTTCGCCAAAGCCGGATTGGTAACTGGCGGATTATTTCTCGGTCTAACGGCGGTTGTTTTTTTAACGCGCAAAGATTTCTCGTTTTTAGGTCCGATTCTGGCAATCGGCGGTTTTGTCGCTCTCGGCTTGATTGCCGCCAGCCTTTTGTTCGGATTTTCTTTGGGAAGCGTCTTTTCATTCGCAATGGTCGCTTTTGCGGGCGGCGCGATTCTTTACCAAACTTCCGGCATTCTGCATCAATATAAACCTAATCAGCACGTCGCCGCATCGCTCGCTTTGTTTGCCAGCGTCGCGCTTTTGTTCTGGTATATTATCCGAATCTTTATGGGTTCGAGGAACTAATTTTTTTTAAAAAATTATTTTTTAGGCAGAACAACTTATATCTAGTAGTTCTGCTTATTTTTTTGTTTCGATGTTTAGCGTTTATGTCTTTGACATCAATTCAGACGATTGATTACTCTGGACTTGCAGTAACTAAATTTCAAGGAGGGTTTTCATTATGAATGAAAATTTAAATAAAAAAACAAATTCAACCGAAGCACAGCAGCATTCGGAAGGTTCGATTGCGTTGGCAATCGAAGAGCAAACAGCCAAAATTCCGTCCGACGTTTTTTTATGGGCGGCAATCGGTTCTATCGGAACTTCTTTAATTCTCCAAATGTCGGGTAAAAAGGACGAAGCGCGTTTTGTTGGTCAATGGGTTTCACCGTTTTTGCTGCTCGGAGTTTATAATAAACTGGTTAAAATTGCCGGTTCTGATCGTATAAACCGTTCATAAACGGATAAATTTTGTTTTTCAGGAGTAATTATCAATCACTGGTAATTACTCCTTTTTTACTTACAGCTTTTGTTTTAACTTTATGGTTTTATCAATGTGCCGTTAGCTTTTATTAAAAAGCAGTTGTATTCTGTTGAGAGAAATTTGATAAATAGAGGTTGAAAAATGAAAAAAACTTTTCTTTGCGCGTTTTTACTGATGCTTTTCACAATATTTGCAAACGCTCAGCAAGTACCAAAGCCGCCGCAAACAAATTTGAAAGTCGGCGATGTCGCGCCCGATTTTTCTTTGACTGACACTGACGGCAACGCTGTCAAACTAAGTGATTTCAAAGGCAAAAAATCCGTCGTGCTGGCATTTTATGTACTGGCATTTACCGGCGGCTGAACGAAAGAACTTCAGGCATATCAGGCTGATATTGCCAAATTTGACGCAAACGAAACGCAGGTTCTCGGAATCAGTATGGATAGTTTCGCCGCCAACAAGCGTTTTGCGCAGGACATCGGCGTAAAATTTCCACTTTTGAGCGATTGGAAGCGCAAGACAAGTAAAGATTATGGTCTTTACAACGAAGAATCCGGTTACGGAAACCGCGCGACATTTGTAATTGATAAAAACGGAATTATTCAGCACGTCGAAACGGGGCGCACGGCGATTGATCCGACGGGCGCATATCAGGTTTGCGATTTGCTTCAAAAAAGAAAGGAAATGAAAAAACCGTAAATCGGTAAATTATTGTTTTTAGGACTTACGCAGTTGAACAGATATTTGATAAAACTAAAGAATGAATCCGCCAAAAGTAACTGACGAGGACTACATTAACTTTATCATCGCCACGCCGCGTGAGGTAACGGCAACCGAAGCCGGGCGTGTCCAGCCGG
>JBBSIE010000119.1:0-12369 GCA_038232235.1 Pyrinomonadales bacterium | reverse complement strand
CTTCGAGCATTTTCTGTTCGGTTTCGACACCCAAATCAAGCACCGACGCGAGAAAATAAGAAAGCTGTACCGGATTATTCTGCGAAATAACCGCCATCCGAATTTCCGGCGGCACATTCGGCAGCATCGCCAACGCCTGCTGTACCAAACTTTGAATATTGCGTTTTAACGCTTCGACTTCTTCCTTGTCAACAATCGTCAAATCCGGCAAAATCTCGACTTTCGCCTTCAAAAACGGCTGTTCCTGTGACCAGTTGAGAACTTTCACGCGGTCAACACCCTGCACGATCAACTGCATCACGTCTTCGGCTTTCATCATCCGTTTGATATTGACGATGGTTCCGACTTCGTATAAATCGGACGTTTTCGCGTCGTCGCCGGTCACGCCTTCGGTTTTGGTCGTCACACAGCAGAGAAGTTTTTCTTCGGTAGCCAATGCGAATTCCACCGCTTTGATCGAACGCTCGCGCCCGACTGCCAATGGCACAACCGTTTCGGGAAACAACGTCGTATTTTGCAGCGGCAAAATCGCAATTTCAAATTGTTCAGCTTTTTCCGCTTGTTCTTTTATTTTTTGAATATTTTCTTCTGCCATAATTTTTTTTACGGTTTAAATGTTTTGATGTCTTTTTCTCTTTGTTCGTCCTCAATTTTCTTTGTTCGCTGTCTGATAATCTCATTTACGTTTTTAGATACAGACATAAAGTATTGAATTTCGCCCTGAAAATTTCCCTGTCCAAAACCAACAGTATAATCTCCACAATTGATAGAATATGGTTGGTTCTGAAAGTCTTCTCGAATAATTGGCAAATTTAACAAGGGCGATATTGTTCTAACAAACTGCTCCAAGCTTTTCCATTTCGGCTTTGAGTATTGCGCTGTAAAAGAAGCCAGACGGTTGTCAATAAAACCTAAATCGTAACGCGCAATTCCATCAAACCTTACTCGGTTTTTCGGTACAATGGTTGTCGCCGAAAAACCAGACAGTCGTCCGGCTTGTTTTTGAAGTGCATCCGTCAAATATTGATAGTCTCGTTCATAATATGTGTATTTGGGCTGCCCATCATTTGGTAGGAACTCGGAACCGACAGTCGTCAATTTTCCATTATCTGCGAAAATATTAAGAACTTCCTCTTGGCTCATTCCTAATTTGATGTCGCGCGAAGAAATATTTTCGGCAGTCTGATTTGTGCAAAGAGAACTGTTGTCAATCGTGTTTTGTCCGAAGGCAGAAACGAATGAGAGAGCAATTATCGTTAGTAAGAATGTATATTTTTTCATCTGAGTTTCTCCTATAATTTGTGATTGTTTCAAAAAATCATATTAGCTTTATCCTTTCCAAAGCCGAATTATCAGTAAACCGTTGTCAAAATTGTGTTCGATGCTCGCGCCTTCGATGGATGCGGGAAACTGCAAAGTTTTTTCAAAATGGCTGTAAGTTATTTCCATCTGTTGATAGGAAAATCCGACGGCGCACGATTTATCTTTGCGGCAGCCGGCGATGTACAGCACATTTCCCTGAATATCAATTTCGATGTCTTCGGCGGAAACACCGGCGAGTTCGACCTTGACGAGCCAGCCTTCCGGCGTTTGATAAACGTCCGCCGACGGATACCAAAGTCGGTCCGAAGGTTTGGCGTTTTTTGATGAAGCCAAAAAGTGAAAATAACGATTTGTTGATTTAGCCATAATTCGATTTTATTTTTAGTGTTTCGGATTTGCTGAATAATATCCTTTTTGCGCTCTGACTAAAATTTTGCCGTAATCCTTTCTCATTTTCTCTGACAACTTAATTTTCACTTTCACGTTGCGCCACTTATCATTTGGTATATATTCATCTTGGTGAAAACCGATTGTGTATTGGTTTTTCAGTTCGTTAAACTTGAAGTATTCGATTTCTCGAAATTCTTTTTCATCATAAACTTCAAAATCCTTATAATTTAAGCCTTTCAAATCACCTTTTTTACTGCTCCAAACCGATACATTAATCTCTACAAGCGGCGGATTGATCAAACCACATTCCCATTCATCATCTACAATCGGAGGACTTGGTAAATCAGTCTCTTCCTGTGCTTTTATAGCAGAGAATGAAAAAAGCAAAAGCAAACACAATAAAATTTCCTTAATCTTAAATTGCATAATTTTTCTTCAAGATTTATTCCAAAACCCCGCGCCACTTGAAATATCTTCGAGAGTTTCGGCGATTTCGCGTTCGTCTTCCATTTCGAGCGCGATGTCCGCCATTGCGATAATTCCGGCGAGTTCGCCCGTTTCGGTTATAACTGGAACGCGGCGCACTTGTTTGTCGCCCATCAAACGGACGGCTTCAAAAACAAAGTCGTCGGGTTTGACCGAAAAAATCTCCGTCGTCATTACGTCGCCGATTTCCGTGTCCGCACTTTTTCCTTCGGCAATCGCCCGCACGACAATATCGCGGTCAGTGACGATGCCGACGAGTTTTTCATTTTCGACAACCGGCATCGCGCCCATATCGCCTTCGCGCATTAAACGCGCAACTTCCTGCAAACTCATTTGACGATTTGCCGTTTTCACGCTGCCCGTCATAATCTCGCGGCAACGGCGACGCGCGTTTTCTGAAAATCTTTTTTCATTCATTCAAATAAACCTCTAGTTACAATTATTATAATTTTGTTTGACTCGAACAAATAAAGCAAGTGCAAAAATTTCGCTCGCCATTTGCTTATCCAAAATCTAAAATCTAAAATCCAAAATAAGAATGGGAAAACTTTACGAAAACAAACACAAATCGAAACGCAAAGGAAAATTAACGACCGTCGGAAAAGTCGGCGACGTGCCGGAAGGTCGCGGCGCAACCGTTAAACTAAAAAACGGCGGCGAAGTCGCGCTCTTTAATATCGGCGGAAAATTCCACGCGATAGAAAATTTCTGCCCGCACAAAGGTTATCCGCTCGCTGATTCAAGAGTTTACGGCAACTTTGTCGAATGCGATCTTCACGGCTGGCGTTTCGATGTCAGAAACGGCGATTGTTTTACAAAAAAAGGCTGTTCGGTTGAAAGTTATGAAGTCGTCGTTGAAGATGAAATGATTAAAATTTTGGTTTAGAAATTTTAAAGAGAAATAATTTTATCGTAATTTTTTAGTAAATCCGCCGGATTTTGGAAAATCTCTACACAGTCGCTCTCACGCAAATCCTTTTCGGGAAAACCGCCGCACAAAACGCCGACGATTTTGAGTTTTGCTTTGGTTGCGGCTTCCGCGTCGTAAGGCGTGTCGCCGACGACCAGAACATTTTCAAGCGCGAGATTTCCTAAAAGTTTCAGCGCGGCTTGAAAAATATCTGGTTCGGGTTTCGATTTTTCAGCGTCATCCGACGAAGTTGATTTTTCGACTAAATCCTCGATGTTCGCAATCTTTTTATATTCTTCGACTTCATCATCTTTTGACGAAGAAGCGAGCGCGATTTTTTTGCCGTCGGCTTTTATTTTCTTGAAAAGTTCGCGCACTTTCGGAAACGGTTTGACGCGCGGCATATATTCTCGTTTGAAAATCTCGCCGCGCTGTTCGGTGATTTCGCCGCCGAATTCGTTGATTTCTTTTTCGGTTAAAAATTCCGGCAAAAGATTATCCGCGCCTTTGCCGATTTGCATACGAATTTTCTCGAAAGAGATTTTTTTGCCAAATTTCTCAAACGCTTTCTGCCACGCTTCGGCGTGAAAGTCGTTTGAATCAATCAATGTTCCGTCAACGTCGAAAATAAATGCTTTGATCATAAATGTAAAAGTTTTTACCGGTTAATTTTGTTTTGATTGTTTCGTTTACTAACAAAAAAGTATTTTAATCGAAACCGGCAATTTTAGCTTGCGACGAAATCATTTTGTTGGCGCGATAAATTGCTTTGACTTTAAAGTTGCAAAGCGAGAAGATATAAAAACTTTTCATTCTAAGAAATTTAAATTCCCAATTTTACCGAAAAATGTCAGATTTTTTGTTTCCGACGATCATCTGAATCGGGAAAAACTTTCAATGTTTGGCAGTTTTCCGAATGAAAATCAAGAATACCATCTAAATTTTAGGAGAATTGAGCTATGTTAAAAAAAATAGTTTACGTCGTGTTTTTTTTGTTGGCGTTTTCAATACAGTTTGCCAAAGCCGCGCAGCCGGTTGAACAGATTGATTTGGCAGGCGATTTACTCGGCGCGCCGTATCGCATTCGTGTGCCGGAAAACTGGAATGGTACTTTGCTCATTTATGCTCACGGCTACCGCGACCGCGCCGATCATCCGGGCGAAGTTGACAACCGTGCAGCCGAAGTTGCGCCAAGCGCGGCTCTAGAACCTGTTTTGCTCGCACAGGGTTATGCTCTGGCAGGTTCGGCTTATCGAAATAACGGTTGGGCGGTTGAAGAAGGTATTGAAGATATAAAAAATCTGACTTTGTTTTTTAATTCAAACGTCGGCACGCCGCAATACACAATTTTGTGGGGATTTTCGATGGGCAGTGTAATTACCTTTGAAAGTATGGAACAATATGCAAATCTCTACGACGGCGCGCTTGCGGGTTGCGCAGTAGGTGCAGGTTCATCGCGGTCGTGGGATGCGTCGGGCGATTTGGCTTTGGCTTATGACAAACTTTTCGGAATGCCGGCGAGTTGGGGAACGCCCGGAAATGTGCGTGATGATTTGGATTTTGAAACCGAAGTTCAGCCGAAATTAACGGCGGAAGTCAGCAATCCGGCGAATTTTCCAAAATTTGAGTTTATCCGTCTCGTTACCGGCACACCCGGACGCGGTATTATGCCGCCCGCCCCGCCGAACTTTTATCCGGGTTGGGTTTTTACCGATATGTTTTTCACAACCGAAGCCCGCGCCGAACTCGAACGCCGCGCCCGCGGACCGGTTGTGCGTAATATTGATCACAATTACGATCTGACCGACACAGAAAAAGCCTATCTCGTTTCGTTAGGCGTTCCCGCGACGGTTATCGAAGGCTGGCTCGTTTCACTCAATTTGGAGCGGATCATTTTTCCGCCCTTTTATTCGCGCTTTTATCTGAGCAGAAACGCCGATTACAGCGGTTATATTCAGGCTCCTGTTTTGACTCTGCACACGCTTTACGATCCGCTCGTAACAGTTACGCAGGAACGCGAATATCTCGATACGATAACGAAGGCGGGACGCACGAACTTTTTATACCAAACTTATACGAACGGCAACGGACACTGCAATTTTACGGGCGAACAACTCGTCGCATCCGTTACGGCGATCAACAATTGGGTCAGAACACAAACCAAACCGACCGCCGCGAATTTCCCGACCTCGCTCGGTTTTCTGCCTGACAGCTTCGTTCCGCCGCCAATGAATCAGCCGAGATTGGATTCCAAGCCTCAGCTTTTAGATTTTAAATTTTCAAATACGGGTTTGAAAAGGAAATAATCTTAAAATTTGAATTTTGATTCAAAAAGGCGATGATTTTTAATTCAAATCACCGCCTTTTTACTTTTCAATTTCCGTCATCGCCGATGGCTTCTACCGGACACGCATCACGCGCTTCTTCGCAAAGTTCAAATTCTTCTTCGGTTTCCGGCTGCTTATAAACATATGAATAACCGTTTTCGTCTTCGCGCGTAAAATTTTTCGGTGAAGTGTCGCGGCACACATCGCAGTCAATACACATTCTGTCAACGTAAAATTTCCCGCCCGCGTTTTCCGGTAATTTGTCTTGAATTTCCGCCATTTTAAGTTGTTAATTGTCAATCGTCAATCAAATGTTTTTCTTTTCGATTAACGATTGACAACTAACAATTTTAAGTAATTCACGAGCTGCGTTCTGTAAATTCAATCATCCGGTCAAGCGCGATTGATGCCCATTTTTTTGTTTCTTCGTCAACCGCGATTTCATTAACAACTCGTCCGGCAACCAAATTGTCCAAAGCCCACGCGAGATTTTGCGGCGCAATGCGATACATCGTCGCGCACATACATAAATCAGGCGCGAGCAGACGAACTTCTTTATCGGGAAAGCGTTTTTGCAGACGATTAACCAGATTTACTTCCGTGCCGATTGCCCATTTTGAACCGCTTGGCGCATTTTCGACCGTTTTGATGATAAACGAAGTAGAACCGTTCAAATCGGCTCTTTCAACGACTTCGTACATACATTCGGGATGAACCAAAACCTGCATTTCGGGCGTTTGTTTGCGGATTTGGTCAACGTGCCACGGTTTGAATCTGCCGTGAACCGAGCAATGCCCTTTCCATAAAATCAGCCGCGCGTTATGCAATTCTTCTTCGGTGTTGCCGCCGAGTTCTTCGTGCGGATTCCACAACGCCATTTTGTCGAGCGGAATGCCGAATTTCAAACCCGTGTTTCTGCCGAGATGTTGGTCGGGAAAGAAAAACATTTTATCGTATTCTTTCAAATATTTATCGAACAGCGGCACGGCGTTTGACGAAGTGCAGACGACACCGCCGTTGCGTCCGCAAAACGCTTTGATCGCGGCGGTCGAGTTCATATAAGTCATCGGCGCAACGCGCGAATTTTCGCCGACCACGCCGATTTCCGTCAATTGTTCCCAAGCGTCTTCGACCTGTTCGATATTCGCCATATCCGCCATCGAACAACCCGCGCCCAAATCCGGCAAAATCACTTTTTGATTCGGTTTTCCCAGAATATTCGCCGATTCCGCCATAAAATGAACGCCGCAGAACACGATAAATTCTGGGTCCGTCTGCGAAGCCATCACTGAAAGCTGATAAGAATCGCCCGTCAAATCGGCGTGTTTTATCACGTCGTCGCGCTGATAATGATGACCTAAAATTACCACGCGCGAACCTAATTCCTTACGCGCCGCTTCGATGCGTTCATTGAGTTCCGCTTCGGACATCGCCAGATAATCTTCGAGATTTAGCGTTTTTACTTCATTTAAAACTGTTGACATTTTATTTTAATTTTTCAGTCTGTCCGCAAATTTCTGTCTGAATTTACCGACTTTCGGCGAAACGACCGCCGCGCAGTACGGCTGATTCGGATTGTTTTCAAAATAATTCTGATGATAATCTTCCGCCGGATAAAAGTTAATGTATTTTGTGATTTCGGTCACAATCGGTTTGCCGAAAACGTCTTCGTCCGTCAGATTTTTGGCGACTTTCTCAGCAATTTCTTTTTGTTCGGGCGAACGATAAAAAACCGCCGAGCGATATGACGAGCCGACATCATTTCCCTGCCGGTTCATCGTCGTCGGATCGTGCGTGCCGAAAAATATCTGCAAAACTTCTTCGTAAGAAATTTCGTTCGGATCAAATTTTATCTGCACGGCTTCGGCGTGTCCGGTCGTTTCCGAACAAACCTGCTGATACGTCGGATTTTCGGTGTGTCCGCCGGAATAACCCGACACGACATCTTCAACGCCGCGCACATTATCAAAAACCGCTTCCGTACACCAAAAGCATCCGCCTGCCAAAGTCGCTGTTTCTAAATTGTTGTTTTCCATAATTCTATTTTATCAAATTTCTTTTTAACTTTTTACTTTTGCCTTTTAACTTTTTACTTAATTATTTTTTTTCGGCGGCACGGCAGGTAAAATGTCGCCGTCGTCGGTAATTGTTATTAACGGAGAGCGCGATTTCGTTTTATTTTTGGACGCACCTGACCGCAGAATCGGCGGAAGTTTCAGCGGAGATGAAGTTTTAATTGTCGAAAAAGTTTCGGAACGCTTGAGAATCGCGCCGCCGCGTCCAGCAACCCACAAATTCGTGCCGCCGCGATAAACAACTGCCTGCAAAGAATTACTCGTGATATTCGGCTGCATTTCCCAAATTTTTCCGCCGTCTTCGGTTCGCAAAACTGCGCCCTGTTCGCCGACAACAATCGCTTCATCGCGTTTGAAAGCCGTTACCGCATAAAGATTCATCTTCAAAGAAGATTCCTGATCCTGCCACGTTTCGCCGCCGTCCTCGGTCCGCAAAATTGCGCCGCCCGCGCCGACGGCATATCCGATTTTTTCATCGTAAAAACTTATTTTGTAAAGATTTTCTTTAAGATTAGTTTTAATACTTTTCCAACTTGCGCCGCCGTCTTCGGTCAGTAAAATCGTGCCTTTGTCGCCGACGATGACACCTGTTTTTTCGTTGACAAATTTTATATCTTCGAGCCAAGTTCTCGTCCCTGATTCGATTTGTTCCCAATACGCGCCGCCCGAATCGGTTCGCAGAATCATTCCGTTTGCGCCGACGGCAAAGCCGGTTTTTTCATCGAGAAAAAATGTGCCGAGCAGGTCTTCCTTGACGTTGGAAACGCCTTTTCCCCAACTCGCGCCGCCGTTGATTGTACGCAAAATCGTGCCTTTGTCGCCGACGACGATGCCGTGTTCCGGGTCAATAAAATCCAGCGCGTTTAAGTTTTCTTCTACGCCCGAATAAACCGGAATCCAATTTCTGCCGCCGTCGTTGGTAATCCAGGTTTTGCCGCGCGAACCGATTGCAACGCCGATATTTTCGTCAAATAAAGTGAGATCGTTCACATCTTCGCGCCCGCCTTCGCTCAAACGCTGCCAACTGTAACCGCTGTCATCGGTGCGAATTAACAAACCGTTTTCGCCAACCGCCCAACCCGTATATTGATCGGCAAAATACATCGAAACAAGTCGCGGATTTGTCCGCACGTTGAACGGCAGCCACGTATTTCCGCCGTCTCCGGTCAGCCAAACCATCCCGTTCGCGTCGGTCATCGAGCCGTTTTTTTCGTTGGAAAAACTTAACGAAAGAAAATCCGCCCGACTGTAAACGTCCTTTTTTTGAAATGTTTCGCCTCCGTCTTCGCTTATAGCGACGCATCCGCCATAGCCGACGGCGATGATTTTTTCCGCCGAAAGATATGCCGCGCTCGCCATCAAAACATTGCCGCACGGCTTATTTTCCTGCCACGTTTTTCTACCGTTTCCGGTGGTTAAAATTGTTCCGTTTGTTCCGACGATAACACTTCGTTCGGCGTCGAAAGCCGAAATTTTTAATAGATGTTCGGTTGTTCCGCTCGCTTGCGGTTTCCAAGTTAATCCGCCGTCCGATGTTTTTAATATTTGACCGTAAGTTCCAACCGCCCAACCTGTCATCAAATCGTCGCCCGCGAAAGTTATGCTGTAAATATGATTTTTTGTCGGAATTTCAATCTGCTTCCACTCTTTGCCGCCGTTAATTGTTGAAATAATCGTGCCGCGTGCGCCGACGACAAAAGCGTTTCGATTATCTTTGACGAAAACGCCCGAAAATATCGTATCAACCGGCGACAATTGGCTTTGCCAGTTAAAACCGCCGTCCGTCGTGGCTAAAATCGTGCTGTCCGCGCCGACGGCAAAGCCGGTTTCTTTGTCTTTGGCAAAATGAATCGCATAGAGCGGATTGCCCTGCGGCAGCGGGTTTTGCCAAACCCAACCGAGCGCGTTTCTTTTTTGTGCGGAAACTTTTTGAGTCCAATGTCCAATGTCCTTTTGAGTCCAATGTCCAAAGTCCAAAGTCCGAAGAAAATTAACGCCGCGCAAAAAGATATAGAAAAACGGAAAATGGAAAACGGAAAATAGTTTCTCCGGTTTTCAGTTTTAGTTTTCCGTTTTCCTTTTTCCATTTTTAAATTTCTATGACTCCAATTTCCGCAACTGCTTCGTCCAAAATTGCCTCGTCAAAATTGCCTCGTCAACTTTACCTAATTCCGCCATTCGACGCGCCATTTTGTCGGCGACTTCCTGAACTTCGTGTCCGGCGTGTCCTTTAACCCATTCCCATTTTATGTCGTGTTTTCTGGCAGATTTTTCCAGTTTTTCCCACCATTCGAGATTAGTTTTTTTGCGGAAATTTCCGGTCATCGTCTGCACGACATAGCGCGAATCGCTTAAAAGTCTGACTTTGCAGGGTTCGCTTAAACTTTTCAGCCCGATCCACGCCGCCGCGATTTCCGCCTGTTGATTCGTCGCATTGCCGAGATATTCGCCGAACGCCCGCCAATAACCGCGATAACCAAGCACGGCAACCGCCGCCGCCCGCGTTGCGCCCTTGCCGTTGCCGAGACTCGAACCGTCGCAAACGATTGTAACTTCTTTCATAAAACGATAATTGGCGGAATTTTCTTGAAATGAATCAGAATTTAAATATACCTAATTTACTGTGAACGCATCTGTTGTTTTCACAATTTACGATTGACGATTAACGGCATTAAAAATCATCCGTTTCGCCAAACTCCAACTGATCCAAAACAATCTGCGCGTCCTGATTTTCAAATTCGAAGGCTTGCTGTTCAAGCACAATATGTGCGATTTCGTGATAAATCGGATCGTCGAGCAGCGGCAAAATTTTAGAAACAGACATCATCGCCAGAGTTTCAAAAGCGACGGCGCGAATTTGCGCTCGATCTGTTTGTCTGATAATTTCCGCAATTTCAGCGGCTGAAAAGCGTTTAGCCAAAACATCTGCCAAAGCGTCAAATTTGTTGAAATCATTGAGCAGCAAAATACGTTCGGCAAGCTGTATAAAAACTTCGGCTGATTCGGTCTGAGCCTGCAAAACCGCCGAACAGGTTTCCGCCAATTTGTTTATTTCACTCAATTTTTCCGTATTTTTCTTGGCTTCCGCGTCTTTCGTCTGTTCATCCAAAGCGGACAGCAGACGGCTGAGTTCCCAATCGGCGTGAGCGTCGTAGGAAAATTTTTGTGTCGGCGCGGGCAGCATATTTCCACTATTCGCCTGCCAAACACCGACCAGCATTTTTTTTGTCATCGGGCGCAAACCTTCCCAAACGCTGTTGACTCGCGCACCTAAATCTTTAATTGTCATCTTTATAAAAAAATAAAAAACAGTTTGCATCAAATGCAAAACTTTGTAAATCAAAAATTAACGGCAAATTTTCGATTGATCATCTTCGATGCCTATTTTCTCATCCGCGTTTGCATCTCTTGTCGGGTTTCTTCCCGAATTTCCTCGTCGTCTTCATCATCAAACATCTCAAACAGCGCGAACGGCACATCACTTAAACGACGCAGTTCCCACGCTTCGCCGCCTTTGTCCGACGCGCGAAAAAACCACGCCGCGTCTATATCGGACGTAATTATTTCCGCATTGCCGAAAAGTTTTTCAAACGGAGCCGACAACATTTTCTTAGTCGGCGCAGAAAGCAAAACACGGCTCAATTTCCAGCCGTGTTTTCCGTATTGCGTCAAGATTTCCTGAATCTGCTCCGCGTCAGTCATTTTTTCGCCTTGTTGACCGGCGGTATTTGGTTCATTTTATTGATGTTTGCAGAGTTGGAATTCGGCGGCATCATCATATTATTGTTTCCCGAAGCCTCGTTTTCAAGTTCCGCCTGTCCTTTGCCCGGCGATTTATAAGTATTCTGAAAAATATCACCGACGGCGAGTTTCCAGCCGCCGTCTTCCAAAACAAAAGGCAAATCTTCCCAATGATTATCTTTTGAATTGTAAACTTCCAACGCGCCGAAATTATCCTTTATTCGTTCGTCCCGAATTTGCGGCAGCGTCGGCGAAAAAGTCGTCGCGGTAATTCCGTTTTCGAGAAATTTATCAACATCTATTTTTTGCTGAGAGGCGGAAAATTCAGCCAAACTCATCGAACTTTTTGACACTAATTGTCTGATTTTATTTTTATCCTTCGCTTTGACGGCGGCATACAGCATTTCGTAGGCTTCAGTCGGGGTTTCCGCTTTAACCGTTTCCGCCGGAGTCGCGCTTTTCTCCGCCGACTGTGTCTGACACGCAAAACTCAAAAATGCCGAAATTATTACTAATCCGGCGGCAACAACATTTTTACTACTATTTAATTTCATTATTTATTTCAAACCTTCCTATTATTTAGTGAAGTATAAATAGAGTTGCGGAAAAAGTAAATTTTAGACAGTTAATTATACCAAAACCATTTTTCAGTTGGTGTGTTAAGTCAGAATCGTCTGTGGCAGCGGGCGGTTGAAGTTACTTTGGAAATCTCGGCAAACTTCTCGAAACACGCGCGTTAAACCATCCGCTGCCGCAGATGGTCTGACCTGTTTAACTAACCGTATTTGTTTTGTATTATAGGGCTTATTCGAAGTTGAAAAAAGAATGTTAGCCACAGATTTACATAGACAGACGCAGATTCTAAAGGTAAGAAAAATGTTTTATCTTGCTTTTATCTGGGTGAATCCCTGTTTATTTGTGGCTAAATTTCTTCCGTATCTACGCAGCAAGTCGCATTTGCTGATCATCCGCTACATCGTCCATAAACAGATATTTCTTCCATTCGGGACGCGATTCGGCGTAATGGCAAAGCAGAACATGGTCAAGCCCTAATCGCAGAAGTTTTTGCGGCGTGAGCAGCGGCATTCTGGCTTGTTCGGGTGTGCGGTTGCCTTTG
>JBBSIE010000118.1:0-12382 GCA_038232235.1 Pyrinomonadales bacterium | reverse complement strand
GAGCATTTGTCAGACTTGAAAGTCATTGTTATCGAGAAAGAATCAGTTGGATCGAAGCGAAAACAAGTATCATTCGAGATGCCGTCAGAGCATATTTGTCGAATCCTCGTTATCTGCTTCTGCCAACTGCGTAAGTTCTATGTTTTATAAAATGCTTCTTGCTTTTCGTGCGGGAAGTATTTTTATTTTTCTCGAAAGTTGTTAATTTAGAATTTATGGACAAGGGTTTTACAAAAATCGAAACTTCCTCAAAAAACTCCGCTTCAAAACTGCCCAACACATTTCGCGCCTTAAAACACAAAAATTTTCGGCTGTTTTTCAGCGGACAATTCGTTTCATTAGTCGGAACGTGGATGCAGTCCGTCGCGCAAAGCTGGCTGGTTTATCGTCTGACAGGTTCGGTTGTTTTGCTCGGTTTAATCGGATTCGCTTCACAAATTCCCGTATTTTTACTCGCGCCGATTGGCGGATTGGTCGCCGACAGGTTTAATCGTCGGCGCATCTTGATAATCACGCAGTCGGCGGCGATGATTTTTGCGTTTGTTCTGGCAATTTTAACTTTGACGGGAACTGTTCAAGTCTGGCATCTATTCGTAATCGCCGCTTGCTTCGGCATCGCCAACGCTTTTGACATTCCAACCAGACAAGCGTTTGCGGTTGATATGGTCGGAAAGGAAGATTTGATAAACGCAATCGCTTTGAATTCTTCAATGTTCAACGGCGCGCGAATCGTCGGACCGGCAATCGCCGGATTATTAGTCGCGGCTGTCGGCGAAGGCTGGTGTTTTCTCGGGAACGCCGTCAGCTATATTGCCGTCATCGCCGGACTTTTATTGATGAAGATTGACATTCAAATTCGCCCGAAGGTCGGTTCGGCAATTTCAAATATCAAAGAAGGTTTCAGCTTCGTGTTAAAGACCAAACCGATTCGCGCTCTGCTTTTACTGCTTGGTTTAGTCAGTTTGATGGGAATGCCGTATGCGGTCTTGATGCCGATTTTCGCCGATAAAATTTTGGGCGGCAATTCCAGCACGCTCGGCTATTTGATGGGCGCGTCGGGAATCGGAGCATTGATCGCCGCGCTTCTTTTAGCTTCGCGCAAAGAAGTTTTCGGACTCGGACGCTGGGTTGCTTTCGCTTCCGGCGGACTCGGTTTGAGCTTGATTTTGTTTTCCTTTTCCAATGTTTTTTGGCTTTCGATGCTGCTTTTAATCCCCGTCGGCTTTACGATGATGACGCAGATGTCTTCGTCAAATACGCTGATTCAGGCGATGGTGCCGGACGAACTCCGCGGGCGCGTGATGAGCGTTTATTCGATGATGTTTATGGGAATGGCTCCGCTCGGCGCGTTGATGGCGGGTTCGCTCGCCGGAATTCTCGGCGCGCAATATACGGTCGCGCTCGGCGGCACGGCTTGTATTATCGGTTCGATTTTATTTAGCTCGCGTTTGCCAATTTTGAGTGAAGAAGGTAGAAAACTAATCGTTTCAATGCAAATGACGGCAGGCGTTCCTGCTTCAAAAGCGAGTTTTCAGCCGCCGACGCTGACTGATGAATAATTGATAGTTGATAATTCTGAAATTCATTAAACGGGTAATTTATAAACTGTCAACAGCCGGTTGCAGCTTTAAAAATTATCAACTATCAATTATCAACTATCAACTAATTTATGATTCCTGCATACCGCCGAGCCAGCGCGGATTTTTTGCCGTACCGTCAAAACGCACATCGGTTTTGAACTTTTCAAATTTGCCCGTTTCCGCCGCTTGTTTAGTTTTTGCCAGCAACGCCGCGATTTCAGTTTGACCCATCGGCTTAAAGGTTTTTGCCGCTTGAAACGCCTGATCGAGAATATCCATTTTTTCGATTCCGGTGATTACAACATCCGTCGGCAAAGTCAGCGAATAATGAAGAGCTTCAATCGGCATCACGGTTTTACTCTGCAAAATAAAATTGTCGCCAAAAGTTTTCATTCCGAGAACGCCGATTTTTTCTTTAACCAGAACGGGCAAAACATTTTGTTGAAACGAGCGAAAATGCGCGTCCATCACATTTATTGGCATTTGCACCGTGTCGAATTTGAAGTTATGCGCGGCGGCGATTTCGAGCATTCGCAAATGCACGGAAGGATCTTTGTGTCCCGTAAAACCGACTAAACGTACTTTGCCGGCACGTTTAGCGTCCATCATCGCTTCAAACGCGCCACCGTCGGCAAAGATTCTATCCGGGTCTTCGAGCCGGATAACTTCGTGAAACTGCATCAAATCAACGTGATCGGTTTGCAGACGAAGCAAGGACTCGTCAATTTGTTTGGCGGCGGTCTTTTTGTCGCGCCCGTCAATTTTCGACATCAAAAACACTTTTTTTCGGTAGCCGTCTTTTAACGCTTTGCCCATCCAAATCTCGCTTTTTCCGTTGTGATAATCCCAGCAATTGTCCATAAACGTAATGCCGCGATCAATCGCCGTGCGGATAAGTTTAACGCTTTCAGCTTCGGTTTCCGGTTTGCCGATGTGAAAACCGCCCATTCCGATTGCCGAAACTTTTTCGCCCGTCGCGCCCAGAGTTCGATAAATCATTTCGCCTTCGAGAACGGTTTTCGGCGTTTCAAATTTTTCCTCAAAATTGTTTTCCGTTGTTTCGTGCGCTTTAGTCGTCGTTTGCGACAGCACGATTGCACCGGTCGCCGCCGTCGCTTTTCCGATGAAATTCCTTCTGTTCATAGTTCACTTCCCTGTTTGTTGATTTCGGCAATTTTTTTGGTTGTAAAAATGCCGATGATAAAAATTATACTTGTTCAGTTACAAATTCTTGAAACAATTTTTCAAGTTTTAATATTCAAAATAAATTTTCCCGACTATCTTTAATTGTAAAACAAAGGTATAAAAGGAGTAATGAAAATTTATCACAAAACTTTTCTTGAACAAATTTTAATTCTTTACCAAACACACAACTTGCTTATGTTATCTGTCAAACATAATGTGATATAATTTTTTTCATTGAAATCGCGTTCTGCATTTAGTCTTGAGTTTTAACAACTCTCTTCTGATGTTCGGTTCGTTTTAATCTTAAATCGTTTCAACACAATAATCTTTTTCCAACTTCGTGCGATTCAAAGCGGAATTTGTGTAAAACAGTCAAGATAAAAACGATCGTTGACTCCCTAAAACAAAGCCCAAAATAAACTGGCAGTGTGCAAAAACTGGACAAATTATTTTTGAACGACACACAAGGAAGAAGGTTATGAAAATTTTACTGTACAATCCTGATAACGGCATTACGCGGAACTTTATGCCGCACCTTTGGATGTTCCTGCTTCAGGCGTTGACACCCAAAGAACACGAAGTAGTTTTAATTGACGGCAACGCCAAAGCGATGACGCGCGAAGAACTCGTGCAGTTTTGCCTTGATGAAAACGTCGGTTTGGTCGGCATCGGCGCGATGACCAGAATGGTCGCCCGCGCTTACAAAGTCGCCGACGCTTTGCGCGATGCCGGAATAAAAGTCGTAATGGGCGGACCGCACGTTACCGAATGTCCCGACGAAGCCTTGGGGCGCGACGGCGGAACACGCCACGCCGACGCGGTTGCGCTCGGTGAAGCCGATGAAACCTGGCATTTGATTGTCGAAGACGCGGCACGCGGCGAATTAAAAGAAATCTATCAACCCGAATTTGATGCCAAAGGCAACGATAAAAAACCGAGTTTGCAGCCTTATCCGCATATTCCGTGGGAAATTTTAGATTTGGAGCAGTTTAGTTTAGTGCCGAAATTTCTGCAGCCGACGCTGTCAAAAATGGGCGCGGGTTGGGGCAAATTTTTCGTCGTGCCGATTGAAACCGGACGCGGCTGTCCTTACGGCTGTGAATTCTGCACCGTAACCGGATTTTTCGGCGATTCGATTCGCTTTCGCACGAATGAAAGCGTCGTCGAGGAACTTTTAAGACTAAAAGAACGAGCCAAAAAAGAAAAGGGACAAATCGCCGTTTTCTTTATTGACGACAATCTGGCTATCAACAAAAAGCGCGTAAAATCTCTGCTGAAAGATATTATCGCGGCGGACGCGCAGCTTCCGTGGGTCGCGCAAATCAGCGCAAACCTGCTCGGCGACGAAGAATTGGTTGACTTAATTGCCGAGTCCGGCGGCAAATGGGTTTTTATCGGAATGGAATCAATTGACCCGCAAAACATGGCTTCGGTCAATAAAAACTTCTCAAAACCGGCTGATTACAAACAAGTTTTAGACCGTTTGGCAAGCCGCAATATTTACGCGATAACGTCGTTTATATTCGGGATGGACAATGACACCGAAGGCGTTGCCGGACGAACACTCGAACAAATCGAGAGTTGGTCGCCCGGACTTCCTGTTTTCGGACAACTTACGCCGTTTCCGTCAACTCCGCTTTATGATCGTCTGGAAAAAGAAGGTCGCCTCAGCCGCCCGAAACACTGGCTCGAATTCGCGCCGTTCGTTATGGCGCACACGCCTTCAAAAATGTCGATTGACCAAGCCAAAGTTGAAGTCGGGCAAGCGTGGGAAAGGTCTTACAGTGCCGAAAGGAATGCCGAAGCGATTGATGCAATCAGAAATCAGCCGATTGAATATCGCATCGGTCATCTGGTAGCGCGTCTGTTTTTTCGCGGAATTTATTTCCCGCAAATGAAAAAGCGCGATTGGATGAAACTTTTATTTGATAACCGGCGGGCGATTTTAGGTTTGACGAAAGAAGGATTTTCAACTTACCGGGCGGCGCGGAAACGTGAAAAATTGAAAACCATTGCATCTCAAACAGCTTAAAATGTAAACAAATTTGAAATTAAAATAACTTTTAAAACTCCGTGTTTTCTGCGTTAAATACGTATTTAACGCAGAAAACACGGAGTTTTTCACAGAGTTTATTGAGCTAATAGTTATTTACAAACCTACAGTTTCGTCAAAATGGCGATTCATCGTCATCGTTGTCAAAAACAATTCGGCGTTTAATTTTTGGTTGTTTTTCTTCGCGTAAATCTTCCGGTTGAATTGCCTGCAAAACCGGATTTCCGTCGCCGTCTTTGAGCAAAACTTCGATCCTGCGCTCGGCTTGGTTTAATCTTTCCTGACATTCCCGCGACAATTTTACGCCGTCTTCAAAAAGTTTCAGACTTTCTTCCAAAGACAAATCGCCTTCTTCCAAACCGCGCACGATTTTTTCGAGGTCTTTTAGCGAAGACTCAAATGTTTGTTTCTTTTCAGGCATATTTTTGCGATTATTTGAAAATTTTACCGGAGTTTTTCAAAATTTCTTCGAGATTTGAAACGCCGAGCTTTTCGCCGACCTTTTTAATACCGTCTTTTTGGGCGACCGTAATCAAATCCTGTCCGACTTTTTCGGCAATTCGCCGCGCCAAAACTTCATCTTTAACGGCAACGACCTGCCACTTTGTCCCATTGCGCTTCAACGTCAAATCGAGCGGTTTGTCGGGCAATTTGCTTTTGACAAAAGCCTTGTCGCCGTCAAGTGAAATATCAAGATATTTGCCCGCGCCGACGGCGATTGCCCAAAACGGAATACTGTCAAATTTCTGTGTTTTATCACGAATCAAACACGGCAATTCGTCTTTTGCCCGTTCTTTGAGCGCGGGCAAAAACGGCGCGGCTGCCTGTTCGAGTTTTTGGATCGTCGCCGGCGCGACACCGCGCCCGTAAAGTTCAACGGCTTTGTCGGTAATCTGCGGCACAAAATCGTCAATTATCGCATCAGTATCAACCAGTTCGTCAATTGTTTTCTGATCGTCGCGCCGCGCCGCATCTATCAATAAAGCCAGCGAATATTGCGGCGTTGTTTTTAAATTTCGCCAGTAAAAATAACCGCCGATTGCGCCGACTATCAAAGTAAAAAGAAGTGCCGCACCAAGAATTTTGAGAACTTTCATCAAAGCACTCGGTTTTTCCGGCTTTTGATAACTACCAAATTCTGGAATGCTTGCTTTTTTTGGCGTTGGCATTGGGCTTTTTTGATTGTTTTCCAAATTTACGACAAATTTTGACATCAAATTTTAGTTGCTTTTTCGCTTCAATGTTTTGCTTAGACTTTCTTCGTCTTCATAAATCAAATCATTTATTAACCATTTCCCTTTGAACTTTATCAATTCAAACGTGTAATTGGCAACGAGCTTGTTTCCGCATTTTTTTCCGGTATAAAATTCGACTTCAGCCGTTGCTTTTCCATTTTTGACCGACGCATTGCCGGTTTTATATTGGTTTTTACAACCTTCATCAATCGGCTGAAACGGCAAACTGTCGAAATACGGTTTTGTGTCGGAATTCGGTTTTCTAAATGATAATTCTTTTTTCCATTCGGCAATTAAAAGCCTGTAAAGTGCGGCTGAAAGCCAGCCTTTCCGACGGTCAATTTCGCCTTTTCTGAAATCCTGTTTATGCGAAAAATCATACTTATAAAAAGAGTTAACTGCTTGTTTTGCATCGTCGGCATCGTCGTTTGCCAAAATATTTAACGGCAAAAAAAACATTATTAAAATCGGGAAAAATTTTATTTTCATCAATCATTCACCTCAATGTCAAAAATTCGAGCTTTAATTTTACCTTTTGCCAGACGAATTTTCACCGTGTCATTTATCTTTAATTTTTTCACGTCGCTCAAAATCCCGCCCGCTTCATTTTCCGCTATTGAATAACCGCGATTTAAGACCGAAAGTGGTGAGAGCGCGTCTAAAGAAGCCATCGAAATTTTCAGTTTTTCATCTTTTCCATCAATCACATCTTTGATCGCCGAAATCTGTTTTTGCCGCAAAACAGCCAATCGCGTTTTCTGCGCGTTGAGCCTTGAATTGAGTTTTAGAGGCGAAAGACGATTTTCGAGAACTTCCAAATTTTGCCGCGTCATTTTGAGTTTTTCCTTCAAAGTGTCGCTCATATTTGACTGCAAATCTTCAATTTCATATTGCAAATCTTTGATGCGAGCCGGAAATTCGGAAAAAACAGACGAAAGCGCGAGTTCCTGCCAACGGGAGCGCGACTGTAAAAGTTTGAAGCCGACCGTCTGAAACAAATCCTGTGTTTTCTGTTGAATCCACGCCTTCAAACCTTCTTCCGATTCGGCGACAATTTCCGCCGCCGCACTCGGTGTCGGTGCGCGACGATCTGAAACAAAATCGGCAATCGTAAAATCAATTTCGTGTCCGACAGCGGAAATCACGGGAATTTCCGAATTGCGAATCGCCCGTGCCACTCGTTCTTCATTAAACGCCCACAGATCCTCGCTTGAGCCGCCGCCGCGCCCGACGATCAAAACATCTATTTTTTCGTCTGAATTTTTATTATAATGGTTGGCGAGTTTTATCGCCGCTTCGACTTCTTCGCCCGCCGTTTCGCCCTGCACGCGAGTCGGAATCAGAGTTATATTGACCGTCCGCGTTCGGCGCGACAAGACATTTAAAATATCGTGAAAAGCCGCGCCGTTCGGCGAAGTTACAACGCCGACGCGCTTCGGCAAAAGCGGCAAATCGCGCTTTAATTCTTCGGCAAACAAACCTTCTTTCGCCAATTTCGCCTTGATTTGTTCAAACGCGACTTTCAACGCGCCTTCGCCGACAGGTTGGAGCGATTCGACGAGCATTTGATACTCGCCTTTCGGCTGATAAACGCTCAACTTTCCGCGCACACGCACCTGCAAACCGTCAAACGGCTGAAATCGAATCCGTTGATTATTGCGAATATAACAAGCCGCTTTGAGCTGCGAATCGCCGTCGTGCAGCGTAAAATACCAATGACCGGAATGCGCCGCGACGAAATTTACAATTTCCGCTTCAACCCAAACCGATGCAAAACCGCGCTCCAACACCGATTTGACCTGCTCGTTTAATTCCGAAACGGTCAAAGGTCGCGGTTCTTGTTCATCGAAAAGAGAATTTAATAGTGAAGATTTCATTTTGCGGTTTCGCCTTTTTCTAAAATTATCATAAATTTATTTTCCCGCGCGTCGTGAAAAAGTTTTTTGATGAGATTTTGCTTGGAAGTTTCCAACTTATTCGTTTCAAAAAACTCGGCAATTTCATCTTCGCTTCCGTCCGAATTGATCGAGCCGACGAGTTTGCTCGAAGTCAGGCGCAAAATCGCTTTTGAATTAACCGGGTTTTTGCCGACGCGGACGTTTTGCAGATTTGTATAAACCATCATCTTTAAAAGCCCGTCTTTGATGTCGTTTTCGCTCGGCATAATGGCGCGACTGCTGTGTTTGTCTTGGATTAGATAGAGCGTGTTTTCCTTTAAAAGAGTTTCATCGCAGGTAAAAAAATATTTTCCGCCGTTTAAATTCGTGATCGTTACGCTGCCTTTCGTATCGGTTGAAAGTGCTTCTTTCGGCTGGATTGATAGGATTTCTCGGTTTTGTCCTTTCTGCGCTTTGCTGCGCGAAAATAAGATGAAATCATCCGGTTTTTTGGTCAGTTTTATCAATCCGTTGAGCGCGTCTTCGTTGTGCATATATGTTTTGGTGTTTTTGGAAATTTCGCGGTAAGCATTTCGCGCTTTTTCAAAAATATCTTTTAGATTTTTTGTTTGATTTTCATTCCATTGTAGCGCCGTTCCTTTAAAATTAAAAATTTCGGCGAGTTTTGCCGAAATATATTCGCTGTCGAGTTTTTGCGCGGTGATTTGATCGTTTCTTTTCAGATTTTTCGCCGCCTCGCTGTAAAAAGCCGGAATAAAATGAACGTCCAAAAGACTCAGCAGCGAAATCGTGTCCCACTGCAAAAAATCGCGGTCGCCGCCCAAACCTTCATCTTTCACGACGGGAATTATCGTTGCTTTTTTCCCGCCGACGGCGAGCGTGTCGTAAACTCTTTCATACGGATAAGATCTCGTTCTTTTCGGCGAAATCCAACGGCTGATGGCGATTTTTTCCTTTTCTTTTTCGAGCAAAAACGCGCCGGCTGCATTATTTATATCGAAGTTTTCAAAATTGTAAGTTCGCAAATTATCGCCCGCAAATTGTTTGTAATTTATTTTTTCGACTTCGCCCGTAATTTCGCTTAATTGTTGAAATGAAATGTTTTGAAAGAAATTTTCCCGCAAAGGCGCAAAGATCGCTAAGTTAATTAAATTGCTATTAAAAGAAATTTGTTGAAACTCATTTTCTTTTCTTTGCGAACTTTGCGGTCTTAGCGGGAAATCATTCTTATTTAATTGTGAAATTCCGCGCAGTTTGACTTCGACAACCGAGCCGAGTTTTACAAAAGTATTTTCCCGATCAACTTTCACCTTCAAGCGCGGCGAAGCACGACCGTCGCGTAATTCCGCCAGATTTGAACGAAAAGTTATCGAATAAGCCGTTCGCAACTGTGTAACAATGTCGTCGTAAGCCTTTTGCAGATCGCCCAATTTTCGAATCGAATAATAAACGCCGCCGGAAATGCTTGCGAGTTTTTCGCCTTCGCCTTCGGCTTTTGAACTCAAACCGTTGTATTTCGTTCGCAACGGATCAACCGTCGCATTCGGATCGCGGTTTTTTGAAGCGGCAATCAAACCTGACGGAACATAAAGGGGATAAATCAACGCGCCGCTTTCCTGAATCGAACCCAAAAGCGCGTCAAAAGGCAGAAATGAACGATTATCGTCGCCGTCCGTCAATGCGACAATCGCCGTTCGTTCGCCTTTGAGCGGGCGCAAAGTTTCCGCCAAAGCAAACGCCAGCGCGTCATAATAAGCCGTTCCGCCGCCCGCGTCGAAAGTGTCAAGGCTTTCAGAAAGTTTGCCTTTATCGGTCGTAAATGTCGAAAGAGTCTTGACATCTTCGTTGAAAATTATGATGGCAACTTTGTCGTTCGGATTGACCGTGTTGACAAAATTTCTGGCGGTTTTGCGAATAAAATCAACGTAATTGTCCACGCTTCCCGAAACGTCCAACAATAAAACCAGATTAAACGGCGCGGTGGTCGGTTCCACTGAAAGAATCTCTCGTTTTTCGCCCGCTTCAGAAACTTCAAAATCCTTTACCGTCAAATCGGGAACAGCGCGGTTGTTCGTATCTAAAACTCTGACTAGAACTCGTTTTATTTGAGCGTTTACGTCGTTCGGACGTTCTTTGCTTTCGCCCAAAACAGGTTCGCGTCTCATCGGCGGCAGAGTTTTCGCATAATCGCCGAAATACTTCGGACTCGCCC
Source organism: Pyrinomonadales bacterium (assembly GCA_038232235.1). GTDB lineage: Bacteria > Acidobacteriota > Blastocatellia > Pyrinomonadales > Pyrinomonadaceae. Next base: position 2,219 of record JBBSIE010000118.1, on the reverse strand, counting down.
GCCTGATCGCTTCCGTCAAAAGCGAATCGCCGCTGCGAACAATCGCTTTCGCCGCTTCTGTTAATGGTCTTTCGCGCAAATCCGACGAAACTTCATTCGGATTGATGTTCAATAAAATGATGCCGCGCGCGGTTGTTAAGTCCAGTTCAACTTGTTCTTTGTCTTTTGATTTTTGGTTCTTGGTTTTTGGTTTTTGGTTTTCGTTGTTTTCTGATTGTTCTTCGTCGTCGGTTTCCGCAACAGTTTCATCGTTGGTCTTTCGACTTTTGATTTTTGATTTCTCATTAATTCGTCCGCTGATGACGAATTTGCCCGCCGCTTTTTCCTTGATTTTTTCTAGTTCGACATCGCTTAGAAAACGCGGGCGCGATTCTGTCCAGACAAAGCTATATTTAACATTTTCCAACGGCACATCCGCCGAAATCGTTCCTGTGTCGGTTTCAATTTCCACCGATTCCAGATTGCCGGAAACACGCACTTCGCCGTCGGTTGTTTTGACGCGAATTTTTGTTCGCGGCGGGATTTTTATAATTAAATCAACTCTTGTCCGTGAAGTTTGCGGCGCGATTTCAACTTTCAAACCTTCGTCCGCGTTATCAAATTTGATGTCGCTTTCGATTAAAGATTTTTGTGATTCGGCTTGAATAAAAACTTGGTTTTTTGTATCTTCCGACTCTTCCGTTTCCTGCGCCTGAATGTGAACGCGCCCGTAAAGATTTGTAATTTCGATCAAACCGTTTGTTTTAATTCTGAACTCACGATTGACGCTTTGAGCCGAAATGCTCAAAACGAAAATGATTATTATAAAAAAACTCAAGAATTTCATAGCTTTGCAGAGTGATATTTGTAATTGATTTACGATTCACAATTTGCTTGTTAGTTTGCCCGATTGTTGAATTCTTTCACGAATGCGTTTTTGCCAATTGCTTTGAGTTTCATCAGAAAATTTGAATTTTTCGAGCAAATCCTGCATTGATTCGCCGCCGACTTGTCTTGTTTTTAAATATAACAAAGAAACAACAATTGAAAAAAATGACACAAATAAAATCGTAATCGGCAAATAAAAAATCTGAGTCAAAGCCTGTCTGAAGGCATATCTTACCCGTTGTCCTTTGTCCATTTTTCTTCTGCCGTCTTTTATTTCTACGTTTTTATCTACGCCGATACTTATTGAAACATTATCTTTCTTTTCGTCGTTCATTTGACTATTTCCGTCATTGACGACATTTTCTCCACTTATATCTTCTGTATTTTGAACATTTGCGGCAGGCGGGAGCGATTCTCCGCTCAAATCTCCCACAATTGATTTTGCAGAATAAGTAATAAAAAATGATGTTATAACCGGAATCATAAACATCATTAAAATTGTTGCTAAAACCGTGCGAGGCGAACGCTTGGCTAAAATCTTCGAGCGTTTTAATGCGGCAAAACCGCGCAGGTTTTCCATCATTACAACCGGTGTCGCCAATGCCCAAACAACCCAAAGATATATTCCCGGAAGCAAACATAAAGCGAGTCCGCCAATCGTTAAAACGCCCGACAGCAAAGAAGCCCAGACCAATTTTTTCCACTTTTTCCGCGCCTCGTTGAACGCGGGACGCAAAGTTACGGGTTTTAACGGATACGCCATAATTTGTGTGACCAGCCAAGTGGTTGTTCCGAATAATAATGAACCGCAGAATAGATTGACGAAAAACACGATGAAAGCAATCAAACTTCTGGCTGCAAAAACGGGTTGGTCAACTGCAAAAAACTCGACGGCAATCTGCACAGCCGTAAAAATCGCCAGCGGCAAGTATAAAATGGTGGAAAGAAGGAGAAATTTCGGCAAATGTTTGCTGTAAATTTCCAATGCGCGCCGAAACAAAACGCTGATACCTTCTGATTGGGCGCGAAGTTCGGCGGCAAACGCCTGCGCTGTCGGCGGACGTTCCGCCGGATATTTGGCAAGCGTCGCGCGGATAACCTGTTTGACTTTTTTCGGGATTTTTTTCGCTTCCAAATCCGGCGGTGCAGATTCTTTGTGCGAATCCATCACCTGCTTAAAATCACCGGAAAACGGGGTTTTGCCCGAAAGCATTTGATAAGCGATTACGCCGAGCGCGTAAATGTCGGATTGGTTTGTCAATTTTTCGCCGCGGCATTGTTCCGGCGACATATAAAGCGGCGTTCCCAAAACCGCGCCGACGTTGGTTAATTCCGCCGTCGAAAGTTTTTTT
>JBBSIE010000117.1:0-12437 GCA_038232235.1 Pyrinomonadales bacterium | reverse complement strand
GGCTGAGTCCGTCAGATTATATTGATAAAGCACAATTGCACTACTCGGTCAGACAGATTCTCGGAGCAGTGGGAAGTATTTTAAGAATCAATTTTTCGGACTTCAACTATTCTATAAGATAATTGTGTCCGACTACTTATATTTAAAGAAGCCTTTGAAATTGCAGCCAAACACAAACGCACCTTTTACGATTCGCTCTATTTGGCTTTGAGCGTCAAAGAAAATTGCGAATTCGTTACGGCGGACGAAAAGTTTTATAATTCGGTCAGCAAAGATTTTCCTAAAATGATTCTTTTGTCGAATTGGCAATAAATGAAATACAAAATTCAAAACTTCGCGCGGCAAGTCGGACTTCTTTTACTCGTCGTTTGGACAGTTGTTTCTTTGGTAACGCTTTTAATCGAGTTAGTTCCGGGCGATCCGGCACAGGCGATTTTGGGCGAACAGGCAACGCCCGAACAAATCGCCAATTTTAACCAAAAACACGGACTCGACAAACCGGCGTTTTTCTTTTCATACAATAATGAAAAAGGTTTCGACTGGCACGGCGCGGATAATCGTTATCTGGATTACTGGAAAGGCATTTTAGTCGGCGATCTGGGAACTTCATTTCGCACGGATCGTCCGGTTCGGGATATGATTTTAGAGCGTTATCCGGCGACAATAAAACTCGCGCTTGCCGCGCTGATTGTCGCCGTCGGGATTGCGATTCCGCTCGGCGTTTTGGCGGGAAAAAATAAAAATTCGCTGACAGATAACTTCGCTTCGCTGGTCGCGCTTTTGGGAATCAGTTTGCCGACTTTTGTCATCGGACCTTTTTTGATGTATGTTTTCGCCGTCAAACTCGGCTGGTTTTCGCCGACGGGGAGCGCAAACCCCGAAGACATCGTTCTGCCCGCCGTAACTTTGGGCGCGGCACTTTCGGCTATTTTAACGAGAATGATTCGCTCTTCGGTGATCGAAGAACTCGGTGAAGATTACGTTAGAACCGCGAGGGCAAAAGGTTTGAGTGAGCGAAAAGTCATCTATAAGCACGTTTTGAAAAACGGTTTGATTCCCGTCGTTACGATTCTGGGTTTGCAATTAGGCGTTTTGCTCGCCGGAGCAATTATCACAGAAAAGATTTTCAGTTGGCAGGGCTTAGGACTTCTGCTGCTTGACGACGGCATCGGCAAACGCGATTATCGCCTCGTGCAAGGCTGTGTTCTTGTCATTTCCGTAACTTATATTCTAGCAAATTCGTTGACCGATTTGGTTTATCGCCGGCTTGATCCGCGTATCCGCCTTTCGTAAATTTACGACAAATGAATAGATTAACTTACATCGGACTTGCCATTGCCGTGATTTTTATATTGACGGCGATCTTCGCACCGCTCGTCGCCACGCACGACGTTACGGCGCAGGATTTGTTTTTGCGTTATGCCGCGCCTTCCGCCGAGCATTGGTTCGGCACGGATGCACTTGGGCGCGATGTTTTTTCGCGTGTCGTGTTCGGTGCGCGGATTTCGCTGGAAGTCGGGATTATCGTCGTTTCGGTTTCAGCCGTCGTCGGAATATTTATCGGTGCAATTGCCGGATTTTACGGCGGCTGGGTTGATAAAATTTTGTCGGGTTATATTTTTAACGTCTTTCTCGCGTTTCCGGGTTTGCTGTTGGCGATTGCATTGGTCGCATTTCTCGGCGCAGGACTTGGCAAATTGATTTTGGCATTGTGCGTAATCGGTTGGGTCGGTTACGCGCGAGTGATGCGCGGACAGGTTTTGAAAGTGCGCGAATACGATTTTGTGCAGGCGGCGCGTGCGCTCGGCGCGAGTGATTTTCGCATTCTTTTCACGCATATTTTGCCGAATGCGATTCAGCCTTTGATTGTTCAGGCATCTTTAGGAATGGCGGGCGCGGTTTTGTCCGAAGCGTCGCTGTCGTTTCTAGGTTTGGGAATTCCGCCGCCTGCGCCGTCTTGGGGAACGATGATCGAAGAAGGTCGCGGTTTTGATATTCTTTATAATTCGCCGCACGTTTTGTTTTTTCCCGCTGCCGCCATTGCCTTAACCGTCCTCTCTTTTAATTTTATCGGCGATGGTTTGCGCGAATATCTCGATCCGAAACAAAGGCGTAGATAGTGGTGAATGTAAGAAATTTTTCCTTCAATTATTGTTCACCATTAAATCACATATTTAGTTCGAGATTTATAATTTGTTCATTGATAGGAAGTGTTGAATTGTTTTACTAACAGCTTCTTCGCGCGTATAGCCCGTGATTATTTCACCCGCTTTATTAAAGGACGTAAAATTTCCCTGAAGATCTGTTGTATAAAAAAGATCGTTAGCGTTGTCGAGCAATTCACGAAAATAAGTTTCTGACAATCGCAGTTCTTCTTCCGTTTGTTTTCTATCCGAATCATTTACCGAAAATGCTTTCCGGGCGGAATTCAAAGCGCGAGCCGTCGCCAGCCACGCCGACAATGAAACAATCAGCATTAAGATGACAACCGAAAAAGCGTAAAAATAATAAATTGGAATTTGTTCGCTGCCGGCAGATTGAATATGTTTCGATTGATAAAATTCCCACGCAAAAAACAAAATAACCATCATCATAAGTGTCAAAGCGGTGATTAAATGTAATTGCGGAAATCGGTTTTCAACCGTAAGCTCAGAATTTTCCGCCGTTGAATTCGGGTTAAATTTCATTTTATAAGCCGTTGCGCCGCCGATCTAACTCTTTTGATTTTGTCAGTCGGGTATTTCTTCAACTCAAAGCCGTTTCTGAAACTTTTATTGACTGATATATTCAATATTTACTGATTATTGAAGAAAAGAAGTCGGTGGAAGTATTTCATTTAGAGAATTTTCGGAGAAGTTTCAACTCTGCGTCGAAACATTTTACTTCAAATGTCTTATATCATCAAAACGAGTTTGTAAAACATTTTTTATTTTGCTCTGCCGAATTTTATTAGCGTTTTGAAAATATTTTTTCTGTTCCGCAAAAAATTTGCTAAACTTCTATAAATAAATAATATTAAAAATTTGTGCCAGCCGTTTCCATCAAAAACATTTCCAAAACTTATCCGCCGTCGTTTCCGCGATTGAAGAAGATTTTTCGGCTTTCCGTTAAACCTCCGGTTGAAGCATTAAAAGATATTTCATTCGACATTGAAAAAGGCGAGATTTTCGGACTTATCGGTAAAAACGGCGCGGGAAAAACGACTTTGACAAAAATTATCGCCACGCTCGTTCAGCCGACTGCCGGAAATGTTTTGGTTGAAAACTTTGACTCGGTTAAAGATGAAGTAAAAGTTCGTTCGCTGATCGGTTTGGCGACTGCCGAAGAACGCTCGTTTTACTGGCGTTTGACTTCCGAACAAAATTTGATATTTTTCGCCCGACTTTACGGAATTGACGACAAATCCGCGCGAAGAAGCATTGCCGAACTTTTTGAAGAATTAAACTTGCAGGAACTAGCCAAACGCAGATTTTCCGAACTTTCAACCGGCAACAAACAGCGTCTGGCAGTTGCCCGCGCATTGCTTCCAAAACCGCCGATTCTGCTTTTAGATGAACCGACGCGCTCGCTCGATCCGCTTGCCGCTTCAAATATGCGCGATTTGATTATGTCGCTCAAAGGCGTTTCCGTTCTGCTGACTTCGCACAATCTCGCCGAGATCGAAGAACTTTGTTCTCGCGTGGCAATTATTGCCAAAGGCGAAATTCGCGCCGTTGACACGCCCGAAAATTTGCGCCGTTCTCATCGGCAGACGCAAAATGTTGAGGTCACATTTAACAATTTAGAAGAAGATAACATTGATTTGTTAGCAAATTTGCCGCTCATTACTTTTGCAGTCGAAAGGGATTTAAAATATTTCACATTAAAATTTATACGTGAAACCGAAGACGCGCTTCTCGGCGACACAATTTCATTTTTAACCGAATTGGGAGCGAAGATAATTGATGTGGAAACCGAAAAAGCGACGCTGCTGGATGTTTTGGAAAGCTACGAATGATTGAGAAAAATATAAAAATCTTTCCGCTCGGCGACAACGCTTTGACCGTCAGTTTCGGCAATAAAATCTCGCCCGAATTAAATAATTTTGTTTTAAAACTCGCGCAATTTTTCGAGCAGAATCAATTTCCGGGTTTGGTTGAAATAGTTCCGGCTTATTCTTCGCTTACGATTTTTTACGATGTTTTAATTGTCAGAAAAACATCTTCCGAATTTCCAAACGCTTATTCAGTCGTAAAAAGGTTTGCCGAAAATGCTCTGAAAAATCTGAACGAAATATCTGAAAAAGAATCACGTTTAATTGAAATTCCGGTTAACTTCGATGAAGAATTTGCGCTTGATCTGGATTTTGTCGCCACGACGAATAATTTAACGCCACAAGAAGTCATCAAAATTTTCACTGCAAGCACTTACCGCGTTTATATGCTCGGATTCTTGCCCGGTTTTGCGTATATGGGCGAAGTTGATGAAAGAATTGTCACACCGCGTAAAAAATCGCCGCGCCTCGAAGTTCCGAAAGGAAGCGTCGGAATCGCGGGCGGACAAACCGGAATTTATTCTTTGAACTCTCCCGGCGGCTGGCAGATAATCGGCAAAACAAAAGTCCGGCTTTTCACGCCTGAAGCCGAAACGCCGACGTTTTTACGAGCCGGCGATTTGGTTAAATTTTCCCGCAGGTTATTTTAAAATTCCCTTTTCCTTCAAAAGTTTCTCCAAATCTTCTACCTGCGGCAAATGCAGTGTATGAAATCCGCATTTTTTCGCACCTTCAATATTTTCTTCGCGGTCGTCAACAAAAAGACATTGTTCGCCCTTCTTTTGGATTATCCGCAAAACTGCTTGATAAATTTCAGGTTCGGGCTTTTTCATCTTCAAATAACAGGAACTGAAAAAGTTTGTAAAATATTTTGACAGCCCGAATTTTTTGATGCGAAATTCATTTAATTCGAGCGATTCGTTGTTCAGAGTCGAAATATGATAATTTCCCTGCGAACATAATTTTCCCAAAACATCGAAAGAATTCTGGTGCGCGACCGATTGGCTTTCCATAAATTCGATAACGTCTTTTTTGGAAAAATCGCGTTTTTTGTAGAAAATAACTTCGTCCAAATAATCATCGCGGGAGATATTTCCTTTTTCAAATTGCAGGACAATTTCGTAATGTCGGTTGTCGCTTTCGGCATAATCATAACCGAAAAGATTCGCTGATTGTTCACGCGAAATGTGATCCCAACCGTTGCTCAGACACACGCCGCCGATGTCAAAAAATAAATACGTGATTTTTGTCATATTTTATATTTTAGACAAGTTCAACCGTTTCTCCGTAATGCGGAACTTCCACCGTCCAGCCGAATTTATCACGAATATGCTGCGCCATTGCTTCGGCGGCTTCGGGTTCGCCGTGTGTAGTAAAGACTTTTTTCGGCGTAACTTTTAACCCGGAAAGCCAGCGCAAAACCGCTTTCCAATCGGCGTGGGCGGAAAAGCCTTCGATTTTTTCGACGTGGCAGCGCACGGGAATCCAATTTTTCATAATGCGGACTTCGTGTTCACCGTCCAAAACTCTGCGCCCGGTCGTTCCGGCAGCTTGATAACCGACAAAAATAATTGTCGCGTCGGGATTCGGCAAAACGCGCATCGCGTGATGCAGAACACGCCCGCCGGTCAACATTCCCGACGCGCTGATAATTATTCGCGTGCCTTTTAAATCGTTTAATTTTTTAGAATCATCGCGGCTCGAAGCCGTTGACATCGAACCCGTGCGAAGCGGATGGATTTTTTTGGCTAAAATGCTGGCATATTCGAGATCGTGTTCTTCGTTGAAACGGTTGTAAACCTGCGTCGCCTGTGAAGCCATCGGCGAATCTACGACGACGGGCAAAACCGGAATTTTCTTTTCTTCTTCGAGTTCGCGTATCAAATACAAAATTTCCTGCGTTCTGCCGACGGCAAATGCCGGAATCAAAATCGGGGCGTTGCGATTTTTGGCTTTGTTGATAATTTCGGCAAGCTGCACGTCCGAATGAACTTCGCTGTGCAGACGATTGCCGTAAGTTGATTCGCACATTAAATAATCGCAATCAGGCGGCGCAACCGGATCTTTTAAAATCGGTTGGTCGTAATGTCCCAAATCGCCGGAAAAGAGAAATTTTACCGAATCGCCGTTTGCCCGCGCGTTTTCCATTTCAACTAAAACTTCACTCGCGCCCAAAATATGTCCGGCGACATTGAATGAAGCGCGAAAGCCTTCACAGATCTCGACAAATTTGCCGTCGTTTGCCACCGGCGCAACCAATTTGAGCGCATCTTTCGCATCGTCTTCGTCATAAAGCGGAAGCGCGGGCGAATGTGAAGTTAAATTATGACGATTGCGATAATCGGCTTCTTCCTGCTGCAATCTTCCCGAATCAGGGAGTAAAATTTTGAGCAAATCGCCTGTCGCGCGTGATGTGAAAACTTTGCCGGAAAAGCCGAGTTTGACCAATCGCGGCAAATATCCGGTGTGGTCAATGTGCGCGTGCGTGATAATCACCGCGTCAATTTCACGAGGGCGAAACGGTGGATCTTCCCAATTTCTTTCGCGCAGTTCTTTCAAACCTTGAAAAAGTCCGCAGTCAACCAGAACTTTTTTGCCGTTTGATTCGAGCAAATATTTTGAACCGGTAACAGAACCGACTCCGCCGTAAAATGTAATTGTCGCCATAATTTTAATAGTCAAAAAGTAAAAAAGGGTAAAAATGAAAAAGTTTAGCGATATTTTTGCAGCTAAACCTTTTCATCTTTTTACTCTACACCTTCACGCCTTTTTTTATCAAAACCAAATCGCTGTTGATATGCCACGCGATGAAAAGTTTTGTCGTTTGATTATTAAAATTTCGGTACTTTCCTTTTAAGCAAGTGAGTAAAAATAAGCAGGTCTAAAAAATTGTTAAAGACTCGATACTTCTTAGATTTCACTTTTTACCTTTTACTTTTTACTTAGTGCTTACCTTTTCACCTTGAAAACTAATTGACATATTCTTTCGGAAACCACAGCACTTTATTATTTTGTCCTGATTTTGTCTGTTGTTTTCGCAAATAAGCATTTTGCAGAAATTATTACCGAAAAAATTAAAAGTTTCGTTTGAAAATTTTGATCGGAATTGGCAGCGAGGAACGTAGCAATCAATGCGCCCAGTGAAATCAACGCCAATATAAAATAGCTGCTGTCTAAAAAATCGGAATCGTTTTTTGAAAAATTACCTGTTTTGGAATTGTTCATAATATTGGAAAATAAGGCTGCGGGAAGTTGAGAATTATCTTTGAGGAAATTTTCTCCATTTTGAAAATAACTTTTTATGGCGAAAGAAGTCAATATTTGTTTTCATTCTCGAAAATTGTTGTTTGATTTGTCATTTGGCAATAAAAAATATTTGTCCATTTTTTTTCAAAATCATCATTTCCGACGATTTTTGATTTGACTAAAGGACATTAGAATTTTATATTGTCCAGAGTTCCTAAAAAAAGTGATTGGGACAAGACCGTTCAAAAAACGGTTGAAATAAATTTAATCTTTGAAGAAGACAGGAGAATATAAATAAAATGAAAAAGACTTTAGCTCTTTCAGGAATGTTAATAATTGGTGCGTTAGGTTTGGCTTGTGAGCCGGCAGCGAACACCAATATGAATAAAATGAATTCAAATATGATGATGAATTCAAATATGATGAATTCAAATATGGCTACGCCGATGATGAATTCAAATATGGAATCAGGTTCGATGAGTTCAAACTCGATGAGTTCAAACTCAATGAGTTCCAACTCAATGATGAAGGACGACAAAATGATGGACAAAAACTCCAACATGATGAAGGACGACAAAATGATGAAGGACGACAAAATGATGGGCAAAAACTCCAACATGATGAAGGACGACAAAATGATGAAGGACGACAAAATGATGAACAAAAACTCCAGCATGATGAAAGACGGCAAAATGATGAATTCAAACAGACCTTAAGGTTTAGTTTCAAAAATCAGATTTGAAAAGCGCGTTACTTTCAAGTAACGCGCTTTTTTATTGGCTCAATTGCTTTTCCAATTCGTCTGCCGATACTGTCGGTTTTTGACAGGTGAAATTTTCGCAAACATAAGCCGTCGGCTTTCCTTGAATCATTATTTTTCCGTTGAGAAGCGAAATGAACTCAGCGTTTTCAAGAGGATTTTCCGCTAAAACCAAAACTTTGTTCGGCAAAAATTCACTAAGAATTTCTCTTTCGAGTTCGTTTCCCTTTTCGCCTAAAACCACAATTTCCTTCGTTGGATTTAGATAAAATTCCAACACCGACACGATTCTGCCGAACGCCTGCGGATAACGTGCGATTTGCGGAGCAACAAGCCGCAAAACCGTGACCGCATAACGCTGATATTTTTCATCGCCGAGCAAATGCGACAATTTCAGCAAAATATCCGCCGCAGCCGAATTTCCCGAAGGTGTCGCATTGTCGTAAAAATCTTTGGAACGAATCGGCAATTTCTCGTGATTGCTCGCCGTAAAGAAGAATGCGCCTTCATCTTCATCCCAAAATTCCGCAATCATCAAATCGGCAAGGCGTTTCGCTTCCTTCAGATATTTCACTTCGCCCGAAACCTGAAAAAGTTCGATTAAAGCGTCGGCAAAATTTGCGTAATCTTCCAGATAAGCGTTGAGTTTCGCTTCATTGTCTTTCCAGCTTCGCAAAAGATAGCCGTCTTTGTTTAGATTTTCTGTAATAAAATCGGCGTTTTTCCGCGCGATTTCGAGATATTCCCGATTGTCGAGAATCGCCGACGCTTCGGCAAACGTCGCCGACATCAGACTGTTCCAAGCCGTTAAAACTTTTTCATCGCGGAACGGTTTGATTCGCTTTTCACGTTCAGCAAACAATTTTTTGCGTGCGTTTTCCAAAACTTTTTTTAACTTTTCTTCAGAAATATTTAGTGCTTTCGCGCTTTCGGCAATCGAGTTCTTGACGTTTAAGATATTTTTTTCTTCAAAATTGCCGTTTTCGGAAACGTCGTAATAAAAATTAAAAATCTGCGCGTCCGCTTCGCCCAAAACCTCTACAATTTCTCGCGGTGTCCAAACAAAAAACTTGCCTTCCACGCCTTCGCTGTCGGCATCCTGCGCCGTGTAAAATCCGCCCTGCGCGTCGAGCATTTCGCGCTTCACATATTCCAATGTTTCAACCGCAATCCGTTTGTAAAATTCGTCCTTCGTAATTTGAAAAAGATGCAGATAAATTCTTGCCAATTGCGCATTGTCGTAAAGCATTTTCTCAAAATGCGGCACGAGCCAGATCGCATCAACCGTGTAGCGATGAAAACCGCCGCCGAGTTGGTCGTAAATTCCGCCATTCGCCATTTTGCGGCAAGTTTTTTTAACCATTTCGAGCGCGTCTTTATTTCCCGTGCGCTTATAATATCGAAGCAGAAATTCCAGAGACATCGGCGACGGGAATTTCGGTGCGCCGCCGAAACCGCCGTTTGTTTTGTCGAAATATTTTTTAAAACTCTGAAAAGCTGCGTCCAAAATATCTTTTGACAACTCCGCGCCGGAAAATTCGACTGAACCGACGCGCTTAATTTCGCCGAGAACGTGATTTGCCGAATCAAGAAGTTCATCACGTTTATCGCGCCACGCTTCCGCGACACTTGACAAAACACGCTGAAAACTCGGCATATTGTAGCGATTGTCGGGCGGAAAATATGTTCCACCGAAAAACGGCAGTTTTTCGGGCGTTAAAAAAACATTCAACGGATAACCGCCGTGTCCGCTCGTCATCTGCACGAACGTCATATAAATTTGGTCAACATCGGGACGTTCTTCCAGATCAACTTTGATATTGACAAAACTTTCGTTCATCAAACGGGCGGTTTCATCGTCTTCAAAAGATTCGTGTTCCATCACGTGACACCAATGACACGCCGAATAACCGATGCTGAGAAAAACGGGCTTATCTTCGGCTTCGGCTTTGGCAAACGCTTCGTCGCCCCACGTATACCAATCAACCGGATTATGCGCGTGCTGCAATAAATACGGACTTGTTTCTTTAATCAGACGATTGGCGGATTTTGGCTGTTTCATTATTTTAGTTTACCGGAGCAATAGTTTTTTCAAAACAAAAATTTTTAACGCAGAGGCGCAAAGACGCAAAGTTTCTTATAAACAATCGGAAAAAACTCAATGATTTGACTTAAAAATAAAATTATACTTTTCTTTGCGCCTCTGCGCCTCTGCGTTAAATAAATTTCAAAAAATCAATGTTTCGTATCGCCGCCAAGCAAATTAACGGCGTGCGGCAGAACGTCTTTGATGACATTGAAACATTCGCTGACACCTTTCGGCGAACCGGGCAAATTTACAATCAAAATTTTGCCGCGAATGCCGCACACGCCGCGCGAAAGCATCGCCAGCGGCGTATTTTTCAAAGTTTCGGCACGCATTGCTTCCGCCAAACCCTGCGCTTCGCGTTCGATGACGGCACGAGTCGCCTCCGGCGTGTTGTCGCGCGGCGCGAAACCCGTTCCGCCGGTTGTGATGATCAAATTCGCGTCTTCGCGCTCGGTCAATGAATAAAGTGTGTTTCGCAAATCTTCAAAATCGTCGGAAATAATAATTTTATCAACGATTTCCGCGCCGTTTGCCAACAATAAACCGACGAGCGTTACGCCCGAAACGTCTTCACTTTCCGTGCGCGTATCGCTCACGGTAACAACAATTGCTTTGATTTTATTCGCCATATTTTACGTAATCTTTCAGCCAACATCTATCCATTACAACTAATAATCCGGCATCAGCCGCGCGTTTCACCGCTTTTTCGTCAATCACGCCTTCCTGAAGCCAGACGGCTTTCGCGCCGATTTCAATTGCTTCGTCAACGGCTTTTCCGGCTTCGTCGGAACGCCGAAATATATCAACCAAATCAACTTTTTCGGTTACGTCTGACAAACTCGCCACCGCTTTTTCGCCCAAAACAATTGTTTCGTTCGGATTGACCGGAATAATTTTGTAACCTTTTTTCTGCATAAAAGCCGCGACACCATTTGACGGACGAAAAGGACCCGATGACAAACCGACGACGGCGATAGTTTTGCATTCGTCCAGAATTTTTTTGATAACTTTGCTGTCTGAATAATTCATTTTTTTCCTTCGACTTCGCTCTGTGATTGGATTTTGTGTTTTCCGATGACAAAAATATCTTTTTTATGTTCGTTTTTCAGTTTTTCAAATTTTTCGGCTTTCGCTTTCGAAACTTTAACGCCCGCGTCCACGATTACTTTTTCCAGTTTTACTCCTTTTTCGATAATCGCGTTCGGCAAAATTATTGAATCTTTAATTTCAGCGTTTTTTTCAATCTTAACATTCGCGCTCAAAATTGAATGTTCAACGCTTCCTTTTATTTTACAGCCGTTTGAAATCAGACAATTGTTAATTTTTGCCGAACTGTAAACAAATGCCGGCACACGCTGTTCGGCGAGTGTTAAAATTGCCCAATCTTCATCGTCAAAAGCAAATTTCGTGCTTTCGTCGAGCAAATCCATCTGCGACTGCCAATAACTTTCAATCGTTCCGACATCGCGCCAATAACCTTCGTGCCGATGCTCGAAAACCTTTTTTTCTTTGACGAATTTCGGAATCAGTTCATCGCCGTAATCTTTTAATTCGTCGCCTTTTTTCTGCAAATCTTTGAGCGTTTCAAACAAAATCTTCGCGTCATAAACAAAAACTTCCGTCGTAATCAAATCGCTTTTCGGCTTTTCCGGTTTATATTCAAAATTCGTAATACTGCCGTTTTCGTTGACTTCGACAACGCCGAAACGCGAAGCCGACTCATTTTTCGGAACTTTGGTCGTAACCATTGTGAGTGCGGCTTTTTTCGCAAGATGCGTTTCGATGACATCGCGGAAATCGAGTTTATAAACGTGATCGGAACTCAAAACGATTAAAATATCAGGTTTAAAATCTTCGATAAATTTCAAATTTTGCGCAATCGCGTCGGCGTTTCCGTGCGCGAATCCGCCTTCGTGATCTGATTTATCATTATCGTCATTCGGCGGCAAAACGCGCAAACCGCCGTAGGTTCGATCCAAATCCCAAGGTCTGCCGTTTGATAAATGTTCGTTCAAAGAATGCAACTCGTATTGTTCAATCACCCAAACATCGGAAATTCCGCTGTGCAGACAGTTGCTCAAAGCAAAATCAATCAAGCGATAAAATCCGGCAAAAGGAATGATCGGTTTGGCTTTTTCATCCGTCAAAAGTCCCAAACGTCCGCCTGTGCCGCCCGCTAAAATTAAAGCTAATACTGTTTGTCTGAACATTTTTTTATAATAATGCAGAAGCCCGCACCAAGTAAGGGCGCAATGACCACGCCCTTACTTCGTGCGGGCTTCTGCACCTATTCATCCGATTGACGATTC
>JBBSIE010000116.1:0-12550 GCA_038232235.1 Pyrinomonadales bacterium | reverse complement strand
TGACAGCGTCGGCGAAAAGTATGTTTTTCACCCTGGCGATAACCTTTTTCTAAGGCTTCGCTTTCTGCTACACTCAGTTCAAGTTTCTTGATTTTCCCCATTTCGGGAAATAATATACCATCTTTTTGTCCGACTACTTAGCTCAAAAATTAATTTCGATATTGACGCAAACTATTCCGTTAAAAGCAGAAATTTATTTGTTTTCTTTCATATCCAAAGTTTATTGAAACCGCATCAGCCAATTTTTCGCCGCATCTCGCGGCGCAGTATTTTCACCGTCAACCGCGTAATTCAAGCGGCGCATTTCATCGGTTGAAATAGCATTTGCCAATTGCTCAAAAGTTTCGCGCAAGATTTCCGCTTTGTCTTTTCGAGCGATAAAAACTGCCTGATACGGCGGGAAATATTTTTTGTCGTCGTCAAGTTGAAACAAATTGAGTACGGAAATCAATCCGTCAGTTGAATTTCCGGCGATAATGTCAACTTGTCCTGATTGCAAAGCGCGATAAGTCAAAGCCAAATCCATTTCGCGCGGCTGTTTTGAGAAATTAAAATTGTAGGCTTTTGAAAATCCTTCGTACCCATCGGGACGCGACATAAAATCCTGACCGAAGCCGGCTTGCCAGTTTTTCGAAATCGGCACGGCATCGGAAATCGTTTGCAGATTGTTCTTTCGCGCGACATCGCCTCGTACTAAAATCGCAAAATCGTTGGAAAAACCGAGCGGCGGACTTATAATTAAATTAAATTTTTGAGCGTATTCGGCTTTCGTTTGATTGTAAACTGCTTCAGTATCGGTAATCGGCTGATGATTTAAGATCGCCGTGAAAGCCGTTCCGGTGTATTCCGGGTAAACGTCAATCTGATTTGAAAGCAGCGCGTCGTGAGCGAGATTGCCGCCGAGTTCAAATTGACGTTCGACTTGAATTCCTTTCTTTTCCAGCATTTGCGAAAGAATTTCCGCCAGAATTACCGATTCCGTAAAATCCTTTGAGCCGACGCGAATCGTTTGATTTGAGAAATTTTGAGTTCGAGATTTGAGATTTGAGATTAATGAAAAACCCAAAAATCCTATAATCAAAACCGCCGCGCCGACTAAAATAAATTTTCGTCTTTTGTGCGCGGCTTTATTCTGCACATTTTGTAGTGCGTAAAGTTTCCCGATTTGTCCGAGCGCGAAATCGGCGATTAATGCCAAAATCGCCGAAAAAATCGCGCCCGCGAGCAGTAAATTATTATCATTTTGCCGCAAACCTCTAAAAATATAAGTTCCCAAACCGCCCGCGCCGATTGCTGCCGCAATCGTTGCCACGCCGACGGCAATGACGACTGCAACGCGAATTCCGGTCAAAATAACAGGCGCGGCGAGCGGTAGCTCGACCATTTTCAAAATCTGCCAATCGGTCATTCCCATCGCCGTCGCCGCTTCTTTAATTTTCGAGTCAACGCCGGAAATTCCCGTTACGGTGTTGCGAATAATCGGCAAAAACGAATAAAGCGTCAGCGCGATAATCGCCGATTTCGCGCCGATACCGCCGATAAACGGAATTGGAATCAGCAAACCGAACAACGCCAGCGACGGAACTGTCTGCAAAATATTGGCGATTCCCAAAATCGGAGTCTGCAAAGATTTCCGCCGCGTCAGCAAAACACCGACCGGAACGCCGATTAAAACGGCAAGCGCGGTTGAAATAAAGACAAGCCAAAGATGTTCGCGCGTCAAAGCGAAAATTTCAGACCAATTTTGTTGGAGAAACTCGAAAAAAGACATAAATTTGTTTCCCGCAAAGGCGCAAAGTTCGCCAAGAAAATTTAGCCGGACAGATTAAATTAAATTTGTTAACTTTGCAACTTTGCGCCTTTGCGGGAAATTACTTTTGAAATTCAATCGTCTGTAAATAGTCATGCACAAGCGGCAAATCACTTTTCCGAAAATTTTCTGGCGTATCAACCAAAGCAAACCTTCCTTTATCCATCAACGCGATGCGCGAACCTAAAATAAACGCTTCGTGCAGATCGTGCGTTACGAAAACCGCAGTTTTGCCTAATTCTGTGACAAGTTTGGCAAATTCCTTTTGCAGATTTGTCCGCGTAATCGCGTCTAACGCGCCGAACGGTTCGTCCAAAAGAAGCAAATCGGGATTTGCCGCCAAAGCTCTGGCGACTCCGACGCGCTGACGCTGACCGCCGGAAAGTTCGTGCGGAAATCTGTCAGCAAATTTGTCGGGATTTAGACCGACGAGTTCGAGCAATTCATTTACTCTTTCGCGCGTTTTTTCCTTTTCGTGATTTTCGAGATTCGGCACGAGCGCAACATTTTCCCGAATCGTAAAATGCGGAAAAAGTCCGGCTTCCTGCAAAACGTAGCCGATTCTGCGGCGCAACTTTATCGCGTCCCAATCGGTCATCGCTTTTCCTTCAACCAAAACTTCGCCGCTGGTCGGTTCGATCAGACGATTTATCAATTTCAAAGTCGTCGTTTTGCCGCATCCTGATTCGCCGAGCAAAACGAGCGTTTCGCCTTTGTTTACCTGCAAGTTCAGTTCATCAAGAATCTTCAAACCGCCGATTTCAAAATTGACGCGCTGAAATTCAACAATCGTTTGTGGTTTTTCTGTCATTTGCTGTTCTAAAATTTTAGCATTAGACAAGCCTTTACAGAATCGGCGAAAATAAATTTACAAATATGAAAAATTTTAAACCGAGCAAAGAAGATTTGCGCGACGCAATAAACCGCACTACCGAAGATTTGATTGATTACAATTTAAAGGTTTTATTCTGCGGTATAAATCCCGGAATGTGGTCGGGCGCGACAGGTTTTCACTTCGCCAAACCGGGCAATCGTTTTTGGAAATCACTTCATTTGTCAGGATTTTCAAACCGCATTTTGCATCCGTCGGAAGAACACGAACTTTTGGAAAACGGTTACGGCATTACTTCATTTTGCAAACGCACGACTGCCCGCGCCGATGAATTATCGAATGAAGAAATAGTTGAAGGCGGAAAAATACTTATCAAAAAAACAAGAAAATACAAACCGCAGAACTTAGCGGTTTTGGGAATCGGCGCGTATCGCATCGCCTTTCAAAACCGAAAAGCGCAGTTGGGTTTGCAGAAAGAAAAAATCGGCGACACAAAAATTTGGCTGCTGCCGAATCCGAGCGGTTTGAACGCACATTATCAATTAAATGATTTGGCAAAACTTTTTAGTGAAATTCCGAAGTGATTTTTAGTTTGCGGTAAATAATTGCCGCGTTTATTATTAAGACCGAAATTCAGTAAAAGATTTTGTTCTAAAAATAGACAACATTCGTTGTAAAGTGTTAAATTAACTCACCAATGCAAATCAATATTGAGAATAAATCGAAGCGCGGATGAACCTTCCGCGCTTTTTGGAAACAAATAAATGAAACTTTTTATAAAACGGCGAACTTCGATAAGGATTATACTATTATTTATATTTATTTCGCTGAATTTGCCCGGCGTTAATGCGTTTGCCGCCGACAAAGCGACGAAAAATTTAGCGCGCTCGGTAACGATTTATCGGGACACTTACGGCGTTCCGCACGTTTACGGAAAAACGGATGAGAGCGTCGTTTTTGGTTTGATGTATGCCCAAGCCGAAGATAATTTTTGGCAGTTGGAAGAAGATCACATCAATAAATTGGGACGCGCGGCAGAAATGTACGGGCAATTGAGGATTGCCGGCGATTTGATGGCGCGGCTGTTTGAAACGAGCAAAAGAGCGCGGGACAAATACAAAAGTTTAAGTCCGCAGATGCAAAAATTGTGCGATGCTTACGCCGCCGGAATCAATTACTATCTCGAAAAACATCCGCAGGTTCGTCCGCGTCTGATTGACCGTTACGAACCTTGGTTTGTGCTGATAACAGGTGCGCCGTCGCCTGCCTCGGTGGGAATTTCAGCGCAGGAAACGCAGACACTTTTTAAGGATTTTCCCGCCGCGCCGCCGCAAAATTCTTCCGGCGAATCTGCCGATGAAGGCTCGAATATGTGGGCGGTTAGTCCGCAAAAAAGCGAATCGGGAAACGCGCTGTTGTTTATCAACCCGCACGTCGGTTTTTTCGGCGGCGGACAGCGTTACGAAGCGCATCTGCACAGCAATAAAGGATTGAATGTTTCCGGTTTTGCGATGCTCGGTGCGCCTTACATTTGGTCTGGACACAACGAATTTTTAGGCTGGAGTCAGACGAATTCCGGCGCGGACACAACCGATGTCTTCATTGAAACTTTTGACGATCCGAAAAATCCGCTTGCGTATCGTTACGGCAATGATTATCGCAACGCCGTCGAATGGACGGACGAAATCCGCGTTAAAAACGGAGATAAAATTGAAACGAAACAAATTACTTTTCGCAAAACTCATCACGGTCCGATTGTCGGTTTGCGGGCAGGAAAATCGCTTGCTGTGAGTGCCGCGTCTGTCGAAGTCAGCGGCGGGTTATTTGAACAAAAATGGGCGATGGCTAACGCCCGTTCGCTCGCGGAATTCAAATCGGCGATGCAGCAGCGCAGTCTGACCGGCTCAAATACGATTTATGCCGACCGACGCGGAAACATTTTTTATCTGCACGGAGATGCCGTGCCGCGCCGACTGACAAAATTCGATTGGACAAAGCCGGTTGACGGCAGCAATCCCGAAACCGATTGGCGCGGGCTTCACAATATAAGCGAACTGCCGCAAGTTCTCAATCCGTCTTCGGGTTTTGTGCAAAACTGCAACTCAACGCCTTTTTTAACTTCGACTACCGACAATCCCGATCCGTCGAAATATCCGTTTTATATGGCACCCGATCTCGACACGCCGCGGGCGCAGATGTCGCGGCGCATTCTCGCGTCAGAGCCGAAATTCACGTTTGAAGAATGGGCGAAGGCTTCGCTCGACACGCATCTGCTTCTGGCGGAAACGCTTGTGCCGGAACTTGTTTCGGTTTGGGAAAAAACGCGGCAAAGCGACGCTGACAAACTCGCCGAACCGATAGCAGCTCTAAAATCTTGGAATTACGACAGCCGCATTGATTCCGTGCCGACGACGCTTTTTATGCTGTATTTCGAGCAGCTTCAGCGCGTCAACCGTCAACGAATCGCGCGGGAAACAAATGAAACGGATGCCGCACCGACAATGCTCATCAAGCAGTTAAATAAAATTGATGCGACGGCAAAAATTGCGGCTTTTGAAAAAGTGTTAAATGATTTGCAGAGCGATTTCGGCAAATGGCAAATTGCTTGGGGAGAAATCAACCGTCTTCAGCGCATTGATTCGAGCGGAACGCGGGAAAAATTCGACGACGAAAAACCGAGCGTTCCCGTCGCAGGCGCAAGCGGTCTGGCGGGAAGCCTTTTTACATTCAACACGCGGCGCGACGCGGGAGAAAAACGCAAAGACGGCATCAGCGGCAATTCGTATTTGGCAGTTGTTGAATTCAGCCCGCGCGTCCGGGCGCGTTCACAGCTTGTTTTCGGCGAGAGTGCCGACCCGAAATCGCCGCATTTTTTCGATCAAGCCGAGTTGTATTCAAAAAAACAATACAAACCCGCGTGGTTTGAATTAAAGGAAATCAAGCGTAATCTTGAACGACGTTATCATCCCGGCGCGGAAGTTGTTTCGAGCAAGTAATGTCGGAGCGCGGACGGCTCGTCCGCCAATGCCAGCGAAGCGAGGCATTGCACACCTCACTTTTCTAAAACGATACTTCAATGCGAACGCTTGCAACATCGCTTCGCTCGTTGGCGGACGAGCCGTCCGCGCTCCGACGGCGAAATTTTTCAAAGTTAATCTTATGTTTATAAAATATCAAAAATTTTCTTGTCTTTTGCTAATTTTCGTTTTATTGGCAAGTGTGTTTCCAATGCAATCTTACGCACAGCGTCGGGTCAAAAAAAATCCAATTGCCGGTGAGTTAAAGCTGGATTTATTGATAAAAGATGGAATAATCGTTGACGGTTCAGGTTCTGCGCCGAAACGGGCGGACATCGGCGTGCGCGGAGATCGGATTGTTTTTATCGGCAAATCTGCAAAATTAAAAGTAGTTGCGGACAGAACGCTCGATGCCGCCGGAATGATTGTTGCGCCGGGTTTTATTGATCCGCACACGCATACGCTCGAAGATTTGTCGAATCCGAAAACGAGCGGTAGCGAAGATTATTTGATGCAGGGCGTAACGACGGTGATCACCGGCAACGACGGCGGCGGACCGTTTCGCGTCCGGCAAACACTCGAAAAGTGGGAACAACAAGGCATCGGCACAAACGCCGCGCTGCTCGTCGGACACGGCAGAGTGCGCGGCGAAGTGTTGGGCGCAGGCGACGTTCAGCCGACATCCGAACAGCTTGAGCAGATGAAAAATTTAATCGCGCAGGCAATGGATGAAGGCGCGTTTGGAATGTCAACCGGACTTTATTACGCGCCGGGAAGTTTTGCCAAAACCGAAGAAGTCATCGAACTCGCCAAAACGGTTGCTGAAAAAGGCGGCGTTTATGACACGCATCTGCGCGACGAAGGCTCGTATTCAATCGGTTTGCTCGGTGCAATTCGGGAAACGATTCGCATCGGACGCGAAGCGAAAATTCCCGTTCACATCTCGCATATCAAAGCACTCGGCAGAGATGTTTGGGGACAAAGCCGCCAAGCCGTCCGGCTTATCAAACAAGCACGCCGCGACGGAATAGACGTAACCGCCAGCCAATATCCATATACGGCTTCCGGCACAAATATTATTCCCGCGCTCGTTCCGCGCTGGGCGGAAGCCGGCGGCGAAGCGGAAATGGTCAAGCGCATCAATGATCCGAACATTCGCCCGCGTCTGATTGTCGAAATGGAAGCGAATCTAAAGCGGCGCAACGGTGCGGAAGCGATTTTATTTACCAATCCGCGCAACACAGAATTAGTCGGCAAAACGCTCGGCGCAGTCGCCAAAGAGCGCGGTAAATCGCCAATCGAAACCGCACTCGACATTGCCGCAAACGGCGGCGCGGGCATCGCTTCGTTTAATATGAGCGAAAGCGATATTGAATACTTTATGAAACAAAAATTCGTCATGACCGACTCGGACGGCTCGACAGGTCATCCGCGAAAATACGGAACTTTCCCAAAAAAGCTGCGCGAATATGTTTTTGATAAAAAGCTGATTACATTACCGTTCGCCATTCGCGCAAGCAGCGCGTTGACGGCGGAAACCTTTCGCATTCCCGAACGCGGGCGGCTCAAAGTCGGTTATTTCGCCGACATTATCGTGTTTGACCCGCAAACCGTCCGCGATCTCGCCACATATCAACAGCCGGAAATGCTTGCGACGGGTATGAAATACGTTGTCGTCAACGGCAAAATTGCGGTTGACGGTGGAAAATATAACGGAACGCTGGCAGGACGCGCTTTGCGTAAAGTTCAATGATAAGATTGAATAATTAGACGGGAAATGAATTTTTAGTTCAAGGGAAAATTATGGAAAAACAAGGGGAAACATTATTTGGAGTTTGAAAAAAGGCGACAGTCCGCTGATTGCGACGGCGGTTCACGACGGACACGATTTACGGGATGAAGTGGCTGCGATTATGGAGTTGAGCGAACGTGATCGTCTGCGCGAAGAAGACCCGTTCACAAGTAGTTGGGTTGATGTTGCCGACACGCAGATTGTTGCGCTTCGTTCGCGGTTTGAATTTGACTTAAATCGTCCGCGTGAAAAGGCGGTTTATGTTACGCCTGAAGATTGTTGGGGTTTGGAGGTTTGGAAGGAAAGACCTTCGGATAAAATTATTGAGAAATCCTTGGAAGAATACGACGCTTATTATTCGCTGATTAAAAGAATTTTTACTGAAACGGAGCAAAAACACGGAAAATTCGTTCTCTACGACATTCACAGCTACAATCATAAACGCAACGGCGCGGACGCGCCGCCCGAATCATCGGAAGAAAACCCCGAAGTAAATATCGGCACGGGAACGATGAACCGTGAAAAATGGAAACCGCTCGTTGATCGTTTTATTGAAGATTTGCGTGAGTTTGATTTTATGGGACGCAAATTGGACGTGCGCGAAAATGTAAAATTCAAAGGCGGAAATCAGGTTAAATGGCTGCACGAAAATTTTGCGGAAAACGGCTGCGGACTGGCAATCGAATTCAAAAAATTTTGGATGGACGAATGGACAGGTGAACAGGATTTAGAAAAAGTTCGGGCAATTCATCAGGCTTTGTCTTCGACAGTTTCGGGCGTTTTGGAAGAATTGGAAAAATTATGAGTCGGGCGAAAACCGGAAAAATTAAAAACGCTGAATTTATAAACGCCGAAAAGATAGACGAGATCGTGCGAAAACTTTCGGACGGCGATGGAATCCGCTTGAATTTTGCGGAAAAATGGCGTTTGAATATTGATCGTCCGCTGCCGTTTTTATGTGTCTATCGAAAACCCGAATCAAGCGAAGATAAAGGAACGGCGCATTTGATTTTAGGCGAAGCGGCGTATTTGATCGCGTCTGCCAATTCTGAATCCGGGCAGAGTTTTTTTGCGTTACTTGAAAATATTTCAAAGACTCTAGCTGATAAATTCGGCGCGTTTTTGATAATTGAAGTTTGGGCGGCGAATTCAGATGAAAAATTCGCCGAATTTACCACCGATTCAAAAGCGAAATTTCGCATTTTTACCGACAAAACAAAAGAACTTCCTTCGACGATTGAAACGCTGAAAAAATCGCTCGAATGTCTTGAACTTTCCGCTTGTCAAAATGAAGTGGAAATTATCGCCGGAGATAGAATTTCACCGCCGGAAATGTCACCGCTTTTAGATGAAAAAACAATTAAAAATTTGAGTTGTCTGATAATCGGTCTGGAAATTTCGCCGATTTACCGCGATGTCGAAAGCGGAGAAATTTATCTTTCAATTTTGCGCGATTTGCGCCGGAAATTATCAAACGCTTTGCAGCAGACATTTTTTGAATTCGTGCAGGTTCAAACGCCGGAACGTCCGACTCAGCCGCAGATGCTCGGACGGCGGTTGGTTGTTGAAGCCGTCTGGTCGGCGGACGCGGAACTTTCTGCTTTGAGCGATACGTTCAATTATTTATTGGCGGTTACGCCCGTTAATTCAAATCAAGCGTTTGAAGAATTTAAGGCAAAAAATTTTGAGAGCGAGCCGGTTTTTCACTATCGCCTGCTGACAGTTGACCCGGAAGATTTAAAGCGGAAACTTTACAGCATCTCGTTTGACGAAATCGAAGATGCGACGCTGGCTTATCTTTTGCGCGACAAACGTATCGAACTTGACCGTCAGATTACTCTGATTGAAGACCGCAACACGCCGCGTTTTTTGTATGAAAGTTTGCAGCTTTTTCCGCCTGTCGAAGATGAATTGATGGATTTGGCGGAAGAAATTTTGAACGTGCCGAAAAAATCTCACGACGCAGGCGAAAAATTGGATGCGGACGCGGTGGCGAAACTTGCGCGTGAGGAAATCGAATACTATCAAAAAAATTATCCGCCGATGACTGCAAAGGTTGAAATCAGAGAAGATACGCCGTCCGGTTTAATGGTTTCGCACGGCGATTTGATGATCGGACATCGCACCGGAATTGCCGCGTCGAGAATTAATGCTTTGATTCAACACGAAATCGGCACACATTCGGTAACTTATTTTAACGGTCGCGCACAGCCTTTGAAATTACTTTATTCCGGTTTGCCGGGTTACGAACAATTGCAGGAAGGTTTGGCGGTTTTCGCCGAATATTTGGTCGGCGGTTTGAGTTTCGGACGTTTGAGAACGCTTGCCGCCCGCGTGATTGCGGTTAAAAGATTGACAAACGGACAAAAATTCGCCGAAGTTTTTGACGAACTTCACAAAAATTATAATTTCGGTACGCGTTCGGCTTTTAATATCGTGATGCGCGTCTTTCGCGGCGGCGGTTTGACGAAAGACGCTGTTTATTTGCGCGGTTTGGTTGAGGTTTTAAATTATTTGCGCGAAGGCGGCGACATAGAAACTTTGTTTGTCGGAAAAATGGGACCCGAACAAGTTTCGATCATCCGCGAACTCCAATGGCGCGAAGTGTTGCGCCCCGCGCCGCTTGTGCCGCGTTATATGACATTTCCCGAAACCGCCGAAAGATTAAAGCGTGCGAAGGAAAAAACTTCGATTTTAGATCTGATTTAGATAATAAAGTCATAATCATAGAAATTTACAAGAAAACTGATAGTTTAAATTATGGATGAAAAAGTAGTAGTAGTTACCGGGGCAAGCAGCGGAATAGGACGCGCTGCGGCATTGCTCTTTGCGGAAAACGGCGCGAAAGTCGTTGCCGTCGGACGAAACGAAAAAGAATTAAATGCTCTGCGCGACGAAGCGAACGGAAAAAAAGGTTCGATAAAAATTTATCTCGCAGATATTCGTGAAAACGAGCAAATTAAAGGACTTTTTGAGTTTGTAATTAACAATTTCAATCAACTTGATGCGCTGATAAATGTCGCCGGAATAATAGCCAACGGCACAATCGAAACGACGACACTTGACGATTGGGATGAAATGTTCGACATAAATCTAAGAGTCGTTTTTAATATAATGCAAAAGAGTGTTCCGCATCTCGAAAAAACAAGAGGAAATATCGTAAATGTTTCGAGCGTTGCGGGAACTCGCGCTTTTCCGAATATTTTGGCTTACTGCATTTCCAAAGCCGGTGTTGACCAATTAACGCGATGTTCAGCACTCGAACTCGCGCCGAAAGGAATTCGCGTCAACGCGGTAAATCCCGGCGTAGTTGTGACAAATTTGCATAAGCGCGGCGGAATGGAAGATGCAAAATATGCAAATTTTCTCGATCATTCAAAAACGACACATCCGATTGGACGAGTCGGCGAACCGGAAGAAGTTGCCGAACTGATTTATTATCTGGCTTCCGAAAAAGCCGGTTGGATCACCGGCGCGACCTACGAAATTGATGGCGGACGCGCTCAAACCTGCGCTCGTTAGTTAAAAATTTTAAGCGAGAGTAAAAAGAGATCGTTGGAAATAAGATTTTGCTGTTGTGATTAAAAATTCCATCAAATTGATAAAAAAGATAAATTATTAGTGTTAATTTGTGTAATTTGTGAGCAAAATTTTATTTAAGATGATGTCTAATTAAAAATATTACTTACAATTTGTTTCTGTTGGGTTAATGAAAATTCAATTACTTCCAAGCACCTTCGACAAAAACGGCTGCGCTTCGGCGCGGCAGCATTTGGCGTGTTTCGTAATTGACGATTGTGTGGCGATTGATGCCGGAAGTTTGGCGATGGCGACGACGAGCGAACAAAAAAAATCAATTCGTGACATTATTTTGACACACGCGCATCTCGATCACATCGCCGGTTTGCCGCTTTTTGTTGACGATTTGTTTGCTAGTTTGGAAGAACCCATTCGTGTCTTTGCAACAAGCGAAGTGATCGAAATAATCGATAGAGATATTTTTAACTGGGAGATTTACCCTGATTTTTCCGAACTCACCAACCAAAACGGCGAAGTTTTGCAGTATCACACTTTTGAAACGGGTGACAATTTCTCCGTAAAACATCTCAATATCAAATCCGTTAATGTAAATCATAAAGTTCCAACCGTCGGCTTTGTTGTTTCGGATAACAAAACATCGTTTGCGTTCAGCAGCGATACTTCGGAAACGGACGAGTTTTGGAATGTGGTGAACGCAGAAGAAAATCTTTCCGCGCTTTTAATTGAATGCGCTTTCCCCGATGAACTTGAGGATTTAGCGCAGGTTTCGCATCATTTGACACCGAAAATGCTCTATAACGAATTAAGTAAGTTTAATTGTAAAAATTGTCCGATTTACGTAATAAATATTAAGCCGATGTATTTTGAAGAGGTTGTCAGGCAGGTTGGAAAATTGGAAATCGAAAATTTAGACATTTTTCAGGTTGGAAAAGTTTACGATTTATAATCATTCAATTATGCTGAGTGTTTATAAATTCCGGTTGAAATTTACAGATTCAAATTCACTTTGCCGGTGTTCGCCAATGAAATCATAAAGAATAACCCGCCCGTTAGAAAGAACATTTTTGATCTTGAATGTGCGTTCTTCACGGTTTTTTCCGGGCATTAACTCGGCGCGAAAAGTGATTGCCATTTCCGGTCTTGCCCAAATATTTTCGCGTCTGATTTTACTAAACATTTTTTTGAAAAAATTCATTTCAACTTTCTAAATCCTCGATTTTTTTATGTTTAATTTTACGAAGGGAAGGGTGAATTTTTTCGTCCGGTTTGTCTTTTCCGAATTTTACGCTTGGCGGCGCGGTCGGCTTGCGAATCGAATCATAAACTGGACGTTTTTGTTTTTTCTTGTTTTTATTGTCCATAACAATAATTGTAACAAAAAAAATTAAATAGCATCTTAGAATTTTCGGCAATCTAAAATAGAACTTACGCAGTTGGCAGAAGCAGATAACGAGGATTCGACAAATATGCTCTGA
The DNA here is from genome assembly GCA_038232235.1 of Pyrinomonadales bacterium. Lineage (GTDB taxonomy): Bacteria > Acidobacteriota > Blastocatellia > Pyrinomonadales > Pyrinomonadaceae. The sequence continues at coordinate 84 of JBBSIE010000116.1, read as the reverse complement.
CGGCATCTCGAATGATACTTGTTTTCGCTTCGATCCAACTGATTCTTTCTCGATAACAATGACTTTCAAGTCTGACAAATGCTC
>JBBSIE010000115.1:0-12643 GCA_038232235.1 Pyrinomonadales bacterium | reverse complement strand
CCGCACGAAGTAAGGGCGTGATCACGCCCTTACTTCGTGCGGGCTTCTGCATTTTTGTAAATTCAAAAAATCTGAAACCTTTCGCCCAAAATTGGAACTAACAGTTTGTAAAGAAATTTGGAAGCCGAAATTATGGACATTTCAATGCTGTATCACGCGGGAAGTGCGGAAGCAAAAAACTTGACGGACACCTCGGACGAATTAATCGCCCGCGTCAAGAGCGGCGACGATGAAGCGTTCGGTTTGATCTTTGAACTGCATCACCGATTTATTTTCAGATTTATTTACGCAATGATCGGCGAACAATCTGTGGCGGAAGAATTGACGCAGGAAACTTTTCTCGGAGCTTATAAAAACATAAATTCGCTGCGCGGCGAAGCGAAACTGCAAACTTGGCTGTGCGCGATTGCCAAAAATGTCGTCGGAAAATCTTTTCGTTCAAATCGGAAAGAAGGCGTAAAAGTTGAAGCCGAAATCGAAACGCTAAACATAATTGATAATTCCAATTGTCCGCCCGACAGGAAATTTTTGAGCAAAGAATTAAAAGTTTTAATCCAATCTGCGCTCGAAAAATTGGACGAAGACAAACGGCTCGTTTTTACATTGAAGGAACTGCAAAATTTGAGTTACATAGAAATTTCGGAAATTACCGGACACGCAATTCCGAAACTGAAAACCGATTTGCGGCGGGCAAAAATAGAGATGCGAAAAATAATTCGCCCGTATTTGGAGGTGAAAGATGAATTGTAAAGAATGCCTGAAATTTATTGATGATTTCGTCGAGGACGAACTTGATGAACAAACCGCCGGACGAATAAAAGCGCATATTTTCGGCTGTTCGGAATGCGCGGCGTTTTATGAAATGTTAAATCGGGAAAAGGATTTATACGCGCATTATTTGCTCGAAGTTGAAGTTCCGAAGGATTTGTGGATAAAGTTTCAGATGAAACTCGAAGCGGAAAAAGATTCTCACGCCGCCGAAAAAATCGGTTGGTTTTCCGAATGGAAGGCGAATGCAATCGGATTTTTGCGGCTTAATCCAATTTTTTCAGGCGCGGCGATGCTTATTTTAATTGCAGTCGGTTTCGGTTTGCTGAAATACACGCCGGGATATGAATCTGCTGCCTCCAAAACCGAATCGGCGGATACGAAATTATTAACGGCAAAATTCGATGGAACGGACGAAAATAAAAAAGTAATTTCTTCGTCAAAGATTGAAGAGGAAAAAAGTGATTCCGTCCCATCGCAAATTTCTAAAACCGATAAGGCAAACACAATTCCAACCGAAAAATTGACTGTTTTTGCAAAAGAGAAATCCGTTAAGGTTTTCCAAAAAGAGAAACCGACGATTGCCGCCAATGGAAAAGCTGATTCCGAAAACAATAAGTTCACCGAAGCAGAAAATTTTGAAAGATTGCAGGCAAATAATTTGGAAAAGGAAACCGCGAAACAGATTGAAAAAACCGAACTACTTTTGCGGGCATTTAGAAATGCGCGAATTGACGAAAATGGCGAAACTTTCGATGTTGCTTATGAGAAAGATCAGGCGAAAAAGCTGCTCGAAAAAAACATTTCACTCAGACAAAGCGCGGCAACTTCCGGCACGTTTCGCGCCGAAGAAATGCTCAGTCAAATCGAACCTTATCTGCTCGATATTTCCAATCTGGAAAATAATCCTTCGCGGGAAAAGGTTTTAGATATTAAAGAGCGTGTCAAAAATCAGAATATTATCGCCGGTCTGCAAACTTATTGATTTTGCCGATGGAGCGCGTATCGGACAGTTTTGCACTGATTGCATTAAGGAAAAGGAATATGAAACTTTGGCTTGTTTTATTTTTGGTTTTTATCGCCTCCAACATTTTGGCGCAGGAGAGTAAGCCGAAAATTTCCGAAATTGACCGCATACGTTTGGCGGAAGCCTTTAGAATCGGTGACACTTTGGGAAATAAAGTTTGGAAAGATTGGGACAAAGCACCTTTTACGGTTTTGCTCGTAACGCCCGAAAACGAGTTTTTGATTCGGCATCCGAAACCGTCTGAAGACTTTGTTTTTATCGGCTACGATTCTCTTTTAAAAAGCAATGTTTATTTTCGCAAACGGACGAAGCAAGTCAATCTCTTAGCTACTTATCCGGCAGTTGGCGGAATTTCGACGATTGTGATCGGACAGGCTGAAAATACGTCGCGGAAAACTTCTACGCCTTGGGTTGTGACGGTTCTGCACGAACATTTTCATCAGTTGCAAATGTCCGAACCGAATTATTACAAAGAAGTTGACCGATTAAACTTAGCGAACGGTGATCAAACGGGAATGTGGCAGTTGAATTATCCGTTTCCCTAAAAAGACGCGCAAATAAACGAGCGTTTTTCCGCTTTGAGCAAATTACTTGTGGAAACTTTGCAAACCAAAAAGAAATCCGAGTTTTCAGCAAAACTTAAAGAATATACAAAAGTGCGGCAAGAGTTTCAGAAGATGCTGAGTGAAGCCGATTACAAATATTTCTCGTTTCAAATTTGGCAGGAAGGCATTGCCCGTTATACCGAATGGCGAATTGCCGATTTAACGGCGCGAAAATACAAACCGCGCAAAGCATTTCGAGCCTTGAAAGATTATGTGCCGTTCAAAAAAGTCGCCGAAGAAATTTTGAACAAGCAAATAATGGCAAGTTTGCCGACGCTTGAACTTGAGAAGTCGGAAAGACTAGTGTTTTACCCGTTCGGAGCGGCGGAAGGATTATTGCTCGACAGAGCGAATCCGAAATGGCAAAGCCGCTATTTGACTGAAAAGTTCTATGTTGACAAGTATTTTACTAATTCAAAATAGCACAGCAATAACTGCTGCCGAATTCGAGCATCAGAGAAATTTAAAAAGTATCTAAGCAAAAATTTGGCTTATAAAAAGGAGAAAACTATGAAAAGGCAAAAGCATTTATACAAAAAAATCTACAAAACAATTCCGGCATTACTAATTATGTTTACATTTTATATCGTGGTGATGCCGGACACCGCGCTCGCTTTGATTGTAGATTCGTCCAAAACGAAAATAACCAATCAAGATGATTTCGATAAAAAATTCCGTGAAGCAAGAGATTTGATTGATAAGGAAGAATGGGCAAAAGCCGCCGAAAAGTTTAAGGAACTTATCGCTAAATATCCGAATAATAAATCAACTGATGCCGCGCTTTACTGGCTGGCTTTTAGCTATAAAAAGCAAAAAAACTTTAAGGAAGCCGCCGTGGTGCTTGACCGTTTGACAAACGAATTTCCCGATTCGTCGTGGGCGGACGATGCGCGGGTGATGAAGATGGAAATTATGCCTTCGCTCGTCGGTTTCGGCACAAACGGCGTTTCCAAAGTATTTGCTCCGAGCCTTTCCATAAAAACAGGCGCAACTTCTATAGCTTCTGCGCCCGAATATCAAACAGCGTTGGGAAATTTACTTTCCGGCGATTCAAAAATTCCGCTTGAAAGAGAAGACGAAATCAAATTAGCCGCTTTTCAAAGTCTGCTCTCTGCCGATACGAAAAGGGCGATAGAAATTTTGGGAGATATTATAAAACCCGATTCAAAGGCAAGCGAATCGCTCAAAAGATATGCGCTCCGCGCTTTGAGAAATTCTTACCGGACAAATCCGCAATTGACGCAGCAGCTTAGAGAAATTCTTATAAGCAATCTGCAAAAACAGCAAAACAGCAAGATCGGCACGGAAATAATTTACACGCTCGGCAGCATTAATGACGAACAATCCATCAATTATCTGGCTAAATTGTATGCTTCGGAAAATAGTGCGGAAACGAAAAAGGCGATAATCAATGCATTAGGCTCTGATTCACTCGGATATTTTTACACATTTAACACTGATTCAACGACGCTTACAACTTCAAATTCAAATTCGGTGCGAAAGACGGAATTCGATAATCTGCTTGAAGTAGTTCGCACAGAAAAAAATACGGAACTGCGCGGACTCGCATTTTCCAAACTGCTGCGATTTGGAAATTTGACCGCTAATGCACAATTTGTAAGCACTATTTCTCAGTTGTACGATTCGGAAACCGATGAGGATTTTAAGTTGTCAATTATCCGAATGCTCGGTGACATCAAGCAAGATCAGGCTTCAAAAAAAATGCTTGATATTGCCAAAAACGAAAAATCCGACAAATTAAGATTAGAAGCGATTCGCTCACTGCGAACGAGCCGCGACCCGGAAGTTTTGAAATTTTTGGAACAGCTTATTAACTAAATTGTGGAATTTTTTGCAGAAGCCGCACGAAGTAAGGAATTTCTTTGCCGCTGCGCCCTTACTTCGTGCGGGCTTCTGCATCTTATTTCTGCAAATTTAAACCGACACCGCGCGGGAATTTTTCGCCCAATGAAATCGGCAGTTTTCCTTTGAATTCAATTTCGCCGACAAGGGCGCGAGCCGTCGCCCGCTGCAAACTCGTCATATCGCCGTAAGCGACGATGTAGGTTTTCATTTCGGGAAAATTATTGAGCAAATACGGATTGCCGAAACTGATATTGATCACTTTTTTGTCGCTTTGCAAAAGTTCGCGCAAAAGATTGGCGGCGTTTTCGGGAATGCCGACCGAGTTTTTCGCGCCTGAACGAACGCGCCCGAAAAGTCCGGCTAGAATGATGTCCGCCTCATCTGCTTTCTTTCGCGCCGCAGTGATTTCTTCTGCTGTCGAGCGTTCATCTAAAACCGCCGATTCAAATTTGTAACCCGACTGCCGGAGGGTTCGCTGAAACGTATTTGCCGCAAAATTACGGTCGTCGCCGTTGGTAATGCCGAGCATAAAAATTTTTTTGTCTTTAGCAAGGGGCAAAACGCCTTCTTCTTTCTTAACTAAAGTAATCGCATTTTCGGCGATTTCGTTAGAAAGTCGGCGTGAACCTTCGCCGGAAACGGTTTTATCAATTTCTTCGAGCGGCGTTATTTTCTGTTTTTCCAAACCGAGTTCATATTTCCACGCGAGAATTTTGCGAACCGATTGATCGAGCCGTTCGGTGGAAATTCTGCCCGACGCAACGGCGGTTTTTAACCCTTTAATTGTCAGATCAACGTCCGCCGGTTTTTCCAGTATGTCCGCGCCCGCTAAAACGGCGCGAACGGCGGCTTCGTCCTGATTAAAATAAATCGTCAAACCGCTCATACTCATCGCGTCGGTAACGATTAAACCTTGAAAATTCATTTCTTTTCGCAGAATTTCCGTCTGCACTTTCGGCGAAAGCGTCGCGGGCATCGTCGCATTTTCTTTCACGATTTCCGCGCCTTCTTCGGCATCGCCCTGAAGGTAGTTTTTCAGCGGTTTGATTTCCGTCGGATCAATCTGCGGCAGCGCGATATGCGCGACCATAATTGATGCGACACCGACTTTGATCGCCTGCTCAAACGGTGGAAACTCGATTTTATCAAGCGTTTGGCGCGAAACATTGATGATCGGCAAGCCGCGATGCGAATCAATCGCCGTGTCGCCGTGACCGGGAAAATGTTTGGCGGTCGCAATCACATTTTGACTTTGCAAACCTTCAATAAAAGCCGCGCCGAAACGCCCGACTTCCGCCGGATTTTCGCCGTAACTGCGGACGTTAATCACCGGATTATTCGGATTGTTATTGACATCGAGAACCGGCGCGTAAACTTGCGTGATGCCGAGAGCGCGGGCTTCGCGTCCCGTAATTTCACCGACGCGCCGCGCGTATTCAGGGTTTCCCGTTGCCGCGACTGCCATATTCCACGGAAAATTTTCCACATCACCGAACCGCATTCCCACGCCGGTTTCCGCGTCAACCGCAATCAACAGCGGCGTTTTCGCGGCTTCCTGCATCCGGTTGACGAGAATGACCGATTCGTAAATCGGCGCGCCGAAAAGGACAATTCCGCCGAGTTTATTTTCGACGATTTGGCGTTTTAACTCTTTATATTCGCCGCTGTCCTGATTCAAAAAACGCGCGTTGATGCCGATGTGAACCATCTGCCCGACTTTTTCATCAGCCGACATCTTTTTCAATTGTTTATCCGCCCATTTGTAAGCCTTTTCCGACGGGCTAAATTTTGGCGTTGAAACATTTAACTGCGGAAGCACATTGATAAAAGAGCCGAATGTTAGTAAAAAGATTAAAAAGATATTGATTGTAAATTTCATTGAAAATAAAAATCAGCTCGACAAATCGGCTGTGGCAATTGACTCGGAAACTCGCACCGGAAAAATGCGGCTGATCGTGTAACCGACCGACAGACAAATCAAAGTTCCGATTAAAACATACCAAGTCCACGCGACGGTCGTGTAAAATTTGATGTAGAGCATCACGCAGATAGATGCCAGCATTCCGATGACCACGCCGATTTGGTTGGCGCGTTTGGTCAAAATGCCGAGCAGAAACGCGCCTAACATTGTGCCGTAAACGATTGACGCGATGGTCAAACCGACGGTGAAAACCGAACCCCAATTGCGAGCGAAAAACGCAATAAAAATCAGCACGATGCCCCAAGCCGCCGTCAGCCAGCGCGATAATTTTAACAGTGATTCGTCGCTCGCGTTCGGGTTAATCAAAGGTTTGTAAAAATCAAGCACCGTCGTCGAAGCCAACGAATTTAACGAACCTGATAAATTCGACATCGCGGCGGCGAAAATCGCGGCGATGACCAAGCCGGAAATTCCGTGCGGCAAGCGCTGGACGATAAATTTCGGGAAAATTTCGTCATTCGTGGCAAGCGTTTCGGTTAATGGAAAATGTTGATAATAAGCATAAAGCATCACGCCGATAGTCAAAAAAAGCGCGAATTGAAACAACACGAAAAAGCCTGAAAAAATCAGAGCCTTTTGGCTGTCGCGCTGATTTTTACAGGTTAAAAGACGCTGCACGAGCAGTTGATCCGTGCCGTGCGAAGCCATCGTCAAAAATGTTCCGCCGAAAATTCCCGCCCAGAATGTGAACGGCAGACTCAAATCGAATTTGAACGAAAACATCTGCAATTTTCCGGCGGCTGCGCCCTGCGCGACGATTTCATTCCAGCCGCCCGGCACAAGCGACACGAGCATATAAGCGGCGACGAGCGAGCCGCCGATGTAGATAATCAGTTGAATCAAATCCGTCCAAATGACCGCCGCGATGCCGCCTTCAAACGTATAAATCAGCGTCAAAACCCCGACGATGACGATTGACCACAACGTCAAATTCGGAAAATCCGGCAGACTCGAACTCAAAACGGCGGTTAAAACCAAGGATGCCGCGAAAATCCGCACGCCTTCCGCCAACGCCCGCATAATTAGAAAAAGCGACGCGGCGAAATTTTTCGTCGCCGCGCCGAACCGATTTTCGAGCAGTTTGTAAGCCGTCAAAAGATCGCCTTTGAAATACGCCGGAATAAAAATCAAACTGATGATGAATCGCGCAATAATGTAGCCGAAAACGACTTGCAGATAAGTAAAATTGCCGCCCTGTTCGGGCAAAGCGTATTTTGAATAAGCGATTGCCGGCACGCCGACGAGCGTCAGCGTCGAGGTTTCCGTCGCCACAATCGAAAGGCTGATAATCAGCCAGTGAATATTTTTGCCGCCGACGAAATAATCTTTGACGGTCTTCTGCGACGTTCGGAACAGAACGCCGAAAACCGTGATGCCGATTAAATAAATCAGCAGAACGGCGTAATCGAGTGTTGAAAATCCCATATTTAATAATTTACAGACGTTTTCTTATTTCACTGCAAATCAAACGTCGAAAAGAATTGTGCCGATTAAACAGCCGAAAATATGATTAAGTTTAATGGCTGCACTTTTTACTCAAGTCGCAATTGTATATTTTCTTCTTCCACAAAAATTTTTACTAAATCATCAAAAATAGTTTCGCCTTGATTGAATTGGGCTATTTCGATTTCCTTTTTGATAATATCAGTCCAAGAATGGTGACAATTTAACAAAGCTAATTCAAGCTGTTTCTTGGTTTCGGCATAGCCTAAATTTTGCAGCGATAATTTTGAATGTTTCCAAATAACAACGGTATTTTCGGGAGCGACGCATAAAATATCACGAAAAGCGTCAAAATTTTTGCCAAATGCTCCTACTTCTGAAATAAAATCAGCAAATACATTTTCCGCTTCCTCCCAAAATTCTTCCAAATTAGGGAAATTTGAACCGTCAATCTCGTAATACATAAAACAGAACCCTATTGAAGACTTTCTACTGCTTTCTCAACCACAAAATCATTATCTTCCAAAATTTTTCTCGCCGCTTCCGCGTCAATTCTTGCCTTAAACATCACCAATGCGACACGCAAATCTTCGCTAGCTTCGATCATTAAATTTTGTGCTGCTGTTTCATTTAACAAAGTTTCCGACATCAAAATTTGCAAACTGCGTTCTTTTAATTTGACGTTCGATGATTTCACATTCGACATTCGATTGCCTTTGACGTAACCGAGTTTGATCATCGCAGCGGTTGAAATCATATTGAGAATCATTTTCTGCGCCGTTCCCGCTTTCATTCTGCTTGAGCCGGCGATGACTTCCGCGCCGACCGTCGGGACAATTGAAATTTCTGCGGCTTTTGTGATCGCAGATTCGGGAACACAGGTAATGCAAGCCGTAAAACAATTCAAACTTTTTGCATATTCAACTGCGCCGATTGTGTAAGGCGTTCTGCCCGAAGCGGCGATTCCGATGACGGAATCTTTTTCAGTTAAATCGCGTTTTTTCAAATCTTCCGCGCCTGCTTTTTTGTCGTCTTCCGAACTTTCCGTCGCTTTATAAAGCGCGTCGTAACCGCCGGCGATGATTCCCTGAATCAAATCGTAAGAAACACCGAACGTCGGCGGAATTTCGGATGCGTCCAAAACGCCGAGCCGTCCGCTCGTGCCTGTGCCGACGTAGAAAAGTCGTCCGCCGTTTTTCAATCTTTCGACGATTTTATCGATCGTTTCCGCAATTTCAGGCAAAACTTTTTCGACTGCTGCCGCAACAAGTTTGTCTTCATCATTTATAAGACGAATCGCATCGAGCGTCGGCAATTGGTCAATGTTTGCGGTTTTCGGATTTTCCTGTTCGGTTTCGGGAAGCATTTTTGTAAGAATGCCTGTGTTTTGCTGATAGGTCAAGAGAAATGAATCAATTTTTCTTATGTTTTGCAGATTTTACCGCACAATCGCGCTTCGGCAATTGAAGCCGAAGGTAAAGCCGAAGCGGAAAAAATCCGCGCGTTAGGTTTAGCCGAAGCCGCAAAATTGGAGGCAAACGGTCTGGCGCGGGATTGGAGGCAAACGGTCTGGCGCGGGCAAAAGCCACCGAAGCGCAGGGACTTGCCGAAGCCGCCGCGATTAAAGAAAAAGCCGCCGCGTGGCGTGAATTTAACGATGCTGCAAGATTGCAAACGATTCTCGAAAAACTTCCTTCGATTATCGAAGCCAGCGCACCGGTATTTCGAGCGGTTGCCGAACCGTTGGGCAATATTGATAAAGTGGTGATGATTGACAACGGCGGAAACGGCAACGGAAACGGTTCAGGCGGAATCAACCGCTTTGCCCAAACTGCGCCGACGATGATTTTCACGCTTTTACAGCAGTTACAGGCGATGGGTTTAAATCTGCCGGATATTTTGGCGCAGCTTGGCATTGAGCAGGATGATGATAAACTCGTCCTTGCGCCGCAAACCGAATTGGAAAAAACTGTGGCTAAAAACGAAGTGGAAAACGGTAGGAAAATCTAAATTCAACTTCGATTAAAAATAAAAAGCCGCCTGATTTGAAAATCAAGCGGCTTTTATCTATTGTAGAAACACGCACGAAGTAAGTGCAATGTCGCCATTACTTCGTGCCGGCTTCCACGTTTTTCACAATTTTCGCAAAAATCAGACTTTCGCGCCCGGATAACTTCCGCCGAGTTTTTGTTCGTCGCTCTCCGCCAAAGTGCTGACTAATTCATAGTGAAAATAATCGAATTTGGCGGCAACCGGCGGCTGAACGCGCTTGTCGTACATTTCGCGTGAACGGTCAATCGCTTCGCGGAGACGTTCATAAAGATCACTTTCGTCGCGTCCTTCTTTAACTTTTTGCTCGTTGTAAAGTTTGATTTCCGAAACAAGCAGCCGCGCAAACCGTCGTGCGTCGTTGTGCAAACGTCGTTCTTCTTCGCTGACTTCTATCGGCAAATCAACATTTCTGTCGCTGAAACGCGATTTGACCGGGGCTGCCGGAGCCGATTCGCTGACAGCCTCAGCAGGTTTATCAAGTGAACTTTCCTCCTGTTCATCGGCTTTAAATGAATCATAATTTTCTTCTTTTGCCGATGAAAAGTCCTCTGTCGGTTCAAACGGTGAAGTTTCAAATGTCGGCTTGGCTTCTTCGATTTGATGATCGTCGAAAGCTGATTGATAATCGTTTGAAACTTTTTGATAGTCGTCGGAGGCAGGTTGATAATCGCTGGAAATCGGCGCGGAATAGCCAATTTCCGTTTCTGAAACAGGTTGTTGATAAGATTCGAATTCAGTAACCGGAGATTCAAAAGTTTGTGAAAAATCCTTAACTTCTTCAACATTACCCGAATAGTCGGACGTGAAATTGTCAGAAGTTTCCGTCGGTTGATTCCACGAATCGGTTTCTTCTATCGGCTGGACATCCAGATTTTCTTCGTATGAATAATTGCCGGTCGCAGCAAAATCTTCTTGTGTATTTTCACTTACACTCGGCTGATAAGAAAAACTGTCGCTTTCATACGAAGCCTGAAAATCATTTTCAGGAAGTTTTTCAAAATCTGAAGTATCTTTATTTTCAACAATTGTAAATGGTTTGGCAGATTGCTGATAGGTTCGAGCCATTTCATTTTCAACCGGTTGACGTTTGAATTGATAAGCGGTTGAAGTTTCTTCCGGCTGTTTCCGGTCGTAATTCGCTTGCGTTTGTGCGGAATCTCTGGTTGGCTTTGCACTTTGAGAAGCCGCCAAAAGTTCAACCGTCATACCGGCGATTCGCACTAGAATTTCCAGTGCTTCGAGATTGACACTTTCGCCTCTCGTTCCGTAATCGGCGTAAAGCACCGCGACACCGCGCCCGCGAACAACCAGCGGAATCGCAAACATTTTGTCGGGTTGACCAAAATCCAATTTGTTTAGATAAATCGAATCTCCGGCGTATGTTCCATAAGAACTTTCAACCGCGCTCAAAGACCTGACTGCTTCGCCCAAAATAGTTGATGTCGAAGTCGGAAAGAAAATCTCGCGCACGGTTTGTTCGTCCGTACTGCTATCTTTACCAAACACGCGCCAACCGACGAAATGATCATTTTTTATGATAAAAAACGCGCCGCGCGGCGTAAAATGTTCGGCGTGGTTGACGAGAGTTTTTAAGATCGCCGCTTGCGAGGTTTGTTCGGCAATATCGCCTATTGCGTCGTTTAATTCACTAACTCCGACTTTTGGAGCGGACTCTTTTTCCATATCTTCCGCTTCGGCAATCGCCGTTGCGGTAATTCGCGCACCTTCATCACGCGCAAGGCGCAGATGTTCGACGACCGTTTCCGTAAAAATATCGTCAATTCCTTTGTCGGTTTCGATGCGCGTGGAAAACTCTTGAAAAACTTCGTCGAGATGAGACTTATGTTTCTCAAATTCAGCCTCGATTTTTTCCTGTAACTGAGACATTTCCTGCCGCATACCGGCAAAAACGTCTTTGAGATAAATCTCGAATTCAGTTCTCAAACTCTGTTCGAGTTCTTCACTATTCACTATATTTTTCCTCCGTATTTTGAAGACGCAGCACTTTTAAGGATGCAAATGGCTGGCGGTTTTGAGTAGATTTTGAACTTTTATGGACAAATTGGCAAGCTAAACAAACCGCCAACTTTCTGATTATGAACAATTTTATATTTTTATGTCAAGAATTAGTTTTAAATTCAACGAAATAAAAATTATTAAATACACGAGTATTCCAAAAAACGATGAAATTCTGTTGACAATTCTAAACAGCGACTACTTCTATTTGATCGTCAATCTCTTCTTTTATCATATTTTCAATCGCCATCAGCGTTCCAGTCAAAGAACTCGGACAACTTCCGCACGCGCCTTGATAACGAATCTTTAAAGTGTGATCTTCCAAATCTAAAATCTCCAGCCAGCCGCCGTCGCTCGCCAGATACGGACGGATTCTCTCGTCGAGCAGTTCTTCAATCTGCGCGACCACCGGATTATCGCTGACCGCCGCCGCAATCGCGCCGCCGACCTGTTTTGCCGCATTTCCGTTGCCGTTTCCGTTTGAGGCGACCGATTCCGCCGCGCGAATCGGCACGGCGAGCATCGGCAAAAGCTCGTCCCATTCCGTTTCGTCGGTTTTTTCGACCGTAATCATCTTGTCCATATAAAATACGGACACGACCTCGCCGACTTCGTATAAAGATTTAGCGAGTTTGTCGTCTGCGGCTTTTTCAACCGTATCGAACGAATGCGAAGTTCCGTGCGAAACCGGCTCTTTTAAAATAAATTTCACCGCGTTCGGATTCGGCGTTTCCTGTATATCTGCAATTTTTGGCATTTCTTGTAAATCCTATATTAAATATCAAAATTATAAAGTTTATGAATCTTTACTATTTAGTCAACATTATAAACTATTTGGAGAAGATTTTCATATTTGTAATTGAATTTGCGTAGAAAATTGCATCT
>JBBSIE010000114.1:0-12746 GCA_038232235.1 Pyrinomonadales bacterium | reverse complement strand
CGGGAAATTCCTTTCCAAAACTGACGATATTATCGCCTCTTTCCCATTTTAAACCGCCCGCGACGCTCGCAAATCCGTCGGACGTATTTCGCATAAAGGCGATTTGCTGCGGCTCTACTTTCAGCATTTTGGCGATGATTTGACGCGCACGGTTTTTGGTCGCAACCCATTCGGTAAAATTTGCCGAAGCGTTTTCGCTGACATCACGAAGCTGTGAAGCAACGGCTTCGACGGAAATCGTCGGCAAAGGCGCAATCGCCGCGCTGTTTAGGTATGTGTAATTTTCCGCCGCCGGAAAAAGTTTGCGAATTTTTTCGTTCAAGTAATTTAACTCCCTTTATTTTTTGACAACAACCTCGATAACCGATAGATTTTAAAGTTGATTTGGAATAAGACTCCAACTTAAAACCTCAGTATGCACATCGAAATTATCTAATTATGTTTGATTTTCAAAGAAAAAACCAATTCGATTACGGCTTCGTTTCGGCAGACGACGACCGCGATATTGAAGTTGTCCGCCTGCGCTCGGAATCGCGGCAGGGTTTGTGGTCGGAGAGTTTAAAACTTTTCCGCGACATTATTTTAATCATCGCTGTTTTCCTTTTGTTAGGCGTGTTTATCGCGCAACCCGTCGTTGTCGAAGGAACTTCGATGCTGCCGCAGCTTCACGACGGCGAACGTCTGCTCGTCAACAAGATGGTTTATTATAATTTCCGAAGCGTTGATTGGGGACATCTCGAACGCGGCGATATTATTGTTTTCTGGTATCCGAAAGACCCTAATAAAAGCTATGTCAAACGAGTTATCGGTTTGCCGGGAGAAATCGTCGAACTTCGCAGCGGCAAAGTTTTTATTAACGGTACGGAATTAAACGAAAATTATCTGGAAGAAGAACACAACCGGAGTTTGCCGAATTTTCCGCCGAAAAAAGTTGACGAACATTATTATTTCGTGATGGGCGACAACCGCGATAATTCTTCCGATTCGCGTTATTGGGGTTTAGTTCCCGAAAAATATATTTACGGCAAAGCGTTTTTCCGCTACTGGAAACCTTCGGAAATCGGTTTTTTACAACACGGCAAATATAATATCGAAGACGTAAAACCGGACGACATCAGCGTTGAAGACAATGAACGGTAAATCGTTTTAAAGCGATTTATGAATCAAAAATGAATCTATCTAAAAAAGCAATATTGATTCTCGAAGATGGGCGAACATTTCGCGGTGAATCTTTCGGCGCGGAAGGCGAAACATTTGGCGAGATGGTCTTCAACACTTCGATGTCCGGTTATCAGGAAATTTTGACCGATCCTTCTTATGCCGGACAAATCGTTTGTATGACGTATCCGCTGATCGGAAATTACGGCGTGAACGAAGAAGATGTCGAATCGCGCCGCCCGTGGGTCGAAGGTTTTGTCGTTCGCGAAGCCAGCCGAATTGCGTCAAATTGGCGTTCAACCGAAACGCTCGATTCGTATTTGAAACGTCATAAAATCGTCGGCATCGAACATATTGACACACGCGCTCTCGTCCGCCACATTAGAAGCAAAGGCGCGATGCGAGCCGCAATTTCTTCGGTTGATTTAGACGAAAAAAGCCTTTTGGAAAAAGTGCAAAGTTCGCCCGAAATGAAAAACCGCGAACTCGCCAGCGCAGTAACGGTTAAAGAATCTTTTGAATACAAAAGCGCAGGCGCGGAAAAATTTCACGTCGTCGCCTACGACTTCGGCGTAAAAACCAATTCTCTGCGGGAATTTTCAAAATACGGCTGTAAAATCACGATTGTTCCCAGCGACACTTCCGCCGACGAAGTTTTGGCACTGAAACCCGACGGAATTTTTCTCTCAAATGGTCCGGGCGATCCGTCTTCAATGAAAACTGTTGTTGCAGAAATCAAAAAACTGACCGAAAAAAACGTGCCGATGTTCGGGATTTGTCTCGGACATCAGATTTTAGGACAGGTTTTCGGAGGCTCTACTTACAAATTAAAATTCGGACATCGCGGCGGCAATCAGCCGATTATGGATTTGACAACCGGCAAAGTCGAAATCGCCGCGCACAATCACGGTTTTGCCGTTGCCGCTGAAAGTTTGCCGAAAAATATTGAAGTAACGCACGTCAATCTAAATGACAAAACCGTCGCCGGATTAAAGCATAAATCTCTGCCCGTTTTCAGCGTCCAATATCATCCCGAATCCGCGCCGGGACCGCACGATTCGGAATATCTGTTCAAACGGTTTATTGATTTGATGGAAAAGAAATAATCAGGAAATTGCTTTTATTGCAGAAACCCGCACGAAGTAAGGATGTCATCTTTTCACATCCTTACTTCGTGCGGGTTTCTGCATCACCTTCAACTCAAACCACACCTGTTTCCAAAAAAGTCATCGTCGCGTTTTCGGTATTCATTTCGGCTTCGATGCCGACCGGCAACGTAAATTGATCGCGGATGTGTCCGAAGGAAAGTCCGTAAATGACGGGAATTCCGAGATTTCCGAGTTCGTCGCGGGCAACATCAATAACGGTTTGCGAAGCGTCGTCGGGCGGGTTGCAGTCTTCAAAAACGCCGAGCGCGATGCCGGCGAGTTCGCGTAAGTTGACGCTCTGTTTGAGTTGGACGAACATTCGGTCAATCCGATACGGTTTTTCGCCGACATCTTCGATAAAAAGAATTTTGCCTTTCGTTTTTCGCAAGGCAAAAGGCGTTCCCGCCATCGCCGTCAGCAGCGAAAGATTGCCGCCGACGAGCTTTCCGCGACACTTTCCTTTGGTGATGACTTCGGTTTTGTAAAGATTCGATTCTTTGGCGATGTTGTCAGGCGAAAGTTCGATTTTATACGGCGCGGACGGATTCATCAGGACATTGACGACGTGCTTTTTCGCGTAATCGGAAAAGGTCGAAGACGCGACAGGACCGTGAAACGTAACGAGATTTGTGTTTTGATAAATCGCCGTATGCAGAGCCGTGATGTCTGAATATCCGACAAAAACTTTCGGATTTTTGCGGATCAAATCAAAATCCACCGACGGCAAAAACCGCGTCGCGCCGTAACCGCCGCGAACGCACCACACCGCGTCAATCGTTTTATCGGCAAACGCCCAATGCAAATCTTCGAGCCGTTCATTGTCCTTTCCTGCAAGAAATCCGTTGACTGATTTTGTGTATTTTCCGACCTTTGTTTTGAAACCCAGATCGGTCATATTTTGCAAAGATTTCTTTAATGCCGCTTCGGAAATGCCGCTCGACGGCGCAATTATGCCGATTGTGTCGCCCTGTTTCAGTCGTTTCGGTTTGATGATTTTATGACTTGCCGAATTTTTTCGGTTTTTGCTCGGAACGATGTCGGCAAAAAAGGGAATTATTGCAGATGCTTTTAGAAAATCGCGTCTTTTCATAATTTCAATTGTTCTATGGTTTGACTTCACAAAGATTATAAGCTGAAACCTAAATTGGCAAAATTCTTTTGCTGCTATTTTGTTCTAAAATATAGAGCGCATTGCTTCTATTATTTATCTCTAAAGAATTTGTTCTTTGACACGGGTCATATAAATAGTTACTATTCTAGGTTTTAATACAATACTTTATTCACAAAAATTTAGGTGGTTTTTTAATGGAATCTATAATTCTTTATCTGATCCCAGCATTAGGGGTTTTGGGATTGGTGGTAATGGCAGTTAATTCTGCGTGGGTTAGCAAGCAGGCAACCGGCGAAGCCAATATGGTTGAACTTTCAAACTATATCGCCGAAGGCGCGATGGCTTTTTTGAAGGCTGAATGGAAAGTTTTAACTTACTTTGCAATTGTCGCAGCGATAGTTTTAGCCTTTTCGGGAACATTAGTGGAAACTTCTTCGCCGATTATCGCGGTTTCATTTGTTCTCGGTGCGATCCTCAGCGCAACTGCCGGTTACATCGGAATGAACATCGCAACCAAAGCGAATGTCAGAACGACTCAGGCGGCTCGCACGAGTTTAAAGGAAGCCCTGAAAGTTGCTTTTACGGGCGGAACTGTGATGGGACTCGGTGTAACCGGACTTGCGGTTATCGGCTTGAGTTCTTTGTTTATCATTTTTTATAACATTTATGTCGTGAATACGGGCGGTTCTGTTAATGGAGTCGCAATGGAAAAAGCGATTGAAGTTCTCGCCGGATTTTCTTTAGGCGCGGAATCTATCGCTCTTTTTGCCAGAGTCGGCGGCGGAATTTACACCAAAGCGGCGGATGTCGGCGCGGATTTGGTCGGTAAGGTCGAAGCCGGAATTCCCGAAGATGATGTGAGAAATCCGGCGACCATCGCGGATAACGTCGGCGATAACGTCGGCGACGTGGCAGGAATGGGCGCGGATTTGTTCGGCTCTTACGTCGCAACTATTTTGGCGACGATGGTTTTGGGCAGAGAAATAGTTGCCACAGGTGATGGTTTCGGCGGACTTTCTCCGATGCTTCTGCCGATGCTGATCGCCGGACTCGGAATTATATTTTCTATTATTGGTTTTGCATTTGTTAGAATTGCCGATGATTTAGGCAATGTTCAAAAGGCAATGAATATCGGAAACTGGATTTCGGTTATCATTACGACAATCGCCTGTTACTTTATCGTGATGTGGATGCTTCCGCCAAATATGACTTTGAGAGGTCATAGCTTTACAAATACGGGGGTGTTTTTGGCGATTTTGGTTGGTTCGTTCGTCGGAGCTTTGATGAGTCTCGTTACTGAATTTTATACAGCGATGGGAAGACGACCTGTTAATTCGATTGTCCAGCAATCCGATACGGGCGCGGCGACAAATATCATCGGCGGTCTTGCCGTCGGAATGGAATCAACTTTGATTCCGATACTTGTTCTGGCTTCGGGCATTTATTTATCTCATTACTTTGCAGGACTTTACGGCGTTGCTATTGCTGCCGCCGGAATGATGGCGACAACCGCGATGCAACTTGCGATTGACGCTTTCGGACCGATTGCCGACAACGCGGGAGGAATTGCCGAGATGAGCAGACTTCCGAAAGAAGTTAGAACTAGAACCGACATTTTGGATGCCGTCGGAAATACAACGGCGGCGACAGGTAAAGGTTTCGCCATCGCTTCTGCCGCGCTGACGGCTCTGGCATTATTTGCCGCTTACGTCGGACTTGCCGGAATCAGTTCGATTGATATTTACAAAGCTGACGTTCTCGCCGGATTATTTGTTGGCGGAATGATCCCTTTTATCTTTTCATCGCTGGCAATTGCGGCGGTTGGTCGCGCGGCGATGGCGATGGTGCAGGAAGTTCGGCGGCAATTTGCAGAAATTCCGGGAATTATGGAGTATAAAGCCAAACCGGAATACGATAAATGCGTCGCCATCTCGACCAAAGCATCGCTCAGAGAAATGATGCTTCCCGGCGCGATTGCGCTTATTACTCCCGTCGTCGTCGGATTTATTTTCGGACCCGAAGTTCTCGGCGGTCTGCTGGCAGGCGTAACCGTTTCCGGCGTTTTAATGGGAATATTCCAAAACAACGCGGGCGGCGCGTGGGACAATGCTAAAAAATCATTTGAAGCCGGCGTAATGATTAACGGCAAAATGCAATACAAAGGCAGCGAAGCCCACAAAGCCAGCGTTACAGGCGATACCGTCGGCGATCCGTTCAAAGACACGTCAGGTCCTTCAATGAATATTCTCATCAAACTGATGAGCATCGTGGCATTGATTATTGCTCCGCATATCGCAATCAATGGAGGCAAAGCCCAGCCCCACGCAGAGATAACTCCAAAAGTTCAAGTGGAACAAACAGTTCAAGTTCATACTGAAAAAGGGCTGTAAAAAAGCTGTTTAACTGTTCATTGAATATCCTTTGGGTAAAGGTGAAAAAAGAAGAAATGGACTATGAAAAAGCCCCGCAAATTGGGGCTTCTTTATTTGATGTAAACTTAAATCGGATGAAAGAGCTTCGACAACAATTTATAAAATCTTTATCAATAAATCAACAAAATTTCGACATTTCGCTGACCGAACAAAAACAAAACGCGCTGGCTGATTATTATGAATTAGTTCAAAAACACAATGAAATTCTGCATCTTGTCGCGCCGTGTTCGCCCGAAGAGTTTGCCGTTCGGCACATTTTAGAATCGCTCACGCTTTTAGAGTTCTTGCCGAAAAATGCCCGATTCGCCGACATTGGCACAGGCGCGGGTTTGCCTTCGATTCCGTGTTTGATTGTGCGCGAAGACTTGCGCGGCGTTTTGATTGAATCGAAATTGAAAAAAGTAAGTTTTTTGCGCGAAGTTTCAGCCGAACATAAATTAGAAAACCGCGCCGAAATTCTCGACAGGCAATTTGAAGAGTTGCCGAAATCAGAAGTTTCTTTTGTTTTATGCCGCGCTCTCGATAAATTTACACAGAAATTGCCAAAACTTCTCAAATGGTCGGGCGATTGTAATCTGCTTTTTTTCGGCGGAAACAATCTGCGCGAAGAATTGCAAAAAAACGGCGTAGAATTTCAGGAAAAATTGATGCCGCTGTCCGAACAACGCTTTCTTTTTGCTTCGCTTCAACAAAAAAAATCAGTATAAAGTTTTGTCTTGTCGTTTCATTTATAATACAATGTATTATATGAAACAGTCGTCAAATAAAAAACAAATTGATGCTCCAATTGCCAAGCCGAAGACGAGAAAAAATTCGATTTCTGCAAAAATGTCTGCGCCTGTGAAAAAGAAAGCGGATGTTCTCGAAAATAAAACCAAACCGACGACGGCTAAAACTTCTGTAATTAACTCAAAAACTCAAAAACTCAAAACTTCTGCACCGACTCAAAAACCTAAAACTGCTGACCTAAAAAAAAAGCAGAGTTCTTCCGTGCAAAAGATTAAATTAGAAACTAAAACAGCCAAGCCGAAAGTTTCTAAAATAAAAGACGAAACTAAATCTCCAAAAACTTTGCCTGTTATTCCGGCAAAAAACCAAGCCGAAAAACAGCAAAAAGTTACCGATAAACTTAAAAACGAAAAATTTAAAAAAGTTGTTTTGACCAAAAAAATTCCGGCAGCGAAATCTCAGCCAATTATTTCTGGAAAGAAAAAAATGACGGAAAACAAAAAAGATAAGTTTTCGGTCAGCAGCGAAAAAGAATCCAAACTATCAACGATCACTGCAATTAAAAAGGCTCAAGCGGCAAAATCTCAAACATTCAGCAAATCAACAAAGACGGTTAAATCTCAGTTGAAAACTTCGACTAAAAAAGTTCAGCCGAAAAATTCCGAAGTAAAATCTAAAATTGCCAATGTAAAATCAAAGACCGCTGTTGAGAAAAAATCGGTAAAGAAAATTGTTGCAATTAAAACAAATAAAACCCGAAAACCGCTTGTTAAAGGTGAAAATAAAAAGTTAAGTTCTAAAATCTCAAAGATTCCGAAAGTGGAGAATGAAAAAATTGTCGCGGTTCATTTAGTTAAAAAACTTAAATTACCTATTGGTGTTGCTGCGCCGAAGAAGAAAAGACAAAAACAAACAAAACTAATCGAACTTAAAACAGAAACGCCGGTTTTAACAACGCCGAAACCGAAGCCGAAAAAAGCGAAAGCAATTAGTTCGGCAGTTTTTCGCGGCGCAAAAAACAGATACGATTTTACGGTTTTTCCGCTCGACGCGGTGTTTGAAAATGTTCCGGCGATTTATATAATTTCGCGGCGCGTGGTTGATAAAAGCAAAAAAGCGCACCATGCGCTCGTCTGTATCGGGCAAACCGAATCGCTTTTGGACGAACTCAAAAAACACAAAAAAGACAAACGCGCCAAAAAGTTTGCGGCGAATTCGATCAGTCTTTTGCGCGAAGAAAACGAAAATCAGCGAATGAAAATCGAAACCGATTTAAAAGCCGCCCACGCGATTCGCTGTCTTTACGCATAAAAGATTTCGAGAAATTTGCTAAAATGTTTCTGTGAAATTTGACGTAATCATCATCGGCGCGGGCGCGGCAGGACTTTTTTGCGCGATTAAAGCGGGAAAACGCGGACGCAAAGTTTTGGTAATTGAACACAACGCGCAAATCGGACGAAAAATTCTAATTTCCGGCGGCGGACGCTGCAATTTTACAAATAAAAAAATCAGTGCAGAAAATTTTATTTCAAAAAATCCACATTTCTGCAAATCGGCTCTGGCGCGTTACACATCGCAAGATTTCATCGAACTGGTAAAAAAACACAAAATCGAATTTTACGAAAAAAAACTCGGACAACTTTTTTGCCGTGAAAGTTCGCGGCTGATTGTCAAAATGCTTTTCAAAGAATGCGAAAAAGCAAAAGTTGAAATTCGCACAGATTGTTCGGTGAAATCCATCGAATCAAAACACGCTGAGGTTAATGCGAAACGCATTAACCTCAGCGAAAAAAGTACGGGCGCAAATTTCACACTCGAAACCGATTGCGGCGGTTTTTCCTGCGAAAGTTTAGTCGTCGCCACCGGCGGGCTTTCGTTTCCGAAAGTCGGCGCGACAGATTTCGGCTACAAAATCGCCCGACTATTTAATCTAAAAATTGTCGAAACCAAACCGTCGCTCGTGCCGCTTGTTTTTGCAAACGGCAAAAATTTCAGCAAACTTGCGGGTGTTTCGATTGATTCGCTGGTTTCGTGCGGAAAAGAATCTTTTCGTGAAAATATCCTCTTTACGCACACAGGTTTAAGCGGTCCGGCGATTTTGCAGATTTCAAATTATTGGCGAAAAGAAAAGCCTGTTTCGATTGATTTACTGCCGACGGAAAATGCTCTTGAAATTCTGGAAAAAAATAATGCAAACAAACAAAATCTGGATAATTTTTTGAGTCATTTGCTGCCGAATCGCTTTGCCGAAATTTTTACCGCACAGCAATTTTTTAACAAACCGCTCAATCAATTGAACAAAAAAGAAATCGAACAAATCGCCGAAAGCATAAATAATTGGCAGGTAAAATTTGATGAAACCGAAGGCTATCACAAGGCGGAAGTTACGCTCGGCGGCGTTGATACGAACGAACTTTCTTCGCAAACTATGGAGGCAAAGCGCGAGAAACATTTATATTTTATCGGCGAAGTTGTTGATGTAACCGGCTGGCTCGGCGGGTATAATTTTCAGTGGGCGTGGTCGTCGGGTTTTGCCGCCGGACAATTTGTGTAATTTTTAAATTGAGATTTTGAGATAACATTCAAATGAAGCTAGCGAAAAGTTCGCATCAAAAACTCGAAACTTTTTTTCGTGAATATTTGAACGACGAAAGTTTTCGTCTGCCCGTAATTCATTTTTACGTCGGAAAATTTACGCGAGTTTTCACGGCAATCGTCAAAGTTCACGGCATAACTTTCGGTCGGCGGATTTATATAATGCCGAGTTTTGTTGTGCTAAATCGTGCTAACAATCTCAAGTTGCCGGAAGGACTTGTGGCTCACGAAATTACCCACACCTTGCAATATAAACGCGAAGGTTGTGTGAGGTTTTTTTATAAATATCTAACAAGTTTTTGGAGAAATCTGCGAAAGATGAAAAGTTGGGATATTATCTCACGGCAGGAAGCCTATCTGGAAATTCCGTTTGAAATTGAAGCCCGCGAAGTCGCCGAAAGATTTGTCGAATGGAGTGCGGAAAAATAAAAAGTAAAAGGTAAAAAGTAAAAAGGCAAAAGTAAATATTAAATATTAAATAGTGAAAATTGCTAAAATGGAGTTTAACAGAAACTTATTAAAGCAGACAAAAATTTCACTACGGTCTATTATTCTTCACTTTTTACTTTTGCCTTTTTACTTTTTACCTTTTACTTTAAACAGTCGCCATCAGCGCATTAGTCAGTTGATTGGCGGCTTCTTCCATTTTTGTCAGCATATTTTGGATTTCTTCATTATTTCCTTCTTTGAAAAAATCTTCCGCTTCATTTAAAACGCCGTTAATTTTCTGTTGTTCTTCAAGCGGCAAAGATTTTCTGAATTCCGCCATTGCTTTTTGAGTATTTTTGACTAAGGAATCAAGCCGATTGCGGTGCATAATCAGTTCCTTTGTTTGACGATCTTTTTCGACGGAAGTTTCGGCTTCCATAGTTAAAATATCAATTTCGTCCGGCGCGAGTCCCGACGAAGGCGTAATCTGCATTGCCTGTTCAAATCCGGTCATTTTATCCTTTGCCGAAACATTGACGATGCCGTTTGCGTCAATTTCAAACGAAACATCAACCTGCGGAGTGCCGCGCGGCGCGGGCGGAATGTCGACAAGTTCAAATTTTGCCAGACTGCGATTGCCGCTCACAATTTCGCGTTCGCCTTGTAAAATATGAATCTCAACCGTTTGCTGATTATCAACGACAGTCGTGAAAGTCATCGTATTTTTAAGCGGAATAGTCGAATTGCGCGAAATTAACTTGGTTTTCCTGCATTACCAGCTTTTCGAGGATTTTTGCCACATAACTGACAATTGAAATCATTCTGGCATATTCGATTCTGGTTGGACCTAAAACGCTCAGAGTTCCCATCGCTTCGCCGTTTCCCGTTCGATAAGGCGCGGTGATCAACGTGCAGTTTTGCAGTGAAGAATTGGGATTTTCGCTGCCGATGACAACCTGTACATTGCCCTGCAAAGATGCGTCGCGCGAAATACATTCAGTCAAAATCTGCACGAGCCGCGATTTTTCCTCAATCGTGCGAATCAGAGGACGCAGACGTTCCATATCGGCAAAATCACGTTTTGCCAAAATATTCGATGTGCCGTCAATGAAAACGTCGCCAAGATTATCCTGCTCGTTTTCAATACTTTGCGAACAAATAATCATTGCCGTTTGCAATAATTTATCAAAAAGCGAGGTTTCTTCGTGCATCAGTTTGAGAATTTCCGCCCGAATTTCTGCTAAACTTTTGCCGCCGAACTCCGCGTTTAAATAACGCGCCGTGCGTTCGAGTTCTTCATTTGAGAAAGCTTCCTTGAGCCGAATTATCTTATTATGGATAATATTCGGTGCGGAAACCAGAACGACGAGAATACGTTTGTCGGATAAGTTGACAAATTCGATGTGCTGCAAACGATCTTTCGCTAAAGAAGGTGAAACAACAATTCCGACATTATCTGAAAGAGCGGAAAGAAGCTGCGAAGTTTTTTCCATCAATTTGTCCGGCGCGTCCGGCAAATTTAACTCACTGATGCCGAGTTCTTCGTTTATCATTCGCAAATCTTCGTTTGAAAGACTCAACACACCCAGCAAATTGTCAACAAAAAACCGATAACCGCGATCAGTCGGAACTCGTCCGGCAGAGGTGTGCGGTTGTTCGAGCAAACCGAAATCTTCAAGTTCGCTCATCACATTGCGAATCGTCGCCGAACTCAAACCCGAAGCGTTGGCAAATTTTTCCGCAATAATCTTTGAACCGATTGGTTCGCCCGTAATCAAATGTTCGTTGATAATCGCTGAAAGAATCACTTGCCCGCGCGTGTCGGGAACGTGAGATTTCTTCTCGTTCGTTTGATTTGAATTACGGGCAGACATTTTTAATTGGTGTGAATTTGATGCAAACCGCTTGAAAACGGTATGCTACTGCTTTAAATTGATAGCATTTTCTACTGCCGTCTGTCAAGATTTATCAGTTAAACTTTGATAAACATTATTTTATGAACGATGCGCCTCGGCAAATAAAAATTTATTACGAAGAAGCCTTTCAAAATCTGAATAAAAAAGGCAAAACACCTGAAATTGATGTAAGTTTTTATTCGTATATCGGCATTAACCACACAATTCGCGTCCGCGACGGCAAAGTTTTTGTTCGTCTTGCCGAAGTTTGCCGCGATATGCCGCTTAATGTTCAAAAGGCTTTGGCGATTATTTTGGTTTCCAAACTGCTTCGCAAAAAAATTTCACCGAAAATTTTGGAAACATATCGCGGATTCATAAAAAATCAGGAACTCCGGGAAAAAGTTTTAGAAAACAAACGCGCCAAAGGCAGAAAAATCATCACGACGGCAAAAGGCGAATTTTACGATTTGGACGAAATTTTCACTCATCTTAATCAAATTTATTTTGACGGGAAAATAAAAAAGCCGACTTTAAGTTGGTCAACGCGAAAGACTTACCGCATTTTAGGTCATCACGACGCGACGCACAAAACAATCGTCATCAGCCGTTCTTTAGACGATAAGAGAACGCCGAAATATGTCGTTGAATTCATCGTTTTTCACGAAATGCTGCACATTTTTCACCCGACACAGCACCGCAACGGCAGACGATATAATCACACGCCGCAGTTTCGCCGTGACGAAAAAAAATTTGCCTTTTTTGATGAAGCTGAAAGTTGGATTGAGCAAAATGTGAAGAAATGGAAAATAGAAAACGGATAATGGAAAATTTTTAGAATTATTTTCCATTATCCGTTTTCTATTTTCCATTAAAAAGTTTTCCACAGGTGTGGAAAACTTTTGATTAAGCAGTTGCAGGCACGAGTTCCGTCGCGCCTTCAGCATAAACGCTGATGAATTTGCCTTTTTGACCTTTGCTTTCAAATTTGACGAAGCCGTCAATCAGCGAAAACAGCGTATCGTCTTTGCCGATTCCGACATTTTTGCCCGGTTTCCATTTTGTGCCGCGCTGACGCGCCAAAATGTTTCCGCCGCGCACTTTTTCGCCGCCGAATTTTTTTAATCCTAATCTCTGAGCGTTTGAATCGCGTCCGTTGCGCGATGATCCGACACCTTTCTTATGAGCCATAACTTAATTTTAGATTTTGGATTTTGGATTTATAAAACCAAAGACCAAAGACCATTTT
>JBBSIE010000113.1:0-12841 GCA_038232235.1 Pyrinomonadales bacterium | reverse complement strand
CCTGCTGGTATCGCTGAAAATACTTTGTCCATTTGGCTTGATCAAACCCTGCTTTATCGAACTCAGTTTTTTTAGATTTCGGCATTAAACTATATTACAGATTTAATGCCCTAAAGGGAATAAGTATTTACAAGCGGAGCAGTTTTTATGAAGAAATTTATTGTAATTTGTCTGGCAATTTTTAGTTTTTCCGCCATCATATCAGCGCAGTCGGGGCGAAAAACCGAACCGACACCGACTCCTGCACCAAAACAGGAAAGCGAAGAAAAACAGTATTCCGAATCGAATTCTGACAGATCGCGGGTGGAAAATATGCTGCGGGATATGCGCGGCGGTGAACGTGAATCTACTTCCAAAGCCTCAACTTCCGTCAGTAGTTCAAAAAGTGAACCGGAAACAACTGACGACGGCGTTGAAATTTTGAAAATTGACAATACTTTGATAACGATTCCGGTTTCGGTTTTTGACCGCAACGGCATTTACATTCCGAGTTTGGAAAAGTTGAATTTTAAGATTTTTGAAGACGGCAAAGAACAGGAAATTGCATATTTCGCCACGACGGAAAAGCCGTTCACGGTCGTTTTGCTGCTTGATGTCAGCCCTTCGACGGAATATAAAATCAATGAAATACAAGACGCGGCAATCGCTTTTGTCAATCAATTAAAACCGCAGGACAGCGTGATGGTCATTGAATTCGATCAGGGATTTAATACTTTAACCAAAGTTACCAACGACCGCGATAAAATTTACAAAGCGATTCGCAAAGCCGATTTCGGGAACGGAACTTCACTGTACGACGCGGTTGATTTTACGCTTCGCAAAAGACTTGATAAAATTGAAGGTCGCAATGCGATTGTTTTATTTACCGACGGCGTTGATACGACTTCGCACAAGGAAGATTACGACAGCACTTTGCGTGAAGCCTCGGAAGCCGACTCATTGATTTTCCCGATTTATTTCAATACTTTTTCACAAAACAGCGGCGGAGTGTCGTCGCCTTTTCCGTCAATCGGCTTTCCGGGAAGCAGAAGACGAAGCGCGGCGGGAACAACCAGCGACGAATATCTGGTCGGCAAAAAATATTTGGAAGATTTGGCGGCAAACACCGGCGGCAGAGTTTTTCAAGCCGAATCAAACAGTGGCGGATTGACACGCGCATTTGAAGGAATCGCCGAAGAACTGCGTCGTCAATACAGCATCGGTTATTATCCTTCGGTCATAGGAAATACAGGACAGCGCAAGCTAATAAAGGTTCGCGTTAATCGTCCTAATTTGATTATTCGCGCCCGCGACAGCTACGTAGTCGGTGCGAACGATAAAACGGAAACAACACCTTCAAAGTTTAACTTCGACAAATAATTCGGTTAAACTGTAAAATATTAAGAATTTGCCCACGAATTACACGAATTTACACGAATATTTTTTTATTATAGTTGAAATTCCATTAAATTGAAAAAGAAATTATTAGCGTAAATTCGTGTAATTCGCGGGCAGAAAAATGTTTTCTTGTTCTCAATATTATTTCCGATAATGTCTATTAAATTACTATGATTTTTAAATTCACAACTGCCGGAGAATCGCACGGCAAAGCTCTCGTCGGCATTGTCGAAGGTTTGCCTGCGGGTTTGGAAATTGATGTTGAGAAAATCAACCACGAACTTTGGCGAAGGCAGCAAGGTTACGGACGCGGCGGACGAATGAAAATCGAAAGCGATAAAATTCAAATTTTATCGGGCGTAAGACACGGCAAAACGCTCAGCTCGCCGATTGCCTTTACGATTGAAAACCGCGATTTTGTTCATTGGGAACAAGTTATGTCGTCGGAAAAACTCGAAACCGAACCGAAAAACCCGCGCATCGTAACCCGTCCGCGTCCAGGACACGCCGATCTTGCAGGCGGACAAAAATTCGGAACGAGAGATTTACGCGATATTTTGGAACGCGCTTCAGCGCGTGAAACCGCCACGCGCGTCGCTTGCGGGGCGTTTGCCCGACAATTGCTTGAACATTTCGGCGTTGAAATCAAAAGCCACATCGTTAAAATCGGCGAAGTTCCCGAAATACCTTTGCAAAAATCGTTTGAGGAAATTTCCGCGATTGACGAAAACTCGCCGCTCAATTGCGCCGACGCGGATGTTGAAAAACAGATGATCGAGTTGATTGATAAAGCCAAAGCCGAAGGCGACACGCTCGGCGGAATTTTTGAAGTCGTCGCTGTTAATGTCGTCGTCGGTTTGGGTTCGCACACTTCGTGGAACGAAAAACTCGACGGGCGAATCGCGCAGGCATTTATGTCAATTCAAGCGACAAAAGCTGTCGAAATCGGCACGGGCGTTGAAAACGCCGCGCTTTTCGGTTCAAAAGTTCACGACGAAATCACGTTTGAAAACGACAATTTCAAACGCACATCAAACCGCGCCGGCGGACTTGAAGGCGGCATTACCAACGGCGAAGAATTGCGTGTGCGCGGATATTTAAAACCGATTTCGACATTGAAAAAGCCGCTTCGTTCGGTTGATATTGATACGAAAAAAGAAGATTTAGCCGCGTTTGAACGCTCGGACGTAACGGCAGTTCCGGCGGCGGGCGTGATCGGCGAAGCGATGCTGGCGATTGTTCTGGCAAACGCGATGCGCGAAAAATTCGGCGGCGATAATCTGGCGGAAATGTTAGGGAATTTTAATAATTATTCAACATCATTGCAAAATTATTGATTAAAAGTCATTCAAGAAATTGCCACAAAAACACAAAATTCTCAAAAAAAATTTATTTTGTATTTTTACGACCTTTTGCGGCAATTATGTTGAACATCAAATATCGTGCTGTTCAGTTCAATAATGATTAAAAGTAATCTATTTTCCGATGTCCCTGCGAAACTGCATTCCGTTCCAGTTTATTTCGCTGACAGCTTGATACGCTTTTTGCAATGCTTCGTCTAAATTTTCAGCAGATGAAGTAACGCCTAAAACTCTTCCGCCCGCCGTAATCAATTCGTTGTCGGCATTTTTTGCAGTTCCGGCGTGAAAAATTTTTATATTTTCGATTGATTTTGCTTTGTCTAAACCGCTTATCAAATCGCCGGTTTGCGCTTTTTTCGGATAACCTTTTGAAGCGAGAACGACACACGCCGAACTTCCCTTTTGCCATTCGATTTCGATGTTTGACAATTTTTGCGACAACATCGCTTCGCAAATTTCAACTAGATCGGTTTTCAAACGAACTAGAATCACCTGCGTTTCCGGGTCGCCGAAACGAACATTGTATTCCAATAATTTCGCCCCTTCTTTTATCATCATCAAGCCCAAAAACATAATTCCGCGAAAAGGAAAACCTTCCTGCTCTGCGCCTTTTAATGTCGGCTTGATGATTTTTTCGATAATTTCATCGGTTTGTTTGTTTGTGAGCAAACCTGCATCGGTAATCGTTCCCATTCCGCCTGTATTTGCGCCCGTGTCATTTTCACCGATTCGTTTATGATCGCGTGACGGCGGCATCAATGCGAAATCTTTGCCGTCGGTGAACAAAATCAGTGAAACTTCCCTGCCGATTAAACATTCTTCCAAAACAATTTTTGCAGCCGCTTCTTCTCCGACAATTGTTTTTAGTTCGTTCAAAGCGCGTTCGGCTTGTTCGTGATCGGCGGCGACGATAACGCCTTTTCCCGCCGCAAGTCCGTCGGCTTTTATGACAATCGGCGTGTCTTTATCGCCGAATTCGCCGCTTTTCAATATATTTCCGGCTTCTTGAATTGAAACCGCAGTTTTATATTTTGCGGTCGGAATATTGTGCCGCGCCATAAAGTCTTTGGCAAAAGATTTACTTGCTTCAAGCTGCGCGGCTTTTCGGCTGACACCGACGATTTTTAAGTTTCTTTTTTCAAATTCGTCAACGATTCCCAATGCCAGAGTCGTTTCGCCGCCGACAAAGGTTAAATCTATTTCGTTTTGTTCGGCAAAATCAGCAAGTTTTTTTATTTCATCCGGTTTAATGTTCACGCATTCGGCAATTTCGGCAATTCCGGCATTGCCGTCGGCGCAATATATTTTTTTTACCTTTTTGCTTTGATTAAATGTTTGGCAAAGCGCGTGTTCGCGTCCGCCTGAACCTACGATTAGAATTTTCATGTTGTTTTTTTAAGCAGATTATACCAGAACCAAAACTTGACACGCTAAACAGTTCGTTATAACTTCACAATTGGATGGCATAGCTTTATTATGCATCCAATTGACTTCTACATTTGAAATTTATTTATTAATTATCAATTTGGCTAGCTTAATCCTCAAATAATCTTCATTCAGCCCAAATGACTTACCATTAAATTGATTTTAATTTATGATTTAATTTAAAGAACATTAAAAGGGAGGGAAACAGGCGATGTCAAATATTAAAACCGATAGTCTGGAAGAATTTAACCAAAGGACGTTTGCCGATGAACCAAATTTCGTAGATGCCGATATTTTATGTATTGATTGCGGAAACGAGTTTGTTTGGACGATTGGTGAACAAACTTTCTTTCGTGACAAAGGGTTAAAAAATCCGCCGAAACGCTGTAAAGACTGCAAACAAGCCAAAAACGAACGGCTCGCCACGATTGCCGCCGCGCAAGCCTCCGGTGTCAAGCAAAGAATTGAAGTCGCCGTTCATTGCGCCAAATGTGCAAACTATACGACTGTTCCTTTTTATCCTTCACAGGGTCGTCCCGTTTATTGCCGTTCCTGTTTTCTGGAGATGAATCCTTCGGTCCTCAACGGCAATGAAAAGTAATTCAAATTCAGGAAATTGGCGACATATTAAACTCATTTACTGAGTTTCTTGCCTCTTGAAGGTTCACTCTAACTTTTGCCTTTTCATAATCGGTTTGCAAAGTTTCTTCGGCAAATTCGCCAATCAAATTGATTTGTTCGCCGACAATCGCCAGACGGTTATTCTTCTGAGTGTTTTCGGCGACGAATTTTAACGCTTCGAGCAGCCGCTCGAAAATCGCTTGATTGGCTTTGCCGTTAATGCGAATTTGATCAAAAGCCGTTTCGATATATTGACGAAAATCATCGGCTTTGACCAGCACACAGATTTTTCCCTCTTTGATGCGAACGGGTTCGGGCAGTTGTTTTCCGGCAATTTCGCCAACGATGATGCCGAGAAAATCTATGCAGGTAACGGCGGTCGTCGTGTCATTTATGCCGGGCGAAAGTGCTTTGAGCGCGATGTCCACGATTTGCCGGATGCCAAAGCCGATGTCCTGCTCGATTGTGCGGTAACGGTTAATGCTGAACAAATTATTTATTTCGTCTTCGGTTTCGTCCGTTATATCTTTTTCAAGATTTTGTCCGTCGCCGGTTAACGAAACAAGAGCCGCGCCCTTGCCGACAAATTGCCCGATGCCGCGTTCCATTTTGACGATAAACTCGTTTTCCTGCGCCCATTCGGTTAGTTCGTCGGTGTCAACATATTGAATATAACCGCTCGCCTGCGCCGGAATTTTGCGCCAGTTTTTATATGTTTCAATTATTTGAGCTTCGGTTTTTTCCGGCTTTTCGGCGGGTTTTCCCATCTCTTTCGGAAAAAGCGTTTCGACGGCTTCCCGCGTTTCGTCCACGATTTTGCCGATAATCTCCGAAACTTGCAGCGAAGTTGCGATGTGATGGATAAAATAAATCAAAACGACAATGCCGCCGACAGCCAGAATCAAACCGCCCATCACGGCTAATGCCGGAACAAATTCCAAATCGTTCGCGCCGCGAATCGTTCGCAAAACAATCAAGCAGTAAGCAAAAACGCTGACAAAATAGCCGAGAACAAATTGGTTGATGCGGTCGCGCATAAAATTCCGCAAAATGCGCGGGCTGTATTGCGCCGAAGCCTGTGCCAAAGCCGCCAGAGTCATCGAAAAAGCAAGCGCGGCAACCGTCAGCATCGAACTCGCAATCGCCGTCAGCATACCGCGCGAACCGTCCGCGCCAAGTCCGAAAAGACGCGGATATTTCAAAAGCATTTCACGGTCAACCAGCGATTCCGCATCAATCAACAGCAATGCCAGAATAATCGAACCGGCGATCATTAAACCCGGCACAAACC
Organism: Pyrinomonadales bacterium; assembly: GCA_038232235.1. Taxonomy (GTDB): domain Bacteria; phylum Acidobacteriota; class Blastocatellia; order Pyrinomonadales; family Pyrinomonadaceae. The sequence continues at coordinate 6,766 of JBBSIE010000113.1, read as the reverse complement.
ATAGCGACGAGCGCAGAGCAAACCAAAAATTTCTTATCTTTTGCATAAATTAGGTTTATGATTACGAAAGCTGAATTTGTCTTTCTCGCAGATAATTTATTCTGTCCCGAACTTCCGCCGCTTGTTCAAATTTCATTTCACGCGCCGCCTGACGCATATCGGCTTCGAGCTGCAAAATTGTTTCCTTCAATTGTTTAGGCGAATATTCTTCATATTTTTCGATTTCAAGCGGCACTTTGAAATAATCGGCTTCATACGCCGTCACCAGCGTCGCGTCAATTGATTTGACAATCGTTGTCGGCGTAATGCCGTGTTTTTCATTATATTCTTTCTGAATTTCTCGCCGCCGCGCCGTTTCGTCAATCGCGTATTTCATTGATTTGGTGATTTTATCGGCATACAAAATCGCTTTTCCGTCGGAATTTCTTGCCGCACGTCCGATAGTTTGAATCAAACTTCGTTCGGAACGCAAAAAACCTTCTTTGTCGGCATCTAAAATTGCGACAAGCGAAACTTCCGGTAAATCCAAACCTTCGCGCAGAAGATTAATGCCGACCAAGACATCGAATTCGCCGCGCCGTAGATTTCGCAGAATTTTTATGCGCTCCAAAGTTACAATATCCGAATGCAAATAATTGACTTTAACACCGACTTCGGCAAAATATTCAGTCAAACTTTCCGACATTTTTTTCGTCAGCGTCGTCACCAAAACCCGCTCGTCGCGTTCGGCGCGGATGCGGCATTCTTCCAAAAGATCGTCAATCTGTCCTTTGACCGGGCGAACTTCAACATTTGGATCAAGCAAACCCGTCGGGCGAATTACTTGTTCGATGACTTCGCCGCCGGTTTGTTCGAGTTCGTAATTTCCGGGCGTGGCGGAAACGTAAATTGTTTGCCCGATGCGTTGATTAAATTCTTCAAAATTCAGCGGGCGGTTGTCCATCGCACTCGGCAGACGAAAACCGTATTCGACTAAGTTCCCTTTTCTTGAACGGTCGCCTTTATACATCGCGCCGAGCTGAGGAACGGTTTGATGCGATTCGTCAAGCACGATAATTGTATCTTCGTGTAGATAATCGAGCAGCGTCGGCGGCGGCGCACCGGCGGGTTTTCCGGTCAAATGCCGCGAATAATTTTCGATGCCGCGACAAAATCCCATCTCTTTTATCATTTCCAAATCGTACATCGTCCGTTGATGAAGCCTTTGCGATTCGACCAGTTTGCCTTGTTTAATAAGTTCTTCTTCCCACCAAACGAGTTCGTCTTTGATGGTTTTCAGAGCGCGTTTGATCGTCGGTTTGCTCATCACATAGTGAGTTTTAGGATAAATCGGCAAACGCGATTCGTGTTTTAGCAGAACTTCGCCGAGTAGCGGATCAATCGTGTAAATACCGTCAATTTCGTCGCCCCAAAATTCGATTCGATAAGCCTGATCCTGATAACTCGGATAAACTTCCACGACATCGCCGCGCACGCGAAAAGTTCCGCGCTCGAATTCAATGTGCGAGCGTTCATACTGCAAATTAACGAGTTCCTTTAAAAATTCGTCGCGTTTGAGCTTTTGTCCAGGTTCGACGAATACAATCATCCCGAAATAAGCGTCCGGATCGCCGAGTCCGTAAATGCAGGAAACCGACGCGACGACAATCACATCGCGCCGTTCAAAAAGCCCGCGCGTCGCGCTCAGACGCAAACGGTCAATTTCTTCGTTGACCGTCGCTTCTTTTTCTATATACAAATCGGAAGCGGGAACGTAGGCTTCCGGCTGATAATAATCGTAATAGGAAACGAAATATTCGACGGCATTTTCGGGGAAAAATGTTTTGAATTCCTGATAAAGCTGGGCGGCGAGCGTTTTATTATGCGCCAAAACGAGCATCGGACGCTGAACTTCCTGAATGACGTTGGCAATCGTGAAAGTTTTTCCGCTGCCCGTGATGCCCAAAAGAACTTGATCTTTAGCGTGATTGTTTAATTCGCTGACAAGTTGCGCGATTGCCTGCGGCTGGTCGCCTTTCGGCTGATTATCCGAAACTAATTTAAACTGCATTTATAAATTTTAACGTGAATCAAGGGCAAATGCACAACGTAAAATTTATAATTTTTTAGCTTAATGTTTTTCTTATTTTGTGAAAACCTATTATCTTTTTGTCCGGTATTTATTTAGAATTGTTTTATAATTTTCGCTAATTGCATCAGCTCTGGCGGGGTGAATCGCAGTTAAAATGCTTTTATCTGTTGGGCGAAAAGCACGAAGCATTATTCTTTATATAGGACTTGACCTAAATAATCGGATAAATGCGAGCCTTCACCGGTTTGATTTTTGAGAATAAAATCTCCGGCTTTAATGCCACTTCTCTGATATGGACATTACCGGAATTTTTATCATCAATTATTCCGTTCATTTCGATTTCCCCGCAAATCAAATTTGAACTAAAAAACTTGTCTTAAACACTAATAAAACCTATTTCTTCAATCGTTTTGTCAACCTCTTGCTGTAATTCAACCGGCAGAGTTTTTTGTTCGAGCAGAGAATATAAACCGGATAACGCCTTTTGATTTTTTGTAATTTTGATTATGTGCAAAATCGCTTTTCTCACATTTATATCTTCGTGATTTTCCAAAGCCTGAAAAATTGTTTCCGTTTCATTTGCTTTGATGAGAATCGGCACTTTATTTCAAGCACTTGAAACTTATTTTTAGAAAAGATTTTGCTGCTCATAACGATTTTTCAAACTATATCTTGAGGGTTATTTAGATAGTGAAATATGAAAATCAACTTTTTGTCGGGAATTGTTAAAGAGTTATCGGTTCAAATCCGACTTCTAAAATTATGCACAATTTTAAGAATAATACCATTTATTTTTTAACATTGTTTATTATTAGTATTTTTTTATAGACACTTGTTTGAGGTGAAAAAATTTTGATTATTGACCTTTACCAAAACAAAATTTCGTAATAAAGTTAGCATATTCAAAAATTTTCAAATCCTGCAAAGTAAAAATATGACAGCAGTAAAAACGGTTTCTGAAACCAATATTTCGGGCTTGCCGCTCATTCATCGCGGTAAGGTTCGAGATGTTTATTCCTTTGAAAATGATAAATTGTTACTGGCGGCGACGGATCGAATTTCAGCTTTTGATTGTGTAATGCCGACTCCGATTCCATACAAAGGAACGGTTTTAACACAGCTTTCAAAATTCTGGTTTGAATATTTGCGTGAAGTTACAAAAAACCATCTGATAATTGCCGATTTTGAAAATATGCCTGAAATTATCCGGCAAAATGAAGAATTGCGCGGACGTTCGATGTTGGTCAAAAAAACGAATGTATTTCCCGTCGAATGCGTAGTGCGCGGATATTTGGAAGGTTCGGGTTGGAAGGATTATCAGGCGACTGGCAAAGTTTGCGGACACGATTTGCCAAAGAATTTAAGACACTGCGATAAACTTCCCGCGCCGATTTTTACGCCTGCGACAAAAGCGGAGACAGGACACGACGAAAATATAAATGAGCGAAAATTTGCCGAAATAATCGGCGCGAAAAATGCGGAAAAATTGAAAGCACTTTCACTTGAAATTTATCAAAAAGCGAACGAATATGCTTTGACTCGCGGAATTATCATCGCCGATACGAAGTTTGAATTCGGTTTGGACAAAAACAATGAAATTCTGTTAATAGATGAAGTTTTAACGCCCGATTCATCGCGTTTTTGGTCGGCTGAAACTTACGCGCCCGGAAAATCGCAAGCGTCTTTCGATAAACAGTTCGTCCGTGATTATCTGGAAACTTTGGATTGGAACAAACAGCCGCCCGCGCCCGCTTTGCCGAACGAAATTATCGAAGCAACCACTGCCCGTTATTTAGAGGCTTATAAAATTTTAACAGGAAAAAAACTCTAACAACTACAAAAAAGCGATTTATGCAAATGCGTGAGCAAATGGAAAATTTGATTGACGAAATGCTTGACGGGCAGATTTTGCTCAACGAGGCGATGGCGGAATTTGAGAAAGTTTATATTCAAAACGCTCTGAAACGCTGCGACAATCACTTGCTCAAGACTTCTGAAACTTTGGGAATTCACCGCAATACGCTTTCCAAACGGGTTGCGACATATCAAAAACCGACCAAAACGCCGAAACGTCTGATTGCGCGACGTTCACGCTAAAACCTTAATTTCATCGCCAATTTTTAATATTTCGCCGAAACCTTCAGCAATCAAATTTTGCCCGAAAAGAACACTGTTTTTGTTTAATCCCAATGAGCTGAAATTGTTTGGAAAAATATCTTTCGCCAGACGATAATCTGCCAGAGTTTTCAAAGGTTCTTTTCCTGTAAAAAATCCTTCGGCTTGGTCAATTGTCGGTATAATACAACGCGCACAAGGTTTTGTTATGCGAAAAGTCGTTCCGCCAATGTTTAGTTTTTTCCAATTGTCCTCGGCAAACGGCGCGGAGTTTTTAACGACAAAATTCGGACGAAAACGATTCATCGGAATTGAATCATCAAGTTTTTCGTTCAAATTATTGAGCGAATTTTCACCAATGACAAGAAACGGGTAACCGTCGGCAAAACTAACGATGTCGTTATTTTTATTAAACAGCGGATTAACGGCGCGTTCCGTTTCGTCGGGCATATAAACGAGGCGGCAATTCGTTTGCAAAACCGCGCTAAACCAATCGCCAAAAGATTTTTCCAACAAAATAGCTTCACAAATATTTTGCCAAATACTCACTTCGATTTTTTTATCGTCGTGCGGTTTATACGGAATAAGCAAATTTTCAAAATGTTCAGCCGAAGCCGACAAGCCATTTTCCGTTAAGGCAAGTGAAATCGTCGCCATTTTCGGTAATTCGCGCTGTGTTAAAAATTGATTTTTCTCATCCACGAGCATCCAACGGCGGTCAAACTGCAAGCCGCGTTTTTCGACGACGGATTTGTCGAGCGCGATTCCGCCTAAAGACTTGATTGGATAAATATTTATTTCCGACAGTTTCATAATCTTTCTTTGATTAGTTTTGAATAATTAAGTTAAACTTGATTATATGTCAAATTCCGCGCTTGCCGAAATCTATTTTATTACCGCGATGATGATTTTAATTCTTGTCATCTGCGGTGTGGCGGTTTATTTTTTCTTCAGAACTTATAAAAAGGAAATGAAACAAAGGGAAAAACGCGAAAAAGATAAACAAATCAGAAGGAAGGAATCCGAAATTAAAAATTAAAATGCCGCATCCGAAAATATTAAACAAAAATAAAACGGTGTTAGTTGTCGTTGATGTGCAGGAAGCGTTTCGTTTTCCGATCAATGATTTCGCCCAAATTGCTTCACGAATTTCGGTTGCCGTGCGCGGATTTCAGATTTTGAATTTGCCGATAATAATTACAGAACAATATCCGAAAGGTTTAGGCAGAACGGCGGAAGAAATTCTTTTTTCGCTGCCGCCGGAATTTGAATTCGTCGAAAAGACGGCGTTCAGTTCGTGCGGCGCGTCTTCATTTATGGAAAAACTGCGCGAAACCGGAGCGAGTCAAATCGTGCTGTGCGGACTTGAAACGCATATTTGCGTCAACCAAACCGCGCACGATTTACTGAGCGAAAATTACCAAGTTCATATTTTAGAAGATTGCGTCGGTTCTCGTTTCAGCCGCGATAAGGAAACTGCGCTTCGCAAAATGGAAATGAACGGCGTTGTTCCGTCGTGCGTTGAAATGGCACTTTTTGAAGCAATGCGCGATTCACAACACGAACAATTTAAGGAAATCCAAAATTTGGTCAAATAATACAAATTTTGGATTCTCTAACATAAAGTTTCTGCTAAAGGATCGAAATTTTCAATTTAAATTGTCCGCGCCACGGATCGGCTTTTTTGCATTCCATAACCGTTATTTGATAATCTCCGGCGACGGTTGGTTTGATTTCTTTACGATTATTGCACGAAGCGTCCGAGTCGCCGACGTATTTGCCCGCCGGATCAGAAATTGCAACCATAATATATTCCGAAGAATTTTTATCTTTGATCTGTTCGGTGCGAAGCGTCTGATCTTCTTTGACATTGATTAGGAAACTTTTTGAATTGTTAAAATCCTTCAAATCTCCGGTAACGACTTTTGAGATCGCGCCCGTTTCAAATTCAACTTTTTCGGCGGAGTTTTTCGGCGAATTTTCAGTTGATTTCCCAAACGGAAGCGGCGGCGGTTCTTCGCCTTCGGGCGGAAATTCGCGGTTCATACTTTTATAAATGCTGAGAATCACGTCTCTTCCGCTTTTGGCTTCCCCGTTAGAGTCATCATATTTTAAAGCCCGCCGGTAATCGCCCAGCGCGGAAGCGTATTGTCGCGCTTCGGTCAGCGCGACGGCGCGCGCGGTGTAGGCTTCAGATAAATTCTTTTTTGCCGCTTCATCTTTTGGTTTGGATTTAAAATCTTTTTCGGCTTTTTCAACTTTTGCATCGTATTCCTTAACGTCAATCGGCGTTCCGCTTTGCGTCCACATCGTTTTAGTTTCGGATTTCGGCACAATCTGCGTGTTTTGCGCGGAGTTGTCCGCATTTTTCGAGTGACTTGAAACAATCTGTGAATCGCTTGAACTATTTGAATTATTTATCGAAATACTTGTATTTGTGGTTTGCGCCGTGTTTCCGCAGGCAATCGAAAATAAAGTTAAAGCAGTTAAAATTACTAATTTTTTCATATTATTTATTATCAATATACGGGCGAGCCTGAAGCAAATAAACTCTGCCGTTCATAATTCCCCATTCAATAT
>JBBSIE010000112.1:0-12917 GCA_038232235.1 Pyrinomonadales bacterium | reverse complement strand
TGATTTTCGCCCGTGCCGACTGCCGCTTTTATTTTTTCCTTGCGTTTTTTGCCGAGTTCCGCGTTCATCTGCTCGACTTCTTCCATCGTTTTTGAGGTGCCTTCTATCGGGTGATCGCTGATGTTTCCCTGCGTTTCGATGACGTGCTTAACCGGGTCTTCGACATAACTCCATTCGCCTTCGTTCCACGTTCCCGAACCTTCGTTCCACGGTCCGCGTGCGCTCGCGCCGTTCGACAAATTATAATATTCGTGCGTAAAGTGCGGGTCGCCCTGTCGTACTCCGGGCGGAAAATTATGCTCGATTGATTCCAATGCCGACTCGAACATTTTATAATGCGCGATTTCTCTGGTCATCAAAAACACCAAAGTTTCCCGCACATACGGATCGTCCGTAAATTGCAGAAGCCGTTCATAGACGATTTTGGCGCGTGATTCGGCGGCGATGTTTGAGCGCAGATCAACCGTTAAATCGCCGTTCGCGTGAATATAAGCCGCGCTCCAAGGCACGCCCTGACTGCTCGTAAAAGCCGGACCGCCGCCCGTAATCGGTAAAAATTGCGGGTTGGTCATCGCCTGATGAAACATTTCCTCTTTGTCGCCTTTGCTGTTGACCATTGACATCCAGCCGGTTTTATCGGCGACTTCCTGCAGCTCGGCGTTCACGCCTTCGAGCAGCATCGTAATGGTCGCGCCGACGATTTCCAGATGGCTCAATTCTTCGTTGGCGATATCCATCAGCATATCGTATTTTTCGGGATGCGATTGCCGCACGCCGAAAGATTGCAGAAAATACTGCATCGCCGCCGCTAATTCCCCGTTCGCTCCGCCGAACTGTTCGAGAAGCATACTCGCAAAACGCGGATCGGGTCCCGAAACACGCGCGTTAAATTGTAATTCTTTGACATGATGAAACATATATTTTACTCCCTTTTCTGCCCTTTTTGTGTTCAATTGATCGGGCGGTCAATTGAACAGACTAAATAGTTTAGCCATTTTTTTAAATTAGAAGCCTATAAAATTTCGTGGATATTTTCGGCGCATTTACCATTTTTACTCCGAATATTTCGCCGGACACAAAAGAGCGCGACATTTTGATTTTGAAATGCCCGCCTCGACTGAACGGAGAAGTTCCGTTTGGCTGAAATCTGATTTCAGCGGCATTCGGCAGCCTTTTGTCGTCGAAACGATTCGATAAACCGCATTTCCCGTAAAATTTTTACCGCTTTCCAAACGCATTTTCCCAAAACTTCTTTTCCTGCATTTGTATCACTTTCATTCTCTATTTGAGCGATCTGATATTTAGTGAAAACTTATGCAAAAAATATACCCGACAATTCTCGACACGAAGAAAATTATTCAATATTTCTCCCGGACGGCAAATTCTCGCGTTGAAAGCGGCGGGCGCAGGCGAGCATTCCCAAAATTCCGAGTCCGGCAAAGGTCAGCGGCGCGAAAACCGGCGGCAGTAAAGACTCTTCTTTTTGATGATGGTCTGCCTGATGTTCATCACCGCCGCCTGTCGAGTGTTCGCCGTTTTTACTTTCGTCCGAATGTTCGCCGCCTTCATTTTCCGCGCCGTGGCTGCCGTCTGCATTCTCATCCGAATGATGTTCGGGAGCGGAATTCCCCCAAACGGTGAAAACTCCGGCGATTCTTTGTCCGAAATGTTCTTCGTTGTGCTGCCAAAAACCGACTGTGCCGACAACCAGCGCGACTGCGAAAGCCCAGAATAAAATTTGCCGCCCGCCGCGTTCCCAAAGAAAGAGCGCGGCAAGGCTCGTAATTACCATCAACCCCGAATACACAATCGGTGTCCACGCGATTGTGTGTTCGCCTAAAACCTCCTGATGCTGAAAACGCAGTTCAAACATCAAAGTTAGAAACGCTCCGATCAGAGCCAAAACAATTAATTTATTTAACGTCCAAAGTTTCATCCGAATTTCTCCATTGTCAGTTTTCCAACGCTTTTCTATTTTGCTGCTGACTTATTACGGTTTTTCGCTCAATGAATCAAACGCCGCTTTTGCTTCCGGCAGACTCAGCGCGGCGATGCCGAAGTTGGCGAGCGCGCCGACGATGCAGTAACCGCACCAGGCGTTTTGTTTGGTCGGCATTTGATAAAAATACCAACCGGCGGCGACTGCTTCGACGACCGATTTTCCGGCGGCGAAAATCGGCACGAGCGGTTGTTTTTCAGCGCGATCTTCGCCGCCGAATGCGGCAATCGGAATATTTACGGCAAGACTCGCTAAACTGAGCGTGCCGTCGGGCGTGCCGAGCGCGTAAGCCGTGTCGGACGAATTGACTTTATCCGAATCGAAACCTTTTAGCGGCGGATCGGGCAGATGTTTGATAATTCCCGTCTGCAAAAGCGTTACGGCAGTCATCGCACACATTCCGACCAGCGAAAGTCCGATAATTGCCCGTCTGCGTTTTAAACTTTTAGATTTGTTTTTTTGTAATTGTTCGCGGAGTTTCGGCGGATTAAGTCCGCCGGTCAGCCTTTCGATAAGTTCATCTTCCATTATTTCCCTCCCTATTTTTTGCTCGTACTTATTCAACATCAAAACTATTATCGTCAGTCGCATCGAGCGTTCGCAAACGACTTATTTTCATTGTTTTTCAATTGTGATTGCGGTGTTATTTTCATCTAATCCGCAGTTATTTAAAAATTATTTATTTTCGCCGACTGTGTTTTTTATAATAACAAAAATCTGACGCGAAATATAAAGACTGCCGTTAAAAAAGTGTCGTAATCATAGAAAATACGATATTTGCTTCAATGAATTGGAACTAAATTATAATTAGCGAAATAATTTTTTAGATCGCAAATGATATACTCCGGCGGCTGGCGGATTTTTCAGTCTTCGTGTTTGAGCTTGCTAAAATTCTTGCACGTCCTGTACAAATAAAATATCCCATTCACAAATTCGCGTCGCAAGTGTTCCGGCAGTCCGGCAAATTGTTTTTGCTTGGGCAGACACTTTTTGAGATACTCATATTCTCTGTCAAAGAGTGCCGGAAAAATAAATTCGTTTAGTCACGAATTTATTTTAAACTGCTGACGGAAATTTTAGATACGCTTTAAATTCGAGTCGGCAAATTTTAAACCACTCGATAATGAGAATTTTTAAATAAGTGAAAAAAGAAAAACTAAAAATTGCAATTTTCGGCGGTTCGGGTTACGGCGGAAGCGAACTTTTGCGGATTTTGCTGTTTCATCCGAATGCGGAAATCGTTTCAATAACGGCGAATGAACACGCGGGAAAAGCGGTTGGTGAAGTTCATAAAAATCTATTCGGCTTGACGGATTTGAAGTTTGAAAAATTGCCCGATGATTTATCCGCGCTCAAAAATATTGATGTCGCGTTTTTCGCTCTACCGCACGGTCAGGCTTTGAATTTGATTCCGAATTTACCGAAAAATGTGAAAGTCGTTGATCTGTCAGGCGATTTCAGAATTAACGACGCGGACATTTTCAAGCAATTTTACAAACTCGAACATACAGCGGCGGATTTGCAAAAAGAGTTTGTTTATGGCTTGACGGAAACGAACCGCGAACAAATTAAAGCCGCAAAATATGTCGCTAATCCGGGTTGCTTTGCGACGGCGACATTGCTCGCGCTCGCGCCGATGGTGAAAAGCGGTTTGCTAACGGGAAAAATCATTGTTGACGCGAAAACGGGTTCAAGCGGTTCGGGCGCGAAAGCGGCGGCAAATACGCATCATCCGCAGCGAATGAATTCGTTTTACGCCTACAAACCTTTTCAACATCAGCACGTTCCCGAAATCCGGCAGCATTTGCAGGAAGTCGGCTCTTTCCAAAACGAATTTGTTTTTATGACGCACAGTTTGCCCGTTTCGCGCGGCATTTTCGCGTCGTGTTATCTGGAAACGACAAATCTTTTGACGAATGAAGACGTGAAAAATATTTATGAACTCTTTTATAAAGATTCATTTTTCGTGCGAATTGTCGAAAATTCACCTGACATAAATTGGGTGAAAACAACCAATTTTTGCGACATCGCGGCGCATTCAAACGGCAGACAAATCGCGGTTTTTTCGGCGATTGATAATTTAGTCAAAGGCGCAAGTGGACAAGCGGTGCAAAATATGAATTTGATGTTCGATTTAGACGAAACGACCGGATTAAAACTCGTTGGAACGAATCCTTAAATTTTATTTTTACTCATCGGAGTTGTTCGCGTTTATTCGCGGCTAAATTTTGGTTACAATAGATTTATGAATAAAGAATTTGAAAACGGACACGACACATTAACAGACGAAACGCAGCAAAAACTTAAACAATTGAGTCAGGCATTTTTGCGCCTTCATAAAATATTGCTCGAATCGGCGAAAGCCGATTATGAAGCGAAAAACGGCGCAATAACTAATTCAAATCAGTATCTTCAACTTGTTTTGGATGATCCGTACTTTGCGTGGCTGCGGAAAATATCTGCAATGATTGCGCTGATTGACGAAGCGACTTCCCGAATGCGACCGGCAACTGAAACGGACGCACAATCTCTGCTTGACGAAGCGAAAAAGTTATTGAATTTTGAAGATGCGGACGAAGATTTTAACGACAAACTTCAAGCCGCCCTGCAAAACAATTCCGACGCGGTTTTGGGACACAACGACGCTTTGAGAAATTTGGACTAAATTATGAAGAAGCTGTTTTTTGCGCTGACTTTCGCGCTTTTTGTTTACTCGCCGTTCGTTTCGGCGCAGACTTATGACCGCACGAAAATTTGGGACGCGGAAATCAACGCGCTGACCGAAATTGACATAAAACAAACTCCGCCGAAAAACGCGGTTTTGTTTGTCGGCAGTTCTTCAATTCGGATGTGGAAAAATCTGCGTTTGAGCTTTCCCGACTTAAACGTCGTCAATCGAGGTTTCGGCGGTTCGCGGCTCGAAGATGTAAATTTTTATTTTGACCGGATTGTCGCGCCGTATAATCCGAAAATAATTGTGCTTTACGCGGGCGAAAACGATGTCAACGAAGGAGTTGCGCCGGAAATAGTTTTAGAAAGTTACCGTAAATTCGCGGCGATGACACACAACAAGTTTCCAAAATCAAAATTGCTTTACGTTTCGCTGAAACCTTCGCCCTCGCGCTGGCAAATTGCGGATAATTACCGTAAAACCAACGATTTAATCAAAGCGGAAACTGCCAAAGACAAACTCGCCGCGTTCATTGATGTCTGGTCGGCGATGCTCGGCGCAAACGGCGAGCCGAAGCCGAAAATCTTCGTTGAAGACAAACTGCATTTGAACGAAAAAGGTTATGCAATCTGGCGCGAAGTTTTGGCAAAATATCTCAAATAAAAAGCGGAAACCCGCGCGTCAGCAAGGGTGCAAAATTCAAGATGAAGATGAATATGAAAATCAGACAGGCAAATTTGGAAGACGCAAAAGTTTTAGCCGAAATCGGCTGGCAGTCGTTTGATCAAGCCTTTGCCAACAATCAGAAAAATCACCCGGACGATATGCGAATTTATATGAATCAAGCATTTTCGCCGGAAACGCTCGAAGAAGATTTGCAAGACGAGAAAACGATTTATTTGGCTGCGGAATTCGGCGGCGAATTAGTTGGATATGCAAAAATTCAATTCGATGCGCGGGAAGATTGTGTTTCGGGCGAAAAAGTTTTGGAACTGTGCCGTCTTTACGCGCTCGACAAATTTATCGGCAAAGGTGTCGGCAAATCGCTGATGCTCGAGATATTCAAAATTGCCGGAGAAAAAAATTACGATACGATTTGGCTCGGCGTTTGGGAATTTAATTTCAGGGCGCAGGAATTTTATAGAAAATTCGGCTTTGATAAGTGCGGAGAACACATCTTCCAACTCGGAAGCGATCCACAGATTGATTGGATAATGCAGAAGAAACTTAGCTGCGAATAGCACGATTTTTTATATTTATATTCTGCAATTCGCGAAAAAAATTATGGATTTTGGTGAAATCGAACAATTAGAAGAACAATATCAAGTTGCAACTTACGCGAAAATGAAAATCGCGGTTGAAACAGGCAAAGGCGCGTGGATTTGGACGAGCGACGGCGAGAAATATCTTGATTTATACGGCGGACACGCGGTTTGCGCGACGGGACATTCGCATCCGCACGTTGTCGCGGCGTTGAAAGCGCAAGCTGAAAAAGTTTTGTTTTATTCAAATCTGGTTTATTCGGAAACACGCGCCAAAGCCGCCGAAAAACTTGTTTCAATCGCGCCGGAATCAATTACGAAGGCATTTTTCTGTAATTCGGGAACGGAAGCAAACGAAAATGCGATGCGAATGGCGCGGTTTGCCACGAAGCGCGAAAAAATTATCACGTTTTCCGGCGGTTTTCACGGCAGAACGGCAGACGCGATTTCGGCGACTTTTTTGGGAAATTATCGGAATTTAGGCAAACCGAATGTCCCGCATCACGTTTGCGCGGAATTCGGCAATTTGGAAAGTGTTCGAGAATTAGCCGATGCGGACACGGCGGCGATAATGCTCGAACCGATTCAATCAATGGCTGGCGTAACCGAAGCCGCACCGGAATTTTTTCGCGGATTAAGAGAAATCTGTAACGAACACGGCATCGTTTTGATTTTCGACGAAGTGCAAACCGGCATTGGACGCACGGGAAACTGGTTTTTTTCGGGTTCGGATTTAGCCGCGAATATCGAAGCCGACATCATCACGCTGGCAAAATCTTTAGGAAGCGGCGTTCCGGTCGGCGCGTGTCTGGTCAATTCCAACATCGCCGAAGTCATCAAAACAAACGATTTAGGGACGACTTTCGGCGGCGGGATGCTGGCGATGGCGGCGGTCGCGGCGACAATCGAAGCAATTGAAAATGATCGAATGCGCGAAAATATCACGAAGATTGAAGCATATCTGCGAGAAAGATTGAAAGAAATAGAAGAAGTCGTCGCAGTTCACGGCAAAGGCGGACTTTTGGGTGTCGAATTCGCCGAAAACTGCAAGCCAGCTCACGCTAAATTATTGGAAAATAAAATAATCACTGGAACTTCGAGCAATCTGAATGTTTTGCGGTTGTTGCCGCCCTTATGCGTTACAAAAAAGGAAATAGACTTATTTGTAAAAAATTTATCGGTTTAAGAAATTGATTGAAAATAAAAAACACATAGAAAAACGAATAATTCTGCCGCAGATAGCCGTGGATAAAAGCTGATTTTTACTAATTTTATCGGTGCCAATCCGCCAAATCATTGTTTGTCTGTGGGAAAAATTTGTTTCCACTCCGAATTTTTAATTTCCAAACAACTTCTAAGTTCTCGCCGCCCGAATAATGTCAGCGAAAACTCCTGCCGCCGTCACATCTGCGCCCGCGCCCGCGCCTTTGACGACTAGCGGGAAATCGGCGTAACGATTTGTGTAAAAAATCACTGCGTTGTCCTTGCCGGAAAGATTGGCGAAATTGTGCTTATCGTCAATGCTTTGTAAACCGACGGATGCTTTGCCGTTGTCAAAACTCGCAATGTATTTCAAAGACAAATTTTGATTTTTTGCCGCCTCCAACAAATTTTTGAAATAATCTTCGCGCGTTTCCATTTCGGCGTAAAAATCTTCAACGCTTCCCTGCAAACACGATTCAGGCAAAAAACTGATATTTTCGATGTCCGACATTTCCATTTTAAAACCCGCTTCACGCGCTAAAATTAAAATCTTTCGCGCCACATCCGTTCCGCTCAAATCGAGCCGCGGATCGGGTTCGGTGTAACCTTCCGTTTGCGCCTGACGAACAACCGACGAAAACGAGCGCGAAGCGTCGTAATTGTTAAAAACAAAATTCAAAGTTCCCGACAAAACGGCTTCGATGCGCCTTATTTTGTCGCCGCTTCGCATCAGATCGTTGAGCGTATTGATAATCGGCAAACCCGCGCCGACGTTGGTTTCAAACAAAAAATTCGTATTATATTCACGCGCCAAATTTTTTAACTTTTGATATTTTTCGTAATCGGAAGACGCGGCGATTTTGTTGCAGGCGATAACGGAAACGGCTTTTTGCAGAAGTTTCGGATAAACTTCGACGACTTCGGTGTTTGCCGTAACGTCAACGAATATCGAATTTCGCAGATTTTTTTCGATGATTAAATCCGCAACTGCTGCACTTGTCGAACTATGGTTATTTTCGTAATTCGTAGTTCGTAATTCGTAATTTGATAAATCAATTCCTTCTTCATCAAAAACTACACTTTTGCTGTTCGCCAAACCGACGACGCGCAGATTGAGACGAAGATTTTCGCGCAGAAAATCGCTTTGCTGTGCGATTTGCGCGAGCAGTTTTTCGCCAACAGTGCCAACTCCGACGATAAAAATATTGACTTGCCGATTTCCGTCCGAAAAAAATTCTTCGTGCAGAGTGTTCACGGCTTTTTTTTACGTCTTTTGATTCGATAATCGCCAAGATATTGCGCTCGGAAGAACCCTGCGCGATGGCGTGAATATTGATGCCCTGCGAACCGAGCGCGTTAAACATTTTCCCCGAAATTCCGGTGTGCGCCTTCATATTGTCGCCGACGAGCGCGAGAATCGAAAAACCATTTTCGACACGCAAAGGTTCGATTTTGCTGACATTTATTTCGTATTTAAATTCATTATCAACGACTTCTTTTGCCATCGCGCTAAATTTTTCTTCGACGGCGGCGCAGATCGAATGTTCCGAAGAGCTTTGCGTAATTAAAATAACATTGATTTTGGCGCGTGAAAGCGCGGCAAACAAACGCTTTGAAAAACCCGGAATGCCGACCATCCCAGAATCTTCCAAATTAAGAACCGAAATTTTATCAATACTCGAAATGCCGCGAATAATGTCTTTTTCGCCGATCGTTTCCGCTTCAATCAAAGTGCCGAAATCTTCGGGCGCGAAAGTGTTTTTTATCAAAATCGGAATATTTTGGCGTAAAACCGGCTGAATCGTCGGCGGATAAATAACCTTTGCGCCGAAATGAGAAAGTTCCATCGCTTCGCGGTAGGTGATACGCGGAATTTGCCGGATATTTCGCACAATTCGCGGGTCTGCCGTCATCATACCGGAAACATCCGTCCAAATTTCCAAAACTTCCGCATTCAAAGCCGCCGCCAAAATCGCCGCCGTAAAATCCGAACCGCCGCGCCCTAAAGTCGTCGTCGCGCCGTTTTTGTCCGAAGAAATAAAGCCGGGCAAAACGTAAAGTTTCGCCGTTCCATTTTGAAAAAAACTTTGAATTTGTTCGTTGGTTTTGCCGAAATCAACTTCTGCAGAACCGAAATTTGAATTAGTTTTTATTAATTCGCGGCTGTCTTTCCAGACATTTTCAATGCCGTGCGAAGTCAATTTTGCCGAAAAGATTTTAGTCGAAAAAACCTCGCCGAAACTGACGATGCGGTCAAGCGTTTTCGGCGTTAATTCACGAAGCAGAAAAACGCCTTCGCAGATGCTTTTTAACTCGTTGAAATAGTTTTCAATCAAATTAAGCAAATCGTTTGCTTGTCCTCTAATCAATAGTTTTGCCGCTTCAAGATGTATTTTTTGATTGCGGCAATCCTTTCACGAAAATTTTCATTGCCGCTCTCCGCTAATTTTCCAATTTTAATCAGGGCATCGGTTGTGCCTTGCATTGCCGATAAAACAACGACGCACGAATTCGTTTCAACTTCGGTTTTGACAATTTCAAAAACTTTTTCGATATTTTTAGCATTGGCGACGGAAGAACCGCCGAATTTCAAAACTTTCATCGTTTAATGATAAATGGTAAATGGTAAATGGTAAATGAAAGCCTTATTATAAAGACGATTGCGATTCACATTTCACGAAAAGATAACTTATAGATGAGTATTTTTGTTAAAAAAAGCGGTATTCTCACGACGCTTCAGGATTTGGGCAGAAAAGGTTTTCGGCGTTTCGGCATCAATCCGAACGGCGCGATGGACACGCAAGCCGCGCGATTGATCAATATTTTGCTCGGCAATGATGAAACGGAAGCGGTTTTTGAAATGCACTTTCCCGCGCCGGTTTTTGAATTTGAAGAAGCTGCGGTTATCGCTCTGGGCGGCGCGGATTTTAATGCAAAAATCAACGATAAACCAATCGAAAATTGGCGACCCGTTCACGTCAAAAAAGGTAATGTTTTGGGTTTTTCAAAAAAAAATTTCGGCATCCGCGCTTACTTAGCTGTCAAAGGAGGTTTGGCAATAGAAAAATGGCTCGGCAGTTTCAGCACAAATCTACGCGCTGAAATCGGCGGATTTGAAGGCAGAGCGTTGCGAAAAAACGACAGAATTTTTTTTAAGTCCGAAGTCCGAAGTCCGAAGTCCGAAGTCCATTACAAAATTTCGTCAAGTTTGACATCGAATTATAACGAATCTCCGGCGAAAATTCACGTTGTCGCGGGCGCGGAGTTTCAAATGCTGACGGCTTTGAGCGAACTGAATTTTCTGAAACAGGAATTTGCAATTTCACCGAATTCTGACCGAATGGGTTTTCGACTGCGCGGCGAACCGCTATACTTACTCGATAAAATTGAACTCATTTCATCCGCCGTAAATTTCGGAACGATTCAGCTTTTGCCCGACGGACAAATGATTGTTTTAATGGCTGATCATCAAACTTCGGGCGGTTATCCGCGCATTGCCAACGTCATTTCCACCGATTTGCCGCTTCTCGCGCAACTCAGCCCGAATGAAAATGTCGGTTTTAAATTGATTTCACAGGAAGCCGCCGAAAATTTATTGATGAATTTTGAAAATGAATTAAACTATTTGAGATTTGGGGTAAAAAATAAATTTTAAAATGCCTTCAATTGATTTGAATTGCGATATGGGCGAAAGTTTCGGCGCGTGGACGATGGGAAATGATGCTGCGCTGATGGATTATGTTTCGTCCATCAACATCGCTTGCGGTTTCCACGCGGGCGACGCTTCGGTTATTAGAAAAACGATTGAAACCGCGATAGAAAAAGGCATTGCCGTCGGAGCGCATCCGTCGTTTCCCGATTTGCAGGGTTTCGGCAGACGCGAAATGAAAATGTCCGCGCCGGAAATCTACGACATAGTTTTGTATCAAATCGCCGCTGTCAAAGGAATCTGCGAAGTTCTCGGCGGAAAACTTCGTCACGTCAAACCGCACGGCGCGTTGTATAATCAAGCCGCGAAAGATGCGGGTTTAGCTGAAGCGATTGCCAAAGCCGTCAAAGCGATTGACGAAAATTTAGTTTTATACGGACTTTCGGGAAGTTTTTTGATTTCAGAAGCGGAAAAAATCGGTTTGCGAACGGCAAGCGAAGTTTTCGCCGACAGAACTTATCAATCAGACGGGAATTTAACGCCGCGAAGTGAACCTAACGCTCTGATTACCGACACAGAAAAAGCCGTTTCGCAGGTTTTGCAAATGATTTCCGAACAAAGTGTAAGGGCGACAAACGGTGAAAAGATTTCACTTAAAGCCGAAACCGTTTGCATTCACGGCGACGGCGTGAATGCGCTTGAATTTGCCGAAACAATAAATGCAAAATTAAAAGAAAAAGGAATTTGTATAGAAAAAATCTAAATGAAAAAATCTTCCTTTTCATCAGTGATTCTCGGCGCGGCGTTTTTGATGGCGACTTCCGCCGTCGGACCCGGATTTTTGACGCAGACGACGGTTTTCACCAAACAACTGGCGGCGAGTTTCGGTTTTGTCATTCTGCTTTCCATCGTTCTCGATATTTTCGCCCAACTCAACATCTGGCGCGTTTTAACAGTCAGCGAAAAGCGGGCGCAGGATGTTGCCAACGAAACGATTTTCGGCAGTGGTTACGTTTTAGCCGTTTTAATCGCGTTCGGCGGTTTGGCTTTTAACATCGGAAATATCGCGGGCGCGGGTTTGGGTTTGAATGTTTTATTCGGCATTGATGTCAGAATCGGCGCAATTATCAGCGCGGTCATCGGCATTACGATCTTTTTATTCAAAGAATTCGGCAAAGCGTTGGATGTTTTCGTCAAAGTTCTCGGTTTTGTAATGCTGGTTTTGATCGTTTATGTCGTTTTTTATTCACAGCCGCCGTTGGGCGAAGCTGCTTTTAGAACATTTTATCCCGAAACGATTTCGGCGGCGGCGATTGTAACTTTGGTCGGCGGCACGGTCGGCGGCTACATCACTTTTGCTGGCGCGCATCGTTTGATTGACGCGGGAATTTCCGGCAAAGACGCGCTTCCCGAAGTTAATCAAGCGGCGACGACGGGAATTCTGTTGACCGCGATTATTCGATTTTTACTTTTTCTGGCATCTTTCGGTGTAATCGCGCTCGGTTTGACGATTGACGATAAAAATCCGCCCGCATCGGTTTTTCAAAATGCCGCTGGAACCATCGGTTATAAAATTTTCGGCGTTGTGATGTGGTCGGCGGCTATAACTTCAGTCGTCGGTGCGGCTTACACTTCGATTTCCTTTCTCAAAACGCTGCACGAAAAGATCGAAAACAATCAAAAATTTTGGACAATCGGCTTTATCGCTTTTTCGACACTCGTTTTTTTTATCGTCGGTCAACCGGTCAAAGTTTTAGTTTTGGCGGGAACAATCAATGGTTTTATTCTGCCCGTCGGTTTGTCTTTAATTTTAATTGCGTCGCGCAAAACAAAAATCGTCGGTGATTACAAACATCCGCTGTGGCTGCAAATTGCCGGTTGGCTGGTGGTTTTGATTATGCTCGGATTCAGTATTCAGACTTTAATCAATTATTTTGCTTGACTTTTTTATTTCAAAAGTTTCTTTTGTATAATATTTTGAATCGTAAACTTAATTATTCCCTTTAGGTTGATAAAACAAGATTATGGATGTGTTCTAAAATATTAACCAGTTGTTCTTTGGAAATAAAGGTTTTGCCGAGCAAGTTATCGCTGAGGATTTTTTCAAGTTCCTGGAGATTCAATTTGTAATCG
>JBBSIE010000111.1:0-12994 GCA_038232235.1 Pyrinomonadales bacterium | reverse complement strand
TCGAAGAATTGAAAACGGTAGCAGAATCGCAGACAAGAGGCGCAAAAGCCAACAAAAATAAAGATGATAATGATAACGGCGATTCATCATACATACAGAATACACCTTAATCTACCTTGTGTCAAGTAGATAATTACCAAAGCTTGGGAAGAGGGAGCTAAAAATAGTTATTTAAAAGAAGTAAGAATATTAAGACACAAAGTTTATTATGTAGATAGAGATATAATTATTCCGCCTGGATACGGTGCGGGTTCAATATCTATAATCATTGCCAAAGGAGCTAGAGTTTTTGGAGCTAATCAAAGTCATAACTCTGTTTATTATATGGATGGGTTTCGAGCAGATAGTTTATTAATCAGATAAGTTTTACAATATAAAATAAATTGTAAATCTAATTTTTTCCTTTTGAAACGAAATAAACTGTTCCCAATTAAGCTTCAAACTCCAAAACTGCCTTGACTGAATTTTCGGATTAGTCCGGCGTGAAAATTTGGCTCGAATGGAAAATGCTTTATGTTGTCCCTAACTCTTGTCGTCGGATATTTTTCAAAATTGCTTCTTCCTTTTTTTGCGCCGCAAATAGATCGAATTTGATTTGTAAACTCAGCCAGAAATCCGCGCTCATTCCGAAAAATTTGGCTAAACGCAAAGCGGTCGAAGGCGTAACGCCGCGTTTGCCGGAAACTATTTCGTTGATTCTTTGATACGGAACTAGAATCGCGTCGGCAAGTTCTTTTTGCGTCAGATTCATCGGAATCAAAAATTCTTCGCGGAGCATTTCGCCCGGATGCGTCGGTGGTCGGTCGGTCGGTGTTCTCATTTTTTTACTTCCTTTAATGATAATCAACAATTTCAACTTCGCTCGCATCGTTTTCATTCCAGACAAAACAGATGCGATATTGGTCATTAATTCTGATGCTGTATTGTCCGCTGCGCTCTGCTTTCACTGATTCAAGCCGATTTCCCGGCGGAATTCGTAAATCATCAAGCGAAACCGAAACATCAATTTGGTCTAATTTACGAAACGCAGCCTTCCACAAATTTTGCGGCAAAAGTCTTCTGGCAACAGCAGTATTTTTGCCATTATAAATATCTTCGGTTGCCTGATTGACGAACGAAAGTATCATCAAGGGACATAATAGCACGGTAATCGTGCTATGCTCAAAAGAAATGATTTTGGCGCATTTTGCTTGGACTGTATTTTAATAAGTAAATTTCACTCTCATTTATTGGTTTGATGATTCAAGAAAATCCAAAATCGCCGCGACTGATTTTTCCGGTTGATCGGTCGTGAAAATATGACTCGAATTTTTGAGTTCGAGGAGTTTTGAATTAGGGATTTGGTCGGCGATAATTTTCGCGTTGGCGCACGGAATCAACTGATCGTTTTTCCCGCCGATGACGAGCGTCGGAATTTTGATATTTGAAAGTCGGGAAAAGGTTCCCTGCCAACTCATAATAGATTGCAGTTGGCGCATAAAATTTTCGGGTTTTGTGAAATTGCCTTAACGCCGCGCGAAATCCTCTTCGAGCATTTCGCGCGGCGTTGTTTCATCATAGATAAACGGAGCCATCGCCCAAAAAGAGTCTTCGAGCGTTGCAATGCCGCGACCGGACAGCGTGAACAGCACTTCGGGTTTGGCGAGAACCGCTTCTTTGCCGCCGCAAGCGGTGACGGCGAGCGTCAGCGTGCGTGTCATTTCGGGATAATTTAAAGCGAATTCCTGCGCGATCATTCCGCCCATAGACATTCCGAGAATGTGCGCCGATTCGACGTTTGCCGCGCCCAAAACTGCCTTCGCGTCGGCTGCCATTTGCGGAATCATAAAAGGTTCGTCGGTCGGAACTGTTTCGCCGACACCGCGATTGTCGAAAATAATAACGCGGTATTTTTCCGCCAATGGCGGAGCGATGCGCCGCCATTCTTTATGCGAGCCGCCCAGACCCATTATTAACAAAAGCGGTTCGCCCGCGCCTTGTTCCGTCCAGAAGATATTCGTTCCGTTATTTTCCGTGAATCCCATAATTTTTTAATAAAGACGAGAAAAGATTTAAGAAAATTTAACCACAGATTTTCACAGATTAACACAGATAAAAAAGGATTTTTAAGAAAACAACTTGATTTTCAAACAATCAAAAAAATCCGTGTCTATCTGTGTTAATCTGTGGTTAATAATTTTTCGCGTCTTTCGCGGGCAATAAAAAAATCATAAATTATGAACCGAAAACAAGCCGCATATTACGCGCTCGGCGTTTTATTCGTCATCAACGGGCTGAATTTTTTCGACCGCCAGATTATCGGCGCGGTCGGCGAACCGATTCGCGTAGAATTCGGTTTGGGCGACGCTTCGCTCGGCGCGTTAAACACTGCTTTTACTTTGCTTTACGCGTTTGTCGGGTTGCCTTTAGGGAAACTCGCGGACAAATACAGCCGCAAAAAGATTCTGACAATCGGCGTTTTCGTTTGGAGTTTGATGACGGCGGCTTCGGGAATGGCACAAAATTTCTGGCAGATTTTTGCAATGCGGCTCGGCGTTGGAGTCGGCGAAGCGACGTGCGCTCCGGCGGCGAGTTCGCTGATTGGCGATTATTTTCCGTCGGAAAAACGCGGCAAGGCGATGTCGGTTTTTATGCTCGGCTTGCCCGTCGGACTTGCTTTGAGTTTTGCGGTGAGCGGCGCGGTAGCGAAAAATTACGGCTGGCGGGCGGCGTTTTTCGTTGCCGGAATTCCCGGACTGTTGTGCGTTCTCGGCGTGTTTTTTATTAAAGAACCGCAGCGCGGCGCGGTTGAAGCGATTGATGTCGGCGGACGCACGCGCGAAGGTTCGGCGATCAAATTAATTCTCCGAACGCCGACGATGATCTGGCTGATTTTGTCCGGCGCACTGCACAATTTCAATATGTATGCGCTCAGCGGATTCATCACGCCTTATTTAATGCGCCATCACAAACTCGACATCGCACAGGCGAATTATGCGGCGACGATAATTTACGGTTTGCTCAGTATGCCCGGACTTCTGCTCGGCGGTTTCATCGGCGATTGGGCGAAGAAAAAACGTCCCGACGGCGCACTGCTGATTGCGGCGTTCGCCATTCTGTTTTCGATTCCGTTTTTCTTTTTTTCAATCGGCATTCCGGCGGGAAATTACATTACTTTCGCCGCTTTGATCGGCGCGAGCGTCGCGCTGATGTATTTTTATTATTCCATCGTTTATGCGACAATCGCCGACGTTACCGAACCCGCTTCGCGCGGCACGGCGATGGCGATTTATTTTCTGGCGATGTATGTTTTGGGCGCGTCGCTCGGACCTTATATCATCGGTCTGATCTCGGATCATTTCACCCTGCAAGCCGCAATCGCCGCCGGAATTACGGAATTTACGGCAAAAACGCTCGAACCGTTCCGCGCCGCCGGTCTGCGCTCGGCAATGTATCTCGTGCCGATTTTAAGCGTCGTTTTAACTCTAGTTTTGTTCGCCGCTTCGCGCACGGTGAAAAAAGATGTCGGGAAAATAAATGATTGGATGAGAGATAATTCGGTCATCAAAGATTAATAATTTATGCTTTCATTATCTGCATACATTGATGAAACAGGACACTCAAAAGACCTTCAACAAAAATTTGTTGGAATGGCTGGATTAATCGCACCTGCCGATCAATGGAAAATTTTTGAAGATAAATGGAAAAATGCCCTCAACCAAAACTATATCAATATTCCATTCTTTCACATGACGGATTTTGCCTCTAAGAAAAAGATTTACAAAGATTGGACAGAACCAAAACGCCAAAAAGTTTTTGGAAAATTGATGAATGTTATTGAATCCATTTATCCATTGCCTTATGGAGCAATCATTCCAATGGATGCTTTCAGAGAATTATCTAAGGAACAACAAGATTCTTTTATTGATCCGTATTTTCTGTGCTTCCAGAGTTTGGTTGCGGCTTGCACTTCATTCTTAGCACATAAAAATATGCCTGATAAAGAAAAAATTTCGCTTATTTTTAGCGATCAGACGGAGTTCAGACATCGCGCACTCAATATGTATGAAGAAGTAGGAAAAGTCGGACTTTATACAAGACGAAGCACAACTCCTATATTTCGTGATATGCGAGAGAGCCTTCCTTTGCAAGCGGCTGACATTATCGCTTATGAAATGTATAAAGAGTTTGACCGCAAGTTATATAGACCAACTGCCAAGGCTAGATTTGGTTTTGAGAGAATCAAATTAATGAGTAAAAGAAACGGTTATCATCCAATGATTAGATTTTTCACTAAAAGTGATCTTGAAAATTTGTTAAGTGATTTCGAACGAGCAAAGAAAGTTAAGGAATATTTAGCTACAAAAATTATTAACTCTGAAGAGAAAAACTAAAATTAAACATTCAACAAGCCATAATAACTATTTAATTAAAAAAACATATGATTTCAAAAATTCCGAGAAACAAAGAAAACGATTACACACCTGAAGCCGCCAAAGCGCGGCGCGAATTTGCTAAAGAACAAACGTCAGCCGAATTAAATCACGTCGGAAAATTTTCGTTCGATCCGCAGGAAACGCAGGGAAATATCGAAAATTTTATCGGCGCGGCGCAAGTTCCGATTGGTCTGGCGGGACCTCTTTTAGTTAATGGCGAATACGCAAAAGGCGAATTTTACGTTCCTTTGGCGACAACCGAAGGTACTTTGGTTGCTTCGTATAATCGCGGAATGAAACTTTTAAAAGAATCGGGCGGCGTAACCGTAACGGTTGTCGACGACGCGATGCAGCGTGCGCCGGTTTTCGTTTTTCCGTCGGCGCGTGAGGCACAGAAATTCGGCGTTTGGGTGAAGGAAAATTTTGACAAAATAAAAGTGCAGTCGGAAACGACGACGAGCGTCGGCAAATTACGCGATATTCAGCAATTTCCTGCGAGCAAATTTCTTTATCTGCGTTTTAATTACACGACGGGCGACGCGGCAGGGCAGAATATGACCGGCAAAGCGACGAAGGCGGCGTGTGATTGGATAATGAAAACTTATGAAGGAATCGAACATTATCAGCTCGAAGGAAGCATTGCCACCGACAAAAAATCTTCGTGGATGAACCGCATTCACGCACGCGGCAAAAAAGTGATCGCCGAGGCGACAATTCCCGCGAAAGTTTTGCAGGAAATTATGCACGTTTCCGTCGAACAGATTTTCGCTGCGCGGTTGCGTTCACAGCTCGGCGGGTTTTTGGCGGGCGCGAACAACAACGGCTCACATTCGGCAAACGGCATTACGGCGATGTTTATCGCCTGCGGACAGGACGTGGCAAACGTCGCCGAATCTTCCGCCGCGCTCGCTTACGCCGATATTGACGCAAACGGTGATTATTATTTTTCGATTACGATTCCGGCGTTAATCGTCGCCACGCACGGCGGTGGAACGGGGTTGCCGACACAGCGCGAATGTCTGGAATTGATGGATTGTTTCGGCAAAGATAAAGCGAAAAAATTCGCCGAAATCGTCGCGGCAACGGTTTTGTGCGGCGAACTATCCTTGGGAAGCGCGGTCGTCGCCGACGAATGGGTTTCGTCGCACGAACAACTCGGGCGAAATCGTTAAAAAAGAAGTTTTATCCACAGATTTTCACAGATAGACACAGATAAGAAATGTTGAGAGTTGAATTGTTTGACGACTTTTACTATCTAAAAATATCTGAGTTCATCTGTGAAAATCTGTGGCTGAATTGGCTTTGAAAGCAAATGATTCTGTTAAGCCAATTTTGTGCTAAAATAGAAAAAAACTATCTAAATAAATTGAGAAAAAAGGCTAAATTATGACACCGGAAATAAAAGAAAAAACGACAGACGCGCAATCGGCAAAGGAAAAATGGGAAGCGGAAACTTTGCAAAAAGTTTTGGACAAAAGGGCGGAACGAAAAGAGAGTTTTGAAGGCGTTTCGCTTGAACCTGTTGAAAGACTTTACACAAAAGCCGACACGGAAAACATTGATTTTGATAAAGAGATCGGTTTTCCCGGCGAATTTCCATACACACGCGGGATTCATCCGACGGGTTATCGCGGAAAACTCTGGACGATGCGCCAGTTTGCGGGATTTTCTTCGCCCGAAGAAACTAATAAACGCTTTAAATATTTGATGTCGCAAGGTCAGACAGGTTTAAGTGTTGCGTATGATTTGCCCGCGTTGATGGGACTTGACGCGGATTCGCCGTTGAGCGAAGGCGAAGTCGGCAAATGCGGTGTTGCCGTAACGAGTTTTGCGGATTTTGAGGCGTTGTTTGACGGGATCAATCTCGAAGATGTAACAGTTTCGCAGACAATAAATGCACCCGCTTGGATATTTTTGGCGTTTTATGTCGCTTTAGCCGAAAAGCAAGGATGCGATTTTAATAAAATTTCGGGAACTTTGCAAAACGATATTTTAAAGGAATATATCGCGCAGAAGGAATGGATTTATCCGATAAAATCAGGAATGAAACTGGTCGTTGACACGATGGAGTATTGCACCGAACATCTTCCGAAATACAATCCGATTTCCGTGAGCGGTTATCACATCCGCGAAGCCGGTTCGACGGCGTTGCAGGAACTCGCGTTCACCTTGCGCGACGGCGTGGAATATGTGCAATACGGCGTTGAACGCGGAATGGATGTTGACGAATTCGTTCCCAGAATCTCGTTTTTCTTTAACGCGCACAACGATTTTTTTGAGGAAATTGCCAAATACCGCGCCGCCAGAATCGTCTGGGCAAAAACGATGCGCGACAGATTCGGCGCGAAAAATCCGAAGACGATGCAGATGCGTTTTCACACGCAAACCGCCGGAGTTTCGCTGACTTCGCAACAGCCTTTGATAAATATCGCACGAGTTGCGATTCAGGCACTCGCCGGAGTTTTGGGCGGCACGCAATCTTTGCACACCGACGCTTACGACGAAGCACTCGCGCTGCCGACCGACGAAGCGGCGTTAATCGCTTTGCGAACACAACAAATAATCGCCGAAGAAACGGGCGCGGCGAACACGGTTGATCCTTTGGGCGGAAGTTGGTATCTCGAATCTTTGACCAAGAAAATGGAAGAAGGCTGTTTCGATTATTTCGACAAAATAGACAATTTCGGCGGAATGGTCGAAGCCGTCGAAGCCGGTTTTCCGCAGAGAGAAATCCAAGAATCGGCGTATCAGTACCAAAAAGCCGTCGAACGCGACGAACAAACAATCGTCGGCGTAAACAAATACGCAATGGAAAATGAAATCCACAAAACCGACATCCTGAAAATTGACGAAAACGTCCGCGTTCACCAGTTGGAAAGATTAGAAAAAGTAAAACATAACCGCGACGGCGGCGCGGTGACAAACGTCTTGGAAAAACTCAAAAAAGGCGCGAAGGAAAATGTAAATCTGATGCCTTTGACGATTGAAGCGGTCAAAGAATACGCGACGGTTGAAGAAATCTGCACGGCTTTGCGCGATGTTTATGGGATTTACGAAGAACCTGCTTTCTAAAATTTGTTTTCACGTTTTATATGAATGAGTTTACATTGCTATCTCAAAAAGATGTTAATACGCATTGTCAAGGTGTAAATGTGTCTGAATTTTCGTTTTCAAATAAAGACAATTTGTCGGAAAGAAAATTAATTAATAATTTCATACATTCAAAATATTTTATCGAAGAAAGTCGGCGGGAAGTAATAAAAAATTTTACTGGAGAAGGATCATTTCTAAGACAATTATTTGAAATTGATTTCGTTAAGTTGAGTGATTTCAAGACAATTAATAAAAAAGAACTCATAGAATTTTTGGATAACTTTGACGAGTTAAATCATCCATTCGATAAAAATATTTTCAATGGTTTAAAAACTTCATTTCTTGAATCTCTAAAAAATACTAATTCTGGCAAATTCTACTTAATCAGTAGAAAATGGTTTAACAGAAGCGATAAGCGAATCAGACAAATTGAATATGACTGTTATGATTATTACTTTTTAATTATTTGGACAGATGAAACAAACAAAATTTTGACGGTAAGCGAATGGACTTTCGATTGATTAATGTTTTCACGACATAAAACTCTCACGGCTTTGAACTGTTTATGGAATTTATGAAAAACAGGTTTTTTAGAAAGTGATTGATAAACCAATACCGGCAAAGATTGTTTTGACTTTATCGGATAAAAATTCATCCGGTGAAGAATTTATCGCTTTGTCCGCGAGTTTATATCAAAATAGTTTAATTTATGCCGAACCGCGAGAGTTACGGAAAGAGGACAATATTTTGGAATTAATAGTCGCTTTCGCAGACATTTACGCTTATAAAAATTGGTTGAAAGACAAACGCATAAAAGACTATTGGAGTGAAAAATTTCAAAGTTTTCTGGTCAAAAAACCTCAGACTTTTGCCGAAAAAGATGTCATTATTGAAGTTGATAATGTTATAAATTGCAGTTGTAAAGATTCAGAAATAAGTTTTTATTTGCTTAATGGAAGGCGATTTATTTTTATTGGCGGTCTAACTTGCGGTAATTGTTTGGGAATAGTTCCAAGCCGTAAAATATCGGAAAATGTTAAATTAGAGAACTGGTTAAGTTTATATGAGAAAGTTCATTCAATTTGGCTTGCCAGCGGGGTTTTAGAAAAATGGGCGTTAAATGAACTTTCAAATTATAAAAAAGGAAAACTCAATTTAGAAGGCGAAAAGATCAGAAAAGAACTCTCAGAATATTTCAAAAAGCCTGTTTACATCTCATATTTTAGCGAAGATGAAGAAGTTGATATTTTTTGTTCGATTTGCGGAAGTGCAGGTAAAAAGTCAGGCTTGAGAAAACCAAATAAAATTTGTAACAAGTGTTTTACCGCTTTCGATTATACAAAATAATATAGGTAAGTTATGGAAACAATGAGCAATTTACAACTCGAACTTTTGCGGCTTTACGGCAACGGCGTTTCGGATGAAAGTTTGCGCGAAATCAAAACGATTCTCGCCAAATATTTCGCTGACAAAGCGACCGATGCGATGGACAAAGTTTGGGACGAAAAAAACTTGACCGAACAGGATATGACCCGTTGGACGAATGAACACAACCGCGCTGAAAATCGTTCTTGATACAAATATCCTGATTGCGATCATCGGCAGAAAATCGCCGTTTCGATGGGTTTTCGATTGCATAATCGAAGGCAAAAATAATTCTCTGCGTTTCAAACGAGATTTTATTTGAATATCAAAAGATTCTAACAAAGAAAACGAGTGCCGAAATCGCCGAAAATGTTGTCAATTTTATCACAATTAATCCGTTCACTGAGAAAAACGAGATTTACTTTAACTTCGGTCTAATCAAAGAAGATGCTGACGACAACAAATTCGTAGATTGTGCGATTGCGTCGAACGCGCTTTGTCTGGTTTCAAATGACAATCACTTTCAGATCTTACAAACGATTGATTTTCCGAAAGTTATTGTTCTCAAATTGGCAGAATTTGAAGCGAAGTATAAAACGAAATTGACCGGAGATTTGAAATAAAACTATGGAATATCGAGTTTGATAATTTCATCAGAAAGAGAAAATAAGGTCGGAAGATTATTTTCGGTGCTGAAATTTATGATGTGCGTCAGAATTTCGCCGAGGATTTCTTCGGCGATTTCCGCCGTGATTTCAAGAACTAATTCAAAAAAGAATTGTAACAACGCTTCAAATAACACTTCCATTTTCGTATCTCCTCTTTTGTATTTTTTGTTTGCAAAAGAAAAAACCTTCCGCAAGCAATAAAAAATTTTGCTTTACAGAAGGTCTTGATACTTGCGCTGATGAACCGGATTTTCCGACGGGAAAATCGTATTGACGATTTCAAAAGACCGTTTCGGGTTATCTACTCCCCTTCAAATTGTTAAAATAAAATTACCACAAACATTTTCCGAACGCAACTTTTTGAAAAGAAATAAGCAAAACGTTGTGATATACTAAAAAGTTTAGAAAATTGGAAATAAAATGAATATATCGAAGGAAAATTTGTGGATAAAATAGAAATAATACCTCTTGGCGGAATCGGCGAATTCGGGATGAACTGTATGGGAATTCGCTATGGTGATGAAATGATCGTGGTTGATGCGGGTATGGGTTTTCCCGAAGAAACGCCGTTTGGCGTGGATATTTCGATTCCGAATTTTGATTTTTTGGAAAAACATAAAGACGATTTAACCGCGCTGATTTTGACGCACGGACACGAAGATCACATCGGCGCGCTGCCGTATTTTTTGAAAAGATTTAATTTGCCGGTCTACAGTTCGCGCTTTACGTTGGCGTTGGCGGAAAAGCGTCTGGAAGAACACGATTTGCTCGATTCGGTTTTGATGCACCGCGTCGAAGCCAATGATGTTGTCAAAATCGGCAGTTTTACAATCGAATTTATTCACGCTTCGCATTCGCTGGTCGAATGCTTTTCGCTGGCGATTACCACGCCCGCCGGAACGATTATTCAAACGGGCGATTATAAATTGGATGACACGCCCGTGATCGGCAAACCGTATGATTTGAAAACTCTCGCAAAATACGGCGATGAAGGCGTTTTAGCTCTGCTTTCCGATTCAACAAACGCGACTATTCCCGGTCGAACGCCTTCCGAACAAGCCGTTATTCCGGCGTTTGAAGAAATTTTCGCGCAGGTAGAAGGCAGAATTTTTGTAGCATCATTTTCTTCCTCGCTCCATCGTTTGCAGGTTGTTTTCGATGTTGCCAAGTCTTTTGATAAAAAAGTCTGCGTTTTAGGGCGTTCGATGCAGAAAAATGTCGAAATCGCCACCGAACAAGGTCTTTTGGATATTCCGCATAATACGATGGTCGCTTTGGGCGAATCGCGCAGCTTGGAAGATGATGAAATTGTCTATCTCGTTACGGGTTCACAGGGCGAATCACGCGCGGCTTTGGCAAATCTGGCGCACGGAACTTACAAGGGAATGGAAATCGAAAAAGGCGATACGGTCGTGCTTTCGGCGCGGATTATTCCGGGCAATGAAAAAGCGATTTCGCGGCTGATCGGTCAATTATACAAACGCGGCGCGAATATCATCGAAGAAAAACGCCGTCTGATTCACGTTTCGGGACACGCTTCGCAGGAAGATATCAAAATTTTAACCGAAACGGCGCGTCCAAAATATGTCGTTCCGATTCACGGCGAATATCGAATGCTCTTTCGGCATAAAGAATTTATCAAACACCACGTCGAAGGATATTCGGACGAAAATGTAATTTTAATCGAAAACGGCGACACGCTCGAAATTGACAAATTCGGCGCGCGAATCACGTCGCACGAAGATTTCGGCAAGACGTTTATTGACCAAGCCGCCACCGGCGAAATTGATTACGACACCGTGCGCGAACGCAAAAAGCTCGGCTTTGGCGGAATGATTTCTTTAGTCGTAACGATAGACAAAGACACTAAAAAGTTAAAACAAGAACCGCAAATCACTGTTCAAGGAGTCGCCGGAATTGATCCGCTCAACGGGATGTTAAAAACGGCGCGTGAATCAGTTACCGATGCGGTTACGGCAATGAAGCGCGAAGATTTTAATGATAAAAATTGGGCGAAGGAGAATCTGCGAATTCACCTGAAAAGATTTATCCAAAAAGAAACCGGCACTAAACCCGTGATCGTTCCGACGCTGGTCGAAGTTTAGTATGAATGCTCACGAACTTTTGAAAAAAACTCGCGTCGAAGTTGCGCCGGAAACATTTAATCTTATTTCACTGCGCCGGAAAGATTGGCTCAAACTGCTCGAAAATCCCGAACTATCGCCACGAATGTCCGCGCCGTTTATGATTTTCCTCGATAAGTGGGAAGTTACACTTTTATTGGACGAAATTGATTTCAAAACGATTCGCCACGCAATCAGAGATGCGAAAACGGAAGGGAACTTTCGGCTTTTATCGTTTGATATTGAACTCGATTTTAACGTCGTCGGATTTCTCGCTGAAATAACGAAAATTTTAGCCGAAGCAAATATCTCAATCGTTGCGCTTTCGGCTTTTTCACGCGATCATATCCTGATTAAACAGAATGATTTATCAAAAGCCTTGAAAGTTTTAGGCGAATATGTCGAAGAACTCTGTTAAAATAAATTTCATTTTATGAAAATCCTTTTTTTAACCTCAATTTTGATTTTAGTATGCTGCATAACTTCATTCGCGCAGATAAATGAAATTTCACCTTGTCCGGCAATTTATGTAACCGGTCCATCAAGTATTCCAAAACTCGGAGATTCAATTACCTACTCTGCAATAGTTAGTAAAAATGCAGAGAATTATAAATGGGTCAAGACTAGATAAGAACTAATGTATAATAGTTAAATCCAGTTATGACAGTAATATACAAGCAATTTGTTCGTGCCAAGATTTCTAAGGCTAAATTTCGTCAAATCTTGCGCTCTTTTGCGCTCGATTTGACCGCCACTCAAATTGCTCAGTTGTTCAACCTAAACCGTAACACGGTTAATCGTTATTTGACATTCATCCGCCAAGCCATTGCCCGCTTTTGTGAAGCAGAATCACCTTTTTCAGGTGTCATCGAACTCGATGAATCTTACTTCGGAGCAAAGCGGGTTAAAGGCAAACGGGGTCGCGGTGCTGGCGAGAAAACAATCGTCTTCGGTATCTACAAAAGAAACGGAAAAGTCTATACCGAGGTTGTTCCCGATGTTCGTAAACACACGCTTTTGCATATAGTTAAAGGCAAAGTGTCATTGGATTCAACGATTCATACAGACGGTTTTCGCTCGTATGACGGAATCGTTCATCTCGGTTATCAAAAACATTATCGAATACTTCATTCAGACGGACAGTTTGCCATCGGCTCGAATCACATCAACGGAATCGAAGGCTTTTGGGGTTACGCTAAAGTTCGCCTAACCAAGTTTCGCGGATTGTCAAAAAACAGTTTTTATTTTCACTTGAAAGAGTGCGAGTTCCGATTCAATTACAGAAAAGAGAATCTCTACGCTTTACTATTGAAAATTTGTAATGATAATG
>JBBSIE010000110.1:0-12997 GCA_038232235.1 Pyrinomonadales bacterium | reverse complement strand
TGGGTGACGATTATCATCTTTACGCACGGAATAATTATTTTCGGACTCGGCGGTTTGCTGAAACAAGATTGGGACGTTATCTCAGTCGCCTCAAACGCCAACGTCGGCGGCGCAACTAGCGCACCCGTCTGCGCCGCAAGTCTTGGTCGTCCCGATTTGCAATTGCCGGGTTTGCTCGTCGGAACGGTCGGCAACGCGCTCGGAACTTACTTGGGGATTTTGGTTGCCGAACTTTTGAAGTAAATGTTTTTTGTTCGACCATTAATATTTTGTCATTTCGTAAAAATTTCACCTTGGAGATTAACACCGCAAGTAAATTCCGCATTATGACACTTTGAAAAACTATCACAATCGTTATGTTTTGTTTTTTGAAATGCTCTAATATGATTCGATTTATAATTTTTTGGAGGAAACTATCATTATGCAAAATTATGTCGCGCGATTTTTGATCGTTTTACTTTTGTTTATTTCCGCCTCGCCGGTTGCGGCGCAGACAGGAGATTGGAACGCGCTCATATCGCAAGTCAATAAAGAGGTCGCCGTTAAAGCCAAAAATCGAAAAACCGTTTTCGGCATTCTGACCGAGACAGAGTCCGATTCAATAAAAGTTAAAACTTCCGGCGGTAACAGCGTTTCGGAAGTTTCGTTCAGGCGCGAAGAGGTGGACAAGATTTGGCTTGCAACGCTTAGCAAGGATTCAAGAAAAACACTGCTCGGCGTAGGAGTCGGCGCAGCCGTCGGCGCGGGAGTCGGCGCAGGTGCCGGTTTGATACTTTTAGTAGCAACCGGCGGATCGGACGACTTCGCCGGCATATTAGTTACTTCTACCGCAATCGGCGCGGGCATCGGCGCGGCAATCGGCGGAGCAAGCGGATTTTTTTCACGCTCGAAAAACAAAAAAGATCGTTTGATTTATCAAAAATGACGGCAACTGTAGCAAACGGTCATCGAAATATTATTTAACTCGGGAACAAATCGAACGAAAGCGGTGTCTAACCGATTATCAAATTTCAGGAGGAAAAATAATGAATATAAAATCTAATTTGAAGTATATCTGGTTAGCGTTCGGGGTTTTGTCTGTGATTTTGATGGTTTTTATGTGGTTCGGCTACGATTCGCAAAATCTTCAAAACACGATTCACGTTTTCAACGCTCTGATGCTGATTTTCTCTTTGCCGTGCAGTATTTTTGCCGTTCCGGTTGTTCTTTTGGCAAATCACTATCTCGGAATAAATCCGCTTTCAGCCGAAGGAATAAATCTCAGCACGATTTTTTTGTTCGTTCTGGGACTTATGCAGTGGTTTTGGATCGCCCGTTTATGGTCGCCGGACAAATACGTCTTTCAAAAAATTGACTTGCTCGACGCAAAGGTTGATTGACGATTTTCTTTCAACTATAAAAAGCTGCACGAAAACAAAATTCGCGCCGCTTTTCGTTTTTATTTTTCAAAAGTTATTCTTCGTCCATTTCCGCAAGTTTTTCTTCGATATAGTTTAATTCTTTTCGCAAATTTTCTTCCATCGTAACGGAAACTTCGTGCTGTTCCATTTCAATCGCTTGTTGTTCCATATCGTTGCTGAGTTTGATTCTTTCGTCCTGATTGACGAGATTCAACTGTTTTTCGATTTCGTCGCGGCGTGTTTCGAGCTGTTCTCTGGTTTGTTTGATTTCTTTCATAATTTTTCCCTTTTCACAAATAGATTTTTATTGATTATAACGCGCGGCATTTTGATTGGCGAATTGATAAAAAGTTATCGCATTTGTTAAAGTTTGAAAAAATCAGTTAAAGCAAGTTATTATAAATCAAACAAACGTATGGGAAATCTAAACGTAACCGATAAAGTTGACGAAAGCGATAAGCGTCATTTTACGAAGGCACTTTTAAATGATTTGCAGGCACTCGAAAAAATGCTGACGGGCGATTATTTTGAAGAAAATGTGCGGCGAATTGGCGCGGAACAGGAAATGTTTTTGGTTGATTCGGCAATGTGCGCCGCGCCGATTGCTTTGGATGTGATTGAAGAAGCAAAGGATGAACGCTTGACGACGGAACTCGGACTTTTTAATTTGGAGATCAACGCTCAACCGCTCGATTTTCGCGGAAACTGTTTGAGTTCGATGGAAAATGAACTCGGCGAAATTCTTGAAGTCGTGCGGAAGTCGGCGCGAAAACTCAATGCGGATATTGTAATGGTCGGAACTTTGCCGACGGTTCAGCTTTCGGATTATGTCGCGGAAAATCTCACACCGCTGCCGCGTTACAAGGAAATGAATCGCGTTCTGACCGAAATGATCGGCGGCGAGCGCGTTATTCACATCAAAGGTTTGGACGAGTTTCAAATGTCTTTTGACAATGTTTTTATCGAATTTTCCAACACGAGTTTTCAAATTCATTTGCAGGTCGGCATCAGCGAATACGTCAATTATTACAACTGGTCGCAGGCGGTTGCCGCGCCCGTTCTCGCCGTCGCCGTCAATTCGCCGCTTCTTCTCGGTCATCGCCTCTGGCACGAAACGCGAATCGCGCTTTTTCAACACGCCACCGACGCGCGTTCGACGGTTCATCAAGCGCGAAATCAAACGCCGCGCGTCAATTTCGGCGAAAAATGGGTGAACGATTCGCTGATTGAAGTTTTTCAGGAAGATGTCGCGCGTTTTCGCATAATTTTGACGCGCGAAGTCGAAGAAGATTCGCTCAAAGTTTTGAATAAGGGCGAAATTCCGCATCTTCACGCGTGGCAGATGCACAACGGCACGATTTGGCGTTGGAATCGCGCCTGTTACGGCATTATTGACAACAAACCGAGTTTGCGAATCGAAGCCAGATTTTTGCCCGCAGGTCCGACGGTTGTTGACGAGATTGCCAATTCCGCATTTTTTCTCGGTTTAATGACGGCGTTGCCTGAAGAATTTGGCGATGTGCGCGAAAAAATGTCGTTTAACGACGCGAAAAATAATTTTTTTAATGTCGCGCAAAATGGTTTGAATACACAGATTACGTGGTTTGACGGGAAAGTTTATTCGACATCGCGCTTGATTTTAGAACAGCTTTTGCCGCTCGCGCGCAAAGGTCTGGAAACGGCGAAAATTGACGCGGCTGATATTGAAAAATATCTCGGAATCATCGAAGAAAGAACAAAAGCGAAAGTTACCGGCGCACAATGGATGCTCGATTCTTTTGAAAATATGTGCGAAAAAGCGAACCTGAACACTTGTTTGCAAACTCTGACTTCGACGATTAAATCAAATCAGGAAAAAAATCAGCCGGTTCACGAATGGAAACTCGCCGAACTTTCCGACGAAACCGATTGGATTGAAAATTATCAAACCGTCGGGCAATTTATGATTACCGATTTATTCACCGTCAGACCGGAAGACGTGATTGATCTGGCGGCAAGTTTGATGAACTGGCAGGAAATTCAGCATATTCCGGTTGAAGACGACGAAGGAAAACTTGTCGGAATCGTTACTCACCGCGATTTGCTCGAACTGCTCGTTACAAGCAAGCCGGAAAATGAAACGGTTATCCGCGACATTATGAAAACGGAAATTACGACAATCGCTCCCGAAACGACGACGCTCGACGCGCTGAAATTGATGCGCGAAAAAAATATCGGCTGTCTGCCCGTCGTCAAAGATGAAAAACTTATCGGTTTAATCACGATGCAAGATTTTCTGGAAATTTCCGCACGGCTCTTAGAAGAAAAATTGCGGGAAAATAAATGATAATTTAATGTGAGATTTTGGCAAAATGTTACAAAAGCGAATTGAATTTTTAAATCCGCTTTTGTAACATTTGAAATTTCTATGATTGAAGATGCGCTTCGACAAACCACAAAAGTTTGTCTGTGCCGCGTGAAACTTCCGTGAATAAATCCGCCGTATCCATATCGCCGAGTTCATCCGCTTCGTCAATATTTTCACGAACTTTTTTGCCGAAATCCGACAGCGCGGTGGAAAGCATTATTTAACTGCCGCCGTCGTTTCTTTTTCTCTCGGATCATACGGCGTTGCGAGATATTTTTGAACTGCCTGCTGCGCGTTGTCGTAGTTGTCGCCGAGAGTTTCGGCGCGTTTATAAGCGGCAACAGAACGAACTCGATCACCTTTTGCGTCGTAGGCGTTGCCCATTTTGATATTTGCCCAAACCGCCAGCCACGCCGGACTCAAATCTCCGCCTAACACGGCTTTGAAATTATCAACTGCCAAATCATAATTGCGCTGTTCTAAAAAGAGCAAACCCAGATGATAATAAACCCACGAATTTGAACGGTCTAATTTGAGCGCGGCTTCAAATTGCTGCTGCGCTTCGACGTAATTTCCTTCTTTAAATTGCTCAATGCCGCGCCGCGCAATCGAGGAAATTCGCAGATCGTCGGAAATTCGCAAAATTTTATAATTCGGATCAATAATCACGGCGAGCGGTTTGCCGGTTGATTCGATATTAAAATCCGCGCTCGAATCGTCAATTTGTACCGTTTCGGTTTTCAAACCGTTTTCGCCTTCCGCGCGAAGCTGCAATTCGAGCGGCAAATGAAGATTGTCATAATTTTCCTTGACCGTTCCGCGTGTTACAAATTTGCCGCCGCGTGTGCGGATAATTTGATAATCTGCCTGAAATTCGGGAACGCCCGTGCCTTCAACCCAGCGTGCGAAAAAATAGCGCATCGGTTTTCCGGCGATTTGCGTGGTCAGTTTTTCAAAATCGTCAATCGAAGCGTTTTTGCCGCGATATTGCTGTAAATAAGTGCGAAGCAGTTGATTAAATTTTTGTTCGCCGAGCGTGTCGCGCAAAAGTTTGAAAACGAACGCGCCTTTGCCGTACATTATGTATTGATAAGCGACCGATTGGTCGTCCAAAACCGCCGGTGTGCGCGAAAGTGAAGCGGTTTGTTCAAAAGTCAGAGATTTTTCGAGCAGTTCGCGGCGTAAACCGTCGAGCTGCGCGCCGGAAAGCTGACTTTCGCGCAGTGAAAACGCGCTGTATTCCGCCAAACCCTGCGACAGCCACGCATCGTCAAACGATTTCAAACCGACGGTCAAACCCCACCATTGCAAAGCGGCTTCGCGCTGAAGTCTTTCTTCGGTAACTTCGCGCGGCTGTTCAAACAATTTGTCAGCCATAAAAATCATTCCCTGCGTCGAATAAAAATCAAGGCTTTCGTCGTCAATCTGCGCGATGATTAGCTTTTTGCCGGCTTCCGTCGCGCCGTATTTTTTCGTGTAAAATTCGAGAGCGCGTCCTAAAGTTTCACCGTAAGCGGCAACTTGTGCGTCGTTTCCGGCTTTTGTGTAGAACTGCAAATCGTATTCGCCGAATTTGAGATTTTTATTGGCATATTTTCCGTAAGCGAAATTTCCCACCAAACTCGAAACCGTGCGAACGAAACGATATTTTCCGCCTGTTTGCGAAACGGGCGTGTCGCTGTAACCAACTAGCGAATAACCGCTCGGAATCGAAATCGTGATGTCGGATGTCGCCTGATCAGCCGCATATTCGTGAAACGGAAACCAACGCGCCGCATACAATAAATATCCGTTGTTCGGTCCGACATAAGCCAGCCTTTTGGTCAAAAGCGGTCCGCCCGAAGGCGAAATCAACACGCCGCTGTATTTGAAACGCAGCGTAACCGGCGTTCCCTTTGTTACGGTTTCGCCCAAATCAATTTTGACGCTCGGACCTATATCGGACACGCCGACTTGATCCTGAATAAAAGTTATTTGATTCGGCGCGGCGGCTGTCGTCTGAGTTTTGTTTTTCGTCGGCAAATTTGCGGAAGCGACTGAATTTTGGCGCGTTATACTTTCAACTTTCAGCGAACCGTTTAATTCAAAAGTTACCGTGCGGGCATCTTCGAGCGTCGTAAAATTTACGTCAGCCGTCGCGTTAATTTTATTTTCGTTCGGCACAAGCTGCACGTCCATTACGTAATTTGACACATCGAACTGTGAGCGTTTTACTTGCTGCGCCGCCGCAAAGGAAAATAAAAAGAGAACTAAACCCAAACCAACCAAAGGGAAGACACTTTTCTTAAATTTATTCATTATATTTCGCCAATCTCGCTAAAAAATTTTGCTAAAACTTGTGCTGTTTATGATGTAAGAAAACTTTGATTCGTTGGCTTTTTCAAATTTTCATAAAATTTTCGCGGTTCAGCGATTTTTAATTAAATCGCGCACTTCCGAAATATTAGGCAGCGCAGTTCGCGCACCGATTTCGCGGCATTTCAGCGCGGCGACGGCGTTTGCCATTTTCGCCGCCGTTTCGATTGTTTCGCCGGTCAGCAAACCATATAAAAATCCGACGCGAAAAGCATCGCCCGCGCCGGTCGTGTCTTTACAGCCGTTCGGAACTTCGTAGCCTTTTGTTTCGATAAATTCGTTTTCACATAAAATCAGCGAACCGTTTTCGCCCAAAGTCATCCCGACAATCGGACAGCCGAAGCGCGATTTTATTTCGCGCAGAGATTCTTTTTTATCTTTAATTCCGAGCAATTTTTCGGGGAATTCGGCAGAGGAAATAAAAATATCAATCAGCGGAATCATTTCAAGAAGTCCGTCAAACAAATTATCAATGTCAATCGAAACAATCGCGCCGTTTTTTCTCGCTTCTCGCGCCATTTTCGCGCAGGCGAACGCATCGTGCGGCGTGGCGTGAAAAACTTTTGCGCGTTTCATAGTTTCAAGCGGAACATTCTCCGGCGTAAATGCTAATTTTTCATCACGTTTCCAAACAACGGTTCGTTCGCCGCTGCTTTTATCAATGATAATAAAGGCAATTTGCGTTTGCGCGCCTTCGAGTTGTCTGGCGAAATCAACATTTACATTTTCGTCAATCAAAGTTTGCAAGCCGAAATTTCCGGCTTGGTCTTTGCCGAAACTTCCGACATACATAGTTTTCAAACCCAGACGACGCAAGCCGACCATTGTTGAAGCAATTTCTCCGCCCGCCAGTTGCGTGTATTTTTCGAGTTCGATTTTTGAATTAAATTGCGGATATTCCGGCACGACAATCAAATAATCAACCGCGTTCGTTCCGAAACCGACGACATCAAATTCTTTGTTTTCAGATACTTTTAAGGGAAATTGCATTTTTTCTGTTTTAGATTTGAAATTTGAAAATTTAGTCAATAATATCTAATAATTACTGACAGAGAAAAACTTAGATTTGAAAATTTTGTGCAAAAAGCTCTTGTCAAACGGTTCTCAAAAAAGTTAGATTGAAAAATATAATAATTTATCACTTGGTATTTAAGTGATTTGAAAAAACAATTAAAATTATCTGGAGAAAAGTAAAATGCCAACAA
Organism: Pyrinomonadales bacterium; assembly: GCA_038232235.1. Taxonomy (GTDB): domain Bacteria; phylum Acidobacteriota; class Blastocatellia; order Pyrinomonadales; family Pyrinomonadaceae. The sequence continues at coordinate 5,690 of JBBSIE010000110.1, read as the reverse complement.
CAGCTTGCCCCGAATGCAGCGAAGACGTTTTTGTAGATGCCGAATCAGAACAAGGCGACATTATTTCCTGCGACGAATGCGGTTCGGAATTGGAAATCGTCGGACTCGACCCGATTGAACTAGATATTTACACCAATGATGTTGATGATTTTGAAGATGACGATGACGATTTTGAGTAATAAACGCTTAACAATGGTTTATTGTTCAATCTCATAACCTGACCGATTTTGTTTAATCAGAAGACCGTTCGGAGCTTCAATCCGAACCTGATGAAATTTCCCGTCGCGGCGATTTTCGTCTTTCGGGTAGAATGCTAAAACGTAAGACGAAGTTATCTCTTCCGCCAAGGATTTAAACAGAGGTTCAAAATTTTTCTGCGTGGCGTAAAAAGCGCGTCCACCGGTTTTTTCCAGCAAACCGCTTGCTTCGAGCGGTGTCATAAGTGGTTTTTTGTCCATTTGCAGACGCGAAAACGAAGGCAAAAGAACTGAATAAACCGTTGTTTCCGCTTGATTTGCGCGCTCGATGACGGTTTTCGGCGAAACCGTGTCGCCGACCGGAAAGCCGTCTGTGATTAAAATAACGGCGCGTTTTGGGATTTTCTGATTGACCGTCGGCGGCGATTTTTTCTTGATAAGTCTGATTGCGTCATCAACCGCATCGTAAGAATGCGTGGATAATCCGTCTTGTTCGCGCAAAATTTTATCAATTGATTTTTCGAGTTTATCCGGGCGATTCGTAAAAGACTGAATAGTTTTAACCTGCATTCCGAAGGTCATTACGGCGAAATAAGAATTGTAATCGGCGAGTCTTTTGACAAAATTTTGCAATGCCTCGTGAATTCGCACGAGTTCGGCGGAAGTAACGCTTCCCGAAACATCGAGCGCAAAAACTACAGACAGCGGACGGCTTTCATCGCTTTTTCTAAGTGGCTCAAAAAACTCAATCGGACGTTCTACGCCTTCCTCAAAAATCTTAAAATCCTTCGCGTCGAGTCCGCGCACAGGATTGCCGTCTTTATCGGTTACGGACACTTCAAAAGGAATTAAATTTGTTTCAACACGAACTACTTCTTCATTGGTTTGAGCGTGAACGAATGAACAAAAACAGAGCATTATTAAGCTGCTATACCATAAAAACGAATATAACAATTGACTTAAAAGACTGGGAAATCTCCTAACTTTTAATCTTTTTCTCGTAAAATTTTGGTTTTTTGTTATCCCCTTTTTCATCTTTTTATTTTCCCGTAAATTTAAATCCGCAAATCGCTTTGGAAATTAGAACATCAACCAAAAGTGCTTTTTTAGTCGTATCTGTTTTTCTTTGATAAGAAACTTTTAACTGATTCAACGGTTGCCCCTAAAATATGATTATAACTTACAATTTCGTCAATCTAATAAAAATATGTCATTTTGAACAGTCAAATTGACCGATTTTTTATCATTTAAATATGTAGTCGTGATATTTATCAGTAATTAATTGAAGCGTGAAAAAGTCGAAAAATTTTCATTTACCGCTCATCTGTTTATATCTCTAATTTTACGCCGTCCCGAGCTTCGATAATTTCGCAGGGCAGCGAAAATTTTTGTACTTCTTTTTGAAAATCAACCGCGTCCCATTCCGGGTAAAGATGTACCAGAACCGCTTTTTTGGGTTCGGCGTAACGAACTAAATACATCGCCTCGCTAAGTTCAAGATGCGTTTCAACTGGCTTTTCCTTGAAAAACGAACATTCTAAAATCAGCAAATCAACATTTCGCGCCAGCGTTCCCAAATCTTTTGTAAATCCGGTATCTGAGGAATAAACAAGCGTTTTGTCATTTTTATCTCGAATGTGAATCGCCAAACTTTCATCAGTGTGCGGCGTGTTGAGCGCGACGGCTTCGACATTCGGCAGAATTTCAAATTTTTCAAGCGATTCGACTTCGACGATTTCAAGCGGAAAAGACTGCTCAAAAAGTCCGTAATCATTCGCTTCGTCAAAAGATTTGATCAATTTTTCCAAGCCTTTCGCGCCAAAAATCTTCAACGGCTTTTTTCTATCCTGCGTTTCAGGCGCGTATTTCGTGCCGAACAAAAAAGGCGCAAGTCCGCCGACGTGATCGAGGTGAAAGTGTGAAATCCAAATCGCGTCCAAATTCGCCCAATCGCAATTTTCCCGCGCCATTTGATGAACCGCCGAAGCCGAACAATCAAGCAAAAGCGAACCGTTTTGAGTTTGAAGCCAAAATCCCGACGAACTTCTTTTCGGATGTGGAACCGACGTTCCCGAACCTAGAATTGTTAATTTCATAAATAGATTTTAGCCGCGAATTACACGAATTGCACGAATAAGTTTAAAAACAATTCGTGTGATTTGTGCAATTCGTGGCAAATTTTCTTTTGTGGTAAATTATTTTTATGAACGAAATAGACATACTTGCAGTTTTCGCGCATCCCGACGATGTAGAATTAACGGTCGGCGGAACGCTTTTGAAGATGAAATCGCTCGGCTACAAAACCGGCGCACTCGACGTTACAAAAGGCGAAATGGGAACGCGCGGAACAGTTGAAGGTCGCGCTGCCGAAGCGAATGAAGCGGCAAAAATTTTAAAACTAAATGTGAGAGAAAATCTCGAATTGCCCGACGGTCACGTTTGGGTAACGGAAGAAACGCGCACGAAATTGGTCAGAGTTTTACGCCGTTTGAAACCGAAAATTTTGCTGACGCATCAAGCCGACGATCCGCATCCCGATCATAATCATATCGTGCAACTTGTTCGTGAAGCGGCGCGATTGTGTTCGATGCAGAAATATGACGGCGATTTCGGGCAGGAACGAACGCCCGCGCCAATTGTCGCGCACAATATTTTTTCGCAGCGTGTAACGCCGTCCTTTATCGTGGATATTTCCGATTTTCTCGGAGAAAAAACGGCGGCGATTCGCGCTCATAAATCGCAGTTTTATAATCCGAACGCCGGCAAAGACGAACTCGAAACTCGTCTGACGAGCAAAGGATTTATTGATGAACTGGAAAATCGTTCGCGTTATTTCGGAAGTTTAATTGGTGTCGCAGCGGGCGAACCGTTTTTTGTGCGCGAAGCATTAAATGTCGAAGACCCGATTGCACTTTTAACCAGACCGATGAATCTTTATTCGTAAGAAAAATTTAGATTTGCCGTCCGAGTTCGGGAACGATATACAGCAGCCACCACAATAATATCTGAATTGCCAGAACAATAAAACTCAAATAAAAACTGACGAGAGCGAATTTGCGCCCGCCGAGTCGCGGATGACGTAGGTAAATAAAATAACCGAAACTACTGATGACAAACGTGAACGGCACAAACAAAATTCCCAAATACGGCACGAGCGAATAAACAAAACACGCCCAAGCCATTTGTGAAACCGTGTTTTCATTTTGGTTAAATAAATCTGTAATTTCTTCGCCTTTGGCGTTTTCGATGAGAAAAGATTGTCCCTGCAAATGATAAGAAGATCGAATTGTGTCAAGCGGTTGATAGTCTTCTTTAAGCAGTTTTCCGCAAACAAGACAAAACTTTGCGCCGCCGCGCCGCGCAACCGCACCACAGGCGGAACACGCCAAGTTATTTGTTACAGAATGCAGATTACGGAGTTCTTTAATCTTCGACTTCACTTTTTACTTTTGCCTTTTTACTTTTGCCTTTTTACTTTAACGTCTTCTGCCTTTGCTCGCCGCTTTTCGCGCCACGCTGAAGTTTAGTTTTTCACGACCGGCAAAGTCTTGTAAAGCGGCGAGAAAAATCTCGCGGTCGCGCATTGTAATCACCGCCGTTTGATCGGCTGTTTCAAGCGCATAAGGATAACCTAAACCAATCACACATTCTGCACGGACAACCTGCAAAACTTCATCTAAAAGTCCGGCTTCGTAAACCCACGACGGAATATCGAGCCGCGCCGGTGCGGAATCGGAAGTCGTTTGCAGATATGTAAATCCGACGATTGATTTATTTGTTTCCGTATCAATAAACGCGCTCAAACCGCGCCGTTTCGAGTAGCAAAAACAAGTTCGGTCGCCCCAATTTTTCAAAACTTGATTAAAATTTTTAGTCGCCGCGTGCAGAATCGTCGCATCGTAAAGCGTTCTGACATTGGAAAGCGCGGTGTTGTCGAAATTATCAAGTAAAGTCAACAAATCACGCGCGTAACTGCGGTCAACATAACCGACGAGCGGAACTTTCGCCGCGATTGAAAATTTCACTAATTCAACGAGTTTATTGGTAAAACTAACTTGCAGACTCGTCTGCGGATGCGGCGTTGACAGCAAAAGCGTGCCGTCGTAAAAAGCCAGCGGCATTCGTTCACCGCGTTCCTGCCAGCCGCTTTTTTTCTGCAAAAATTCTTCGACCTTTTCGACTTCCGCCTCAAAACGAAACTGCCCGACTTTCGTTTCGGGAATGACGGGTTCGTCCTGCGACAGCAGTTTTTCCGGCGAAAGCACGGAAAATTTCGCGTTTTTTTCGTATGATTGCTCGGCATTATGCGGATTTTCAAACCAGCCGATTTGAATTGCCGCAACCGGCAGCGAAGTTTCTTTTTCCGCATAAAGCTGGCTTCCGTCTGCCGCAAATGTCGTGCGATTTTGCAAAATATCGTTCGCCCACGCCCGTGCTTCTTCGTGATTATTCCATTTTTCCGCGAAGTCAAACGCGAAAGACTTTCCCGCGTCCAATTCCGCCGACGGCAATGCGCCCGCATCATCTCTGTCCTGCAATTTCGCCCAGATTTCCGCGCACGGCGTATTGCAAAGCGATTGGAGTTTCGCTAAGTAATCGGTCAAATCGCCGAACTGCGTTTCAGTAAAACGCTGAAAATCAGCGCGTTGATTGTGAAGTTCGAATGTTAGAAGTTCTCGGAAAAGCATTTCTTGATTAAAATTTTGTTTTGAAAAACTGCTAATCGTAAGTATAAACCTATTTTCATCCGAATAAAATTAAAATGCGCCTGTTCTTAATCACAGAAGAACAAGCGCATTTCAAATTATTGATTTTACTGTATTTACATCAAATCTTCGTCCGCGCTCGGTCCGTAAATCGCCGGAACGGGAATAGAATTCAGCCGTAGATAAACCGAAAGCTGTCCGCGATGATGAATGATGTGATTCATCACCATTCCGCGCAAAACCTGAATTTTCGGAGCTTCAAAAAAGACTTTTTCGCCGTCCCGAAGTTTCCACATTTTCCGCAGAGTTTCATCGTCCGTATTTTTCAAACTTTCGGTCGCCGCCGCCACATTTTTATCTAAAATCGCCGTCAAATCCTCCGCATTTTCCGCTTTCGGTTTGCTGTATCCGGCGGCAAAATCGAGTTCGTCGGCTTCGAGTGCCGGAATATACCACGCAAACATATCTGCAACGTGTGTTGCCAATCTTCCCATCGTCATTGATTTTTCGTGCGGTTTCCAATCGAAAATCTCCGCCGGAATTCTTTCCAAAACCTTGCGCGTCGTCGCCGCTTCCATTTCCAATTCGCCGATTAATCCTTCATTTATTGCCATACATTTTTCTCCTAATACGCTTTTCAATTAGAGATTATGCAATAATAACAAGATGAATAAAGCGGTGCCAAAAATTAAAGAAACCAAAGAAGAAATTCGAGAGATGCTCAAAAGTGAACATCATGTTAAACGGCAAAACAGACTACAGGCATTATATTTGATTGTGACTAAAC
>JBBSIE010000109.1:0-13189 GCA_038232235.1 Pyrinomonadales bacterium | reverse complement strand
GCGTTTACGGATATATTCCTGCTGGTATCGCTGAAAATACTTTGTCCATTTGGCTTGATCAAACCCTGCTTTATCGAACTCAGTTTTTTTAGATTTCGGCATTAAACTATATTACAGATTTAATGCCCTAAAGGGAATAATAATTTCGCATCCTCACAAAGATCATTTCGGCGGCGAAACTGTTTTGCAAAAACATTTGTCGGACAAATTCGGCTTGCGCGTTCCGATTTCGGCTCATAAATTGACGGCGGAAAGTTTGCGAAATGAAGTGAAAATCGAAAAATTTATCGAAGACAACGAATTTATAAATTTGAAAGATGAAAACGGCGAAATGTTTGAATTAAAAGCACTTCACACGCCGGGACACGCTCGCGGGCATCTTTGTTTTTATGATGAAGAACTTGGTTTTTTGCTGTCGAGCGATAATGTGATTGGTTCAGATTCGGTTTTGATTGCGCCGCCCGAAGGCAATATGAAAGATTATCTCGCGTCGCTCGAAAGAATGAAAAATCTGCCGAATTTGCGCTTTTTGTGCGGCTCGCACGGCGCGGCGATGGTTGACGCGAAATCTAAAATCGAAAGCTACATCGCGCATCGTCTTGAACGCGAACGCCAAATTTTGGAAGCGAGTGAAAACGGCGCGAAAACTCCGCGCGAAATAGTCGAAAAAGTTTATCAGAATGTCGCGCCCGAACTTTGGAATTTGGCGGAAAAATCAGTCGAAGCGCATTTGGAAAAACTTATTTCCGATAATTTAATTAATTTCAAGAATTGAATTAACCGCAGATAGACGCAGATAAACGCGGATAAATCAAAAATAAAATCTGCGTTTATCTGCGTCTATCTGCGGTTAATAATTTGGTTTAATCCGTCGCGTCAAGTTCTTCTTCCAAAAGCTGTCGCTGATAAAGATCGTTATATTCGCCGCCGAATTTTATCAATTCATCATGCGTTCCGCGCTCAATAATTTTTCCGTCGTGCAGAACGCAGATCAAATCGGCATCACGAATCGTCGAAACGCGGTGCGAAACGATTAGAGTCGTGCGGTCTGTGCGAACATCGCGCAGACCGCGCAGGATTTTTTCTTCCGTGTAAGTGTCAACCGCCGACAGCGAATCGTCGAGAATCAAAATTCGCGGATCACGCATCACGGCGCGGGCAATCGCCGTGCGCTGTTTTTGTCCGCCGCTCAAAGTGATGCCGCGTTCGCCGACACGCTGTTCGTATTTGTATGGAAATCCATTGATGTCTTCGGCGAGACCGGCAATCGCCGCAGATTTTTCGACGGAAATATTACCGTTGCCAGTTTTTAATTGTCTGTCGCCGTTATGGTTTTCCACGCCGAAAGCGATATTCGCCGCGATTGAATCCGAAAACAGAAAAGTTTCCTGCGGAACAACGCCAATGGCTTTTCGCAATTGTTCAAGCGGAAAACGGCGCACGGGAATGTCGTCAATTAAAACCGTGCCTTCCGGCGCGTCCAAAAGTCGCGGAATCAAACTGATCAAAGTTGATTTTCCGCTGCCGGTTTTGCCGACAAAAGCGACGGTTTCGCCCGGCTCAATCGTCAGATTTATATCTTTCAAAACAGGTTTGCCGTCGTAGGCGAAAGTCAGATGGCGAAATTCGATTTTGCCTTTGATTTTTGGCTGCTCACGCGCATCCGGCGCATCTCCGATAGTCGGTTCGGTTTCCAAAATCGCGTTAAATCGTTTGAGCGAAGCCGTGCCGCGCTGGTAAAGATTGACGACGTAGCCGAGCGCGATCAGATACCAGATCATTCTTTGCAGATAAAGAATAAACGAGGTGAATTCGCCCGCCGTAATTTCGCCGCGCACCGCCATCGGAACACCGACGGCGACGATAATGACAAAACCCAAACCGATAAAAAAGAACAAAAGCGGACGCATTGCCGCGCCGAATTTGACGAGCGCGATGTTGCGCCGCGCGTATTCGTTGTTGAGTTCCTGAAACTTTTCGATCTCCGAATTTTCCTGCGCGTAAGCGCGAATGACGCGCACACCCGTCAGATTTTCCTGCGCCCGCGCCGTGATGTCCGAGAAAAATTCCTGAATTTTCTCGAAACGAACGTGAACCTGCTGACCTACAATTTTTACCGTTAGAGATACGAACGGCATCGGGATCAGCAAAAATAAAGTTAATTTGACGTTGATGCTGAGCATTACCGGCAGAACGATGGCGAGCGCGAAAATCGCCTGAAACGAATACAAAATCATCGGTCCGACAATTTGCCGCACCGCGCTCAAATCATTCGTCGCCCGCGCCATCAGGTCGCCGACGCGATTGTTTTGAAAATATTCGAGCGGCTGATCAACGAGCGCGGCGTAAAAATCGCGGCGCATATCGTATTCGATATGCCGCGAAGCGTTGATCAAAAGCCGCCGTTGCCAAAACAGAAAAACGCCGCTGACGAGATTGACACCCAAAATTATCAGCGGGTAAAAAATAACCTTGTTTCGCGTAATATCTGCGCTCAAATCGTCAATCGCTCTGCCGACCAAATACGGAATCAACAGGCTGAACGACATCGAACATAAGATAAACAAAACGCCAAAGATGACATTCCATTTATAAGGCTTGAAATATTTTCCGAATTTTTTGAGTTCTTCCATAAAAGTCTGGAAAGTCTGGAAAGTCTTGGAAGTCTAGGAAGTCAAAGAGGAAGATTTACTTCCTAGACTTCCAAGACCTTCCAGACTTCCTAGACTTTTGTATAAGTCGAAAGTGCGGTTGCAATCAGTTTTCCTTCTTCGTTGTGAACTTCCGCCGAAATTGTCAAAATTCGTTGTCCGGCGCGTTCGACCTTTGCCGTGCAGACGACTTCGCCTTCGGAATGCGGACGCAGATAATGCACGGTCAAATCAATTGTCGTCGTTTCGACATCATCCGGCACGCAGGTTCTGACGGCAAAAGCCATCGCCGTATCAATCAAAGAAGCAGTCGCGCCGCCGTGCAGAACGCCGTAAGGCTGACGCAATTCGTCGCGCATTGCAAGTTTTACTTTTGCAGTATTCGCGCTCAAATCAACCAATTCAAAACCGAGAAGACGCGCATACGGCACGTCTTTGATCGCTTTTGCTGCCTTGCTTTTTTGTTCGGCGGTTATTTCAATACCTTTATTGTCGTTCATATTTAATTTTCACTTCGCAGGCTTTTACGAAATTCTTCAATCGAAACTTTGCGAAAATCTTTTGGAATTCCAAACAGATTTTCGTCCGTTTGCGGTTTGAAATTTTTCATTTCAAACGTGAAATTCGTCGTTTTTTGTTCTCCGTCCACACTGTAAAATTCCTGTTTGACGGGCAAACCGATTTTTTCGTCAACCCAAATCACAGCTTCCGATTTTCCGTTTTCGCCCAAAACCGCGCGATATTTCATCAAACCATTTTCAGCGTTTAATTTTTCAAATTTCACATCGGCTTTCTGGTTAAGCCATTCTGTTGTCAAAAAATCGAACGGATTTCTCGCGTCTGAAATTCCCGAATCAATTGAATTTTCGGCGTAGATTTTTTTATCTTTGAAAGTTAAAAAACCTTCTCCGTCAATGGTTTGCACAATTGAAAACTGATTCTTTTCGCCGACGTTATAATCCAAACGCCGATTTCCGCCGTTTCGCGCCGTGAAAATTTTGTCTGTTTTGCCGCTTGCCGTAACAACAAATTCAGCTTGAAAATTTTCCGGTTCTTTGTTGGAAAACGGAACATCGCTTTTCAAATCTTCAGCGACAAAAGGTGTCGGCGCGGGCGTTTCGCTTTCCGCTTTCTGCCAAGTCCAACAACTCGAAAAAAGAAACGCAGCGAACAAAAAGACGAATAAAACTTTGGCTGAATTTGACGAAAACATTTGCAAATAAAAATTTTAACACATTGAACGATTTTGCATAATCAAGCGGATTGCGGAAAAAGCGAAGGAAAATTTTATTTGATAACAAAGATGTGAAGGCACGGCGTTTGGGCGACTTCGCGCAGAGCGTCAACTCGTCCGGCTTTTTCATATTCGGCGAGTTTCGCCATCAAAAATGTCTGCTCTTCCGCCGTCATCTGCATATAAGCCAGATCGAATGTCGCGCCCGTCGAATGCGGCGGAGTCGTACCGCGATACGCATTTCTGGTGGCTTTCGACAAATCGAATTGATATTCGAGCGAGCGCGTCAGCGAAGTAACTTTCAAAGGTCGCCCGAATTTCGCTTGATACGCCGCGCCTAATTCTTCCAAAAACGCTTTGGCTCGCGGGTGAAACATTCGCAAAAGTCGGCGTTTCATCTGAAGACGATCAGCGGAATTTGTCAAATCGTATTTTTGACCGCTGTAATTGTTCGCCAGAGTTTTCAAGACGGAATAATCTTCGGAATTTAAGATTAAAGGCGATTTGGTGCGCGTGTTCGGCTCGAACGAATCAAATTCCGAACCGTCCGCGCTCGTTCCGATGTTGTCGAGATAATAAAATTTTGTCGCCAGCGGCAATTCTGTCAATTGATTAGCCATCCGCATTCGGGCAAGCGCGGCAAAATCCTTCGGCAATGTGTCGGGCGTGATTCCCTGCTGTCTAAACAACGCCAACTGTTTGGCGATTCCGCCGCCGAGTTCCGGCGGAATCGTTACGCCCGAAACAAGTCCAACCGGCGCACTGCGGTTGCCCATCGCCAACTTTCGCTGAGTTTCCCAATCGGCAACCGAAACCGCAAGCTGCGGCGCGTCGGTCGAAGTTTTCACTTCCGTTATATTATCGGCAGTGAATTCGGCATCCTGAACTTCCCACGCATCCATTAAATCTTCAATCGAATCCGGCGTTTCGCCGCCCAACGGATCAACGACGCGAATCGGAATCGGCGCAGACGCGATGATTTTCGGTGTCGGCTTGCTGCCCGAAATACTCAGATTTTCGTCAAAATGGGTGGCGATCAAAATGCCGATCAGCGCGAGAAAAACAATTACAAATGTCGAAGCGACGGCGGCGATAATCAAAAACGGCGGTTTGTTCGATTTTGGATTTTGGATTTTGGATTTTGGTTTTTCGGGAACTTGCGCCGCCGGTTTGTAATTATCCGCATTTGGAATTTGGAATTTGGAATTTGGAATTTCGGAAGATTTTGAACTTTGATTTATATCAATGCGAATGCGCGTTTCCGTTCCGAGACGGATATCGTCGCCGTCAAAGATTCTCTGCGGCTGATTTGAAACTTTTTCTTCGTTGACAAAAGTTCCGTTGAGCGAATTTTCATCAACCACAAACACAACATCGCCGTCGCGGAAAAAAGTCGTGTTAAGACGCGAAAGTCCAACGTCGTCAATCACGATTTCAGCGGCATTCGTGCGTCCGATTGAAATTTCATCATTAATCTCGACGGTTTTTGTTTCGTTTCCCGTTTCAATGTAAAGCGTAACTTTTTTCATCAAATTCTAATGACTTTCTTCCGCTTCGCGCACTTTTTCCAAATCCAAAAATTTTGAAAATTCGTCAAAATGAAACATCGTATCGTCTTTGCAGTGTTCGCAATAAAATGTTACATCTTCGCCCAAATACATATCCTTAAAATGATATGGAATAAAACAGCCGTAGCAGCGTTGAACGCGCTTGCTGACTTTTTCCATTAAATCAACAGTTTTTTCCTGCATTCTGCAATTGTTGCCAAAGTTTCGGAAAAGTGCAAGCCGCAAATTAGTCGGCAAACTTGCAAAATTTTTACCGTTGTGTTGAAAATATAAACAAGTAATGTCGAGAAAATTCAACAGTTCAGTACAGCACTTCCATCATTGGCACGAATAAAAATCGCGCCGGTTAATCATTCTTTATAAAAAAACTATAAAATTTATTGACGAGCGCGAATTTTGAGAAAGGTTTGCGTGTTTTCGTGTATTTAAATGAAAGAAATTAAACTAAAAATCGCTCTGCAAAAATCCGGTCGTCTGAGTGAAAAATCGCTCGGTTTAATGAAAAACTGCGGCATAAATTTCAGCAACGGTTTAGACAAACTCCGCAGCGAAGCGAATAATTTTCCGCTTGAAATATTCTTCCTGCGCGACGACGATATTCCGCAATATATTGAAGACGGCGTTGCCGATGTCGGAATCGTCGGCGAAAATGTTTTGCGCGAAGAAAACCGCGAAATCGAAATCGTCGAAAAACTCGGCTTCGGCAAATGCCGTTTGTCGCTTGCCGTGCCGAAAACTGTTGATTATACATCGGTTAAAGATTTTGAAGGCAAACGTATTGCGACGAGTTATCCAAAAATTCTAAATGATTTTTTGAAGCAAAATAACGTGAAAAGCGAAATTCACACGATCAGCGGTTCGGTCGAAATCGCGCCCGGAATCGGTTTGGCGGACGCGGTTTGCGATCTGGTGAGTTCCGGCAGCACGCTTTTTACCAACGGATTAAAGGAAGTCGAAACCGTTTTGAAATCGGAAGCCGTTCTCGTTTCGCGTCCCGATTTGAGCGCGGATGTGCAGAAAATTCTGGATAAACTTCTGTTTCGCATCAAAGCCGTCAACGCCGCCAAGCAAAATAAATATATTCTGCTCAACGCGCCGAACGAAAAGTTGGAAGAAATCATCGCAATTTTGCCCGGAATGAAAAGTCCTTCGGTTTTGCCGCTCGCCGAAACCGGCTGGAGTTCGGTGCATTCGGTGATTAACGAAAACGATTTTTGGGAAATCGTCGAAAACCTGAAAAACAAAGGCGCGGAAGGAATTTTGGTGCTTTCGATTGACCAGATGATTCAATAATAATGGTGAATGATGAATTGTGAATGGTGAATTAAAATTTGATTTTGCCGTTAATGAAAATATGCAAATTATAAAATATCCGAAAAAAGAAATTTGGGACGAGATTTTAACTCGTCCGTCGCTTGACGATAATTTTCTTGAACGCACCGTCGCCAATATCTTAAAAGACGTAAAACTGCATGGCGACGAAGCGTTAAAACATTGTGCGCGGCATTTTGATAAAGTCGAACTCGACGATTTTCTCGTGTCAGAAAAAGAATTTGACGAAGCCGAAGCGAGTGTCGGTGATGAATTGAAAGAAGCCATCCAAATCGCCAAAGCGAATATCGAAAAATTTCACGCCGCACAAACCGAAAAAAGTGAAATAATCGAAACGACGAACGGCGTTTTTTGTTGGCGAAAATCAGTGGCGATTGAAAAAGTCGGGCTTTACATTCCGGCGGGAACCGCGCCGCTTTTTTCGACGGTTTTGATGCTCGCCATACCCGCGAAACTCGCCGGCTGTAAAGAAATTATTTTATGTTCGCCGCCTGATCAAGACGGCAAAGTCAACGAGGTAACTTTATACACGGCAAGACTTTGCGGCGCGACAAAAGTTTTCAAAATCGGCGGCGCGCAGGCAATCGGTGCGATGACTTTCGGCACTGAAAGCGTTCCGAAGGTGTATAAAATTTTCGGTCCCGGAAACCAATTCGTAACCGAAGCGAAACAGCAGGTAACAAAACACAGCGTTTCGATTGATATACCCGCCGGACCTTCGGAAGTGGCGATTTTGGCTGACGAAACCAGCGTTCCCGAATTTGTCGCGGCGGATTTGCTGTCGCAAGCCGAACACGGCGTTGATAGTCAAGTGGTTCTCGTTTCGACGAGCGAAAACGTCATCGAAAAAGTAAATGTCGAACTCGAAAAACAGCTCGAAGTTTTGCCGAGAAAACCAATCGCCACCGCCGCACTCAAAAATTCAAAGGCGATTTTGGTTGAAAATACGGAAACGGCAATTGAACTTCTCAATGAATATGCCGCCGAACATCTAATTTTAGCGGTTGAAAACGCCGATGAAGTTGCCGAGAAAATCGTCAACGCCGGTTCGGTTTTTATCGGCAACTACTCGTGCGAATCGGCGGGCGATTACGCTTCGGGAACAAACCACACGCTGCCGACGGGCGCGTATGCACGAAGCTACAGCGGCGTTTCTCTGGACAGTTTCGTTAAAAAAATCACGTTTCAAAAACTGAGTGCCGACGGCATCAAAAATCTCGGAAAATCAGTCGAACTGATGGCAGAAGCCGAACATTTGCACGCGCACAAAAACGCGATTACAGTTAGGTTAAAATCTTTTAATAAATAGTTATGAAAGAATTGTTTGGAAAATTATCTGCGTGATGTCGGCGAAACTTTTCGCAGTTACAAATCGCTCGCTGAAAAAGCGTTAGCGCAAGTTTCCGACGAAGAATTTTTCAAGGCGATTGACGCGGAATCAAACAGCATCGCGGCGATTTCAAAACATATCGGCGGCAACCTGCGTTCGCGCTGGACGAATTTTTTAACGTCCGACGGCGAAAAACCGGACAGAAATTGTGATTCTGAAATTTGTCGCCGAAAGTGACACACGCGAAGGTTTGACGCAAGTTTGGGAAAACGGTTGGAACGCGCTTTTTGCAACTCTCGAATCTTTGAAGGTTGAAGACCTAGAAAAAATCGTGCAGATTCGCGGAGAAGATTACACGGTTTTCAAAGCGATAAATCGCTCTCGCGCGCACACGGCTTCGCACGTTGGACAAATTATGTCTTTGGCAAAACATTTTTGCGTTTCAGACTGGAAAGCTTTGAGCGTTCCGAAAAATAAATCGGCGGAATTCAACAATTATTTATCGGAAAATAAAGAAAAAGCGCACTATCTTGAAGCGACAGAGAATTTTACAAAGGAAAGTAATTCGGCAGGCAAATCGGAAAAAAATTAAGCGAGAGGAGAGTGTTTTCGCTCGACTTATTTAATAGCGGACTCGTGTGCGGCTGACAAGTCTTGTGTTGGTTCTGCCGTTCGGCGAATATGTAATGCGGTAAGTTTCCCGGTAGAATCGGTTGCCGCGCCGCACGTTTCGTGTTCGATAAGCGGTTCGAACGCGACTGTTATAACGACGGGTTTGATAACGACGATTATTGTGGCGGCGATTTTGGTAATATCTGTTATCGCGGCGATTTCTGTCGTAACGTCGGTTTTCGCGTCTGTCGCTTCTCCGTTCACGACGTTCTTCACGACGTTCCTGCCGCTGTTCGCGTCTTTGCTGAACAATCTCAGCAGCTTCAACCGTCGTTTTTGCTTCCGCAAAAGGCGCGGTTACGCCCAACAATGCGGCGATAAAAAACAAAGTCAGTAGTTTTTTCATTTTTTTTACTCTCCTCTAAAATTTAAATTGAAGAACAAATCCAAGTTGAAAATCATCAATGATTTTTGAATCTGAACTGTAAGTTATGATACATAAGGGTATTTTCGCGTTGGAAACTTTTTGTTCAAAAAATCAATCGGATTTTCAACCGTGTTCGGGTGTGATAATCTGATAAAGGATTTTTATGAAAGCAATCTCCATTTTAGGTTCGACGGGTTCAATCGGCTGCAACACTCTTAAAGTCATTGAACATTTGGGCGATTTTCGCGTGGTTGCGCTCGGTGCGGGCAAAAATGTCGAAAAACTCGCCGAACAAATCGAAAAATTCCAGCCAGAACTCGTCGCCGTCAAAGACGAAAATTGCGCGGAAGAACTACTTCGCAAAATTTCAGATTCCAAATTTCAGATTCTAAAAATTGTCGTCGGCGAACAGGGTTTAATTGATGTTGCGACACACGAACAAGCGCACACAGTTGTTTCGGCAACCGTCGGTGCAGTCGGTTTTGTGCCGACGTTGCGTGCGCTTGAAGCGGGAAAAAGAGTCGCGCTTGCCAACAAAGAAACGCTTGTAATGGCGGGCGAATTGATGACGAAAGCTGCGCGTGACAATAAAGCGGAGATTTTGCCTGTTGATTCCGAACACAACGCGCTTCACCAATGTCTGCGCGGCGAATCAAAACGTGAAGTCAAACGCTTGATTTTAACGGCTTCGGGCGGACCTTTTCGGACGAAAACTAAACAGGAAATCG
This sequence comes from Pyrinomonadales bacterium, assembly GCA_038232235.1. Classification (GTDB taxonomy): domain Bacteria; phylum Acidobacteriota; class Blastocatellia; order Pyrinomonadales; family Pyrinomonadaceae. The sequence continues at coordinate 3,307 of JBBSIE010000109.1, read as the reverse complement.
AAAATGCGACGCGTGAAGAAGCGTTAAATCATCCGACGTGGAATATGGGCGACAAAATCACGATTGACTGCGCGACGCTGATGAATAAAGGGTTAGAAGTCATCGAAGCGCGGTGGCTTTTTGATTTTCCGGCGGATGAAATCGGTGTTGTCGTCCATCCGCAATCGGTTGTTCATTCGATGATTGAATTGGTTGATGGCTCGGTAATTGCTCAATTAGGTGTAACAGATATGCGCCACGCGATTCAATATGCGCTGACTTTTCCTGAAAGGAAAATAGGCGAACTCGCGCCGTTTAATTTTACAAAAATTTCGCAATTGACCTTTGAAGAACCTGATTTTGAACGCTTTCCGTGTTTGGCTTTGGCGTATAAAGCTCTGAAAATCGGCGGCACGATGCCCGCAACTCTGAACGCCGCCAACGAAATCGCCGTGCAAGCGTTTTTAGACGATAAAATTCGGCTTTCCGAAATTCCGATAATTATCGAAAGCGTGATGAACGAACACCAAACTCAGCAAGTCGCAACTCTTGAAACCGTTTTATCGGCTGACAAAGCGGCGCGAAAACAGGCTATAATGAAATTGGAAAAAAATGCTTCGGCAAAGTGAGTCAATAAATACTATCTGTCAAGAAAAATTTATAGTCGCCGGTTTGCTTCCGTAAAATAATGTTTGACTCTGAAAAGCACGGGTTTTACACTTTAGTGTGCAACTTGACGCGCCCGATTTGTTTCTAAACGGTCAAGAAATTTTAATAAAGGAATTTATTTAATGTACGATATTTTAATAGTCATTTTAGCAGTCATTTTCGTTCTCGGAATTGCCATCAACATTCACGAATTCGGTCATTTTGCGGTTGCCAAACTTTTGGGAATGCGCGTTGACGCTTATTCGTTTTTCGGGTTGGGTCCGCGTATTTGGGGTTTTAAATACGGACACACCGATTACCGAATCAGTGCGATTCCATTGGGCGCGTATGTCAAACTTTACGGCGACGAAGCCACCGGACCGCTCGAAGGCAAGGACGCGCAGGAAGAAGTTGTTCCCGAATCCGAACTTTATGAACTGCGTCCGCGCTGGCAGAAATTTCTCGTAATGATCGGCGGACCATTTATGAATTTGCTGCTCGCTTTTTCGATTCCGTTTATCGGCGCGCTTGCTTACGGTGTGCCTTCGATGCCCGCGCCGATTGTGGGCGTGATTAAAGCGGGCGGCGCGGCGGAAAATGCTGGTTTGCAGAAGGGTGATCGCATCGTTAATTTCGGCGGTGTCGAGAATCCGACGTGGGAACGCATCGAACACGACGCGCTCGTTTCGCCCGAACAGCCGATTCAGATGATGGTCGAGCGTGGCGGACAGAGAGTTCCGCTTTCAATTACGCCGACAAAAACAGACGTGAAAGGGAATTCGGTCGGCGACGTGCAGTTTGAACCTGATATGGGAGTTGAGCCGGTCGTTGTCGGCACAATTGTCGAAGGCGGTCCGGCGGCGCAGTCAGATTTACAAAAAGGCGACCGCGTATTGGCTTTCAACGGACAAACCGTTCGCAACAGTAGCGAACTGACATCGCAAATCCGCGAGTACAAGGACGCGCCCGCCAAAATTCTGGTCGAACGCAACAGTCAACAGAAGGAAATAAATACTGCTGCAAAACTTGAAAATGACGGCGTTTACCGAATCGGTATCGGTTTCAGTCGAGGCGCGATTACGGCACGCGAGAACGTCGGCATCGGACAAGCCGCCGCCTTTGCCGTCAACACCAATTATGAGATAGTTCGTCTGACGGGCGCGGTTTTTGGACAGCTTTTCGCAGGCAAGCGTTCGGTCAAAGATGCCGGTGTTGCCGGACCAATCGGAATTGTGCAAATTATTTCGCAAGTCGTTCACGACCAAGGGTTTGTCGGGCTGATTTCGATTTTAGCGTTAATCAGTTTGAATCTCGGCGTGTTTAATTTACTGCCGATTCCGATGCTCGACGGCGGACAAATCGCGGTTCTGGCAATCGAAGGCTTTCTCGCCTTGTTTGGGTTGACCCTTTCGATGGCGATTAAGGAAAAAATTCAACTCGCCGGTTTAGCGATAATTCTGCTGTTGATGGTAACAGTTATTTTCTTCGACGTTTCGCGTATTATTGGTAAATAAAAAAGTTAGCCGCGAATTGCACGAATATCACGAATAAAAATAATTTGTGTTGTTTGTACAATTCGCGGCTAAAACTCTTTAATGTGTTAGTAAAAATTTGGGTTTGAAATGAGAAAAGAAACAAAAGCGGTAATGGTTGGAAATGTGCAAATTGGCGGCGGCGCACCGGTTGCCGTGCAGTCAATGACGAAAACCGACACGACGGACGTTGATGGAACAGTTAAACAGATTGATGAAATGATTGCGGCAGGCTGTGAAATCGTTCGCATCGCCGTTCCCGACGACGATGCCGCCGCCGCACTTAAAGAAATTCGCAAACGCACGGAAGTTCCGATTGTCGCCGACATTCATTTTCATTACAAATTAGCTTTGAAAGCTCTGGAAGCCGGAGTTGATAAATTGCGTCTAAATCCCGGAAATATCGGTTCAATTGACCGCGTACGCGAAGTCGTCCGTGCCGCCGAAGCGCAGAAAGTTCCGATCAGAATCGGTGTCAACGGCGGTTCGCTCGAAAAAGATTTGCTGAAAAAATACGGAACGGCAACACCGGAAGCGATGGTCGAATCAGGAATGCGGCACGTCGGAATTCTTGAAGATTTAGGATTTTCGGACATTATTATTTCACTAAAAGCGTCCGACGTACAGCGCACGGTTGCCGCGTATCGTTTGATGTCGGAAAAGGTAAATTATCCTTTACATTTGGGCGTAACTGAAGCCGGAACGCCGTTTGGCGGCACGATCAAATCGGCGATGGGTTTGGGTATTTTACTCTTTGACGGCATCGGCGACACGATTCGCGTTTCTCTTGCGGCTGAACCGCACGAAGAAGTGCGCGTCGGTTGGGAAATTTTGAAATCTCTGGAACTGAGAAAACGCGGCGTAACTGTTGTGGCGTGTCCGACGTGCGGCAGATTAGATATTGATAATTTTGTCGAAATTGTTACGGAAGTTGAAAGAAGACTGGCGCACGTTGAAGAACCGCTGCATCTTTCAATTATGGGCTGCGCCGTCAACGGTCCGGGCGAAGCGCACGATTCGCAACTTGGAATTACCTTCGGTCGCAACGTCGGAATGATCTTCAAAGACGGCGTTCCGATGCGGAAAGTCGGCGGCGCGGATATTGTTGAAGAATTTGTCAAGGAAGTCGAGATTTTGCGAAAAGAAGG
>JBBSIE010000108.1:0-13643 GCA_038232235.1 Pyrinomonadales bacterium | reverse complement strand
TCACCCGAAACGTCGGATGCTCACCGCAATCAAACCATTTACTCGCCGTATTGATTTTTCGGTTGTGCGACAAAACTTTTAGACTGACATCCTCGCTTTTCGAGATATTTTAGATACGCTGCAAACCTTTACTTGTAACAGTAAGTGTATTTTTTGCAACACAATATCGCATTGCCGCCGCATTGTCGCCATCAATCGAACCAAAATTCCCTTGTCCGTCAACGAGCATATAGCGCATCGAAAATTCCTGCGCCATTCGGACAATCGTTTCATAAACCGCCGAATCGCCGTGCGGATGATATTTTCCGATACAATTATGGACAGCGCAGCCTTGTACTAAAAATTCGTGGCTTTTGTCTTCGATTTGAACGTCAAAATTTTCTGCTTTTTCGCCTTTGTCAATTACTGAAACGACTTGCAAAATTGAATAATTATCAATTAAATTACGAATTTTTGCGGCTAGCGGTGAACCGATTTTTTCGAGTTTCGCCAAAATTCCCCAACTTTCGATTTGTCTGTAAGATAAAGTTTTTTCGTGCAAATCACTCGAATAGCGAATTTTCGTGCCGGTTTCATATTTGATTCCCGAACGGAATTTTTTACCGTCTTTATTGACAAACCAGCCTGAACCGATGTGATGTTTAGAAAATTCTTGCCAAATCGCCGCGCTCGGAACGCATTCGGTTTCGAGATTTAAAACGCGGCTTTTCCAATTTGAAAGATTAAATGCAGTTTCTTTTTTGCGGATAACTTTTAAGAAAGGCGAAATCAAATTTGCTAAACGCGAAGTGTTTTCGCCCGTAAAAGTCAGATTAAAGCTCGTCAGCCAATTTTCGGGACGTTCTTCTTCAACAATTACGCCGTGAATTCCGCAATCGGCTAACATCGTTTGCAGTTCGGCGGAAAGATGTTTTGAAGTTGTTGCCAAAACCGCGTCGCGTTTTGAATCGGTGGCACGTAAAAAACCGTCGCCGTCAACGAAACCTGCAATGAACGGCGCGAACAATTGTCTATCTTCCAAAATCCACTTAGGAACTTGCTTTTTGTCGCATTTCGCTTGGCAAACTTCAACTGCTTCGGCAAAATTGCTGAAACGTAGCTGGTGTTGTAATTGATGATATGATTTTTGCGGTTTCTTTTCGCTCCAATAAGCATTGACCGATTGTTCGGCGCAAACTTCCGCGATAAACTCAAGCGGTTCGCGGTCAACCATCGAAATTCCGACGCGGCTGGAACGTCCTCTGTCGGTCAAATAACCTTCGGCGACGAGTAATCCTGCCGTGTAAGCCAATCCGATTTTTTTCTTGTCGTGATGCGTTTCGGGAAAACCCAAACTGCGCGGACTCGAAACCAAAACTCTTTTGCTTTCGAGATTCTCAGCGCGTTCCCAGATTATTTCCAAATCATTTGTTAAAACGCGAAAAAGCTGTCCTTTTGTAACTTTCAGCGAATTGCCGTTGGTTAAATTTACCTCGACAATTTCAGTCGGCGGATTGTGAAATGCTTCGACAACGCGGCTCGTGTAACCGTTCGGCATCAAAACCTCTTCGCCGACTTCGATTTCTTCAATCGGCTTCAAACCTTTGTCAGTATGCACGAGCGTTCCGGCGACAAAACAGTCTCCCACAACACGCGCCGATTTTTTATACGGCTTGTTGTAATAATTGCCGAGTTCCTGCATTGCCCAAAGGACGCGGCGATGGACGGGTTTTAAGCCGTCGCGCACGTCGGGCAGAGCGCGTCCGATGATGACGCTCATTGCGTAATCGAGATACGACCGCCGCATCTCGTCTTCGATATTTACTTGCTGATTGCGTTCTAATGCTGAATCCATTTGTTTTTCCTTGAAATAATTTTAGTTAAATTTTGTTGTGAAACTTTTCTAATAAAGAGGCGGACTTAAATAAAAGTCTGGACATTTTTACTGTTTAAAATGTATTATTATTTTACAGGTAAAACGCCTGTTTAGCAACTTGCGAAACCTTTGCAATTCACTCAAAAAAAGCAACTTCCCGATAGTTTTAATTTCAGTTTTTCAAACATCTTTAAATCAAAATAATTTTAGAGGTAAATTTATGATTTCATCTCCTGCTGCGGAAAATGAAAGCCGTCGAATCCAAAGAATGTCGTTGACTTTACCGATTCGAGTTGAGTCCCACGTCAATGAAAATGCCGTTTGGAACGAAGTTACTCGCCTGAACGATGTAACGGCGTTCGGCGCAGGTTTTAATCTGAGTCGTCCGGTTAAACGCGGACGTTTGATTCAAATGATGATCCCGATGCCGCGTAAACTTCGCAGCTATGACTTTACCGAAGCTCAATATAAAGTTTGGGGTTTGGTGCGAAGCTGCATTACGAAAAGCAACGGAAATGCACCGGATTCTTATTCCGTTGGAACGGCTTTTATCGGAAAAAATCCGCCGAAAAATTATTATAATGATCCGGCAATGCTGTTTGATATTTCTCACCGAAGCGACGGAACTATGTGGCAGGTTATCAATGCTTAGAGCAATCCTGACGAAAGCCATTTACCGAAGGAATTGCGCCGACATTCGAGATATTCGATTCCGGCTAACGTCATCATCGAATTAGTTGACGGCGAAGGAAATGTTTTGGCAAGCGAGCCGACTGTGACGGAAAATCTGAGTTTGAGCGGAGCGGCACTTTTTACCACGCTGCCCGCCGAAGTTGGTTCTTTTGTTCGCGTCAAAAGTGAACAATATAATGTTTCGACTATTTCAATAGTTCGCGGCAGACGCTACGGTCAGGACGGCATTCCGCGTCTGCACGTCGAATTTGTTGACCGCTTTTTTCCGCTCGAAGGCATCGTGTAAAAATCAGAGATCAGCGCAAATAATAAGCCAGTTAAAAATTTTGAAAGTCATCGGCGAATTTGTTGAGCAACTTATAATAATCGCAGGCGCGACGCATCGGTTTACGCCGACACTGCTGATTTGACGGCTCTTTCGACACTTAAATTCAGCCGATTAAATTATTAAATGCCGCGCCGCGCAGACGAAAATCAAAATTTTCATCGTCCGATTCCGCGCCGAGATTTTTGTAAAAATTTATCGCCGATTCGTTCCATTTGAGCGTTTGCCAATCCATTCGCGCAAATCCGCAGTCTTTGGCGTATTTGGCGACTTCGCGCAGCATCACAAAACCCAAACCGTTGCCGCGCAAATCGGGCGTAATGTATAAATCTTCGAGAAAAATGCTGCGTTCGCCGCGAAAACTTTTGAATATGGGAAAATACAGCGCGTAACCGGCGTAACGGTCGCCCGCCATTGCCACCAATGCCTGCACAAAACTTTTTTTTCCGAAAATCGCTTCGTGCAAATCATCTTCGGTAACTTCGCACCGATGAACGAGTTTTTCAAATTCGGCAAATTCCCGAATCAAAATGGCAATTGCCGGGATATCCGCTTTTCGCGCTTCACGAACTAATAATTGATAATCCATAATTTTTTGAATTTTAAGAACAAATTTTTAGATTTGATAAAAGGTAATTTAAAAACAGAATTGATTTTGATTTATTCCGTTTATCGCGGAAGAAAAGGAAAATAAGTCAACAAACTGACCTTCCTCGTTTTATTATGTCAATAATCTTTGCCAAAAAAGATATTTGAAAACTTGAGATGAGAGATGAAATAAAATGAGTATTTTAGTAGATTTATTTTTTGCGGAAACTGTTCGACTTAAAACTCGATTCATTTCAACGGACATATTAACATTTTTTGATTGTTTTGAAACTATTGCAACTCAAACTACTGATCGTCAATTTATCATTAGTTATTCAAACGATGCTTGTCATTACAAGTTGTCTGAAGATGCCTTCCCTTCTCGACGAACGACGCGCGGCAGCAGTCATTCAATTTGTGTTAAAATTTCCATAAAGCTGCCGCTCAAATGCTCTTAACTTGAATCGCCGGATTTGTTGGAAAAATGATGGAGAATATTCAGTGATGATTCGATTTTCACGTAACCAAATTATCGGTGCGCTGATATTACTCGGCTTGATCTTGATAATTGCGGCGGTTCGCTTGTTTTTGTCGGCGAGTTGATTGCTAATTTTAATTACCGTTTTACCCGCTTATTTTGCAAATTAAACTGAACAAACAAAAGATTTACGCAATTGTCGGACCAACGGCTTCGGGAAAAACCGAAATCGGCGTTGAACTCGCGCTGAAAATCGGCGGCGAGATAATCAACTGTGATTCAGTGCAGATTTATAAAGAGATTCAGGTTGCGACGGCTAAACCCTCGACGGAGGAAATGCGCGGCGTTCCGCATCATTTGGTTGATTATGTCGCGCCCGAAATAAACTATACGGCGGCAGATTGGGCAGATGACGCGGCGGCAAAAATTGTCGAAATCGAAAAACGCGGCAAAATTCCGATTCTCGTCGGCGGCACGGGATTTTATCTGCGTTCGCTGCGCCAGCCTTTTTTTGAAAGCCCGAAAACCGACGAAAAGTTGAGGGAAAAATTAAGCACAATAAAGGAAAAAAAGGGCGCGGAACATCTCTATAAACTTCTACAAAGAATTGATAAAACGTCCGCTGACAAATTCTTTCCGCGCGATTATGTCCGTGTTCAGCGGGCTTTAGAAGTTTGTTTTCAAACCGGCAAAAAGTTTTCCGAAATTCAGCCGAATCGCGCCGCGCCGCCTGAATTTGCGGAACGAATTAAAATCTTTGTACTTAATCCGCCGCGCGATAAATTGTATGAAAAAATAAACGAACGCGCCGAGCAGCATTTTGCCAACGGTTTGGTCGAAGAAGTAGAACTTATTCGTAAAAGCGGCGTAAAAGACGACACAAATGCGCTCGGCGCACACGGTTACCGGCGCGTTTGCGAATATTTGCGCGGCGAAAGAAGTTTGGAAAGCGCAATCGAACAAACTAAACAGGACGTTCGCAATTATGCCAAACGACAACTTTCGTGGTTTCGGCGCGAAGAAGACGCGGTTTGGCTCGAAGGCTTCGGCAGCAGCGCGGAAACACAAAAAAATTTGTGGGAAAGGCTTAAATTAGAATAACTTGTGAAATATTTCTTGTTGTAAAATCAAATCTGTTATAAACTATTTATTGAAATCCCACATTGACGAGAGTAAGAGAGATGTTATGGAAAAAGCTGCCCAAAACATACAGGATGCGTTTCTAAACACGGCACGGCGTGAAAAACAGAGCGTAATGTTTCATCTAATGCACGGCACGACGCTGACGGGCAGAATCAAAAGTTTCGACAAATTTTCGGTTTTGCTTGATGTCGGCGGACAAGATTTTTTGATATTCAAACACGCCATTTCGACGATTTCTCAAGAACGAAAAAAAGTTAATTCGGAATAATCTATTTTGCGCGGAAAATTTATAACTTTTGAAGGAGTTGATGGAAGCGGCAAGTCAACGCAATTGCATATGTTGGCGAGCGAGCTTTTGATGAAAGGCTTTGAGGTTCTAACGACTTGCGAACCCGGCGGAACGCCGCTCGGTCGCCGTCTGCGTGAAGCGTTCTTAGAAACTGAAGAAAATGTTGCGCCGCTCGCCGAACTTCTGCTTTTTGCCGCCGACCGCGCACAACACGTTAATTTTCTCGTCAAACCCGCGCTCGAACAAGGAAAAATCGTCATTTCAGACCGCTATGCCGACGCAACTTTCGCTTATCAAGGCGCAGGACGCGGTTTTTCGGAATCAACCGTCAAACAAGTTATCGAACTCGCCACCGAAGGACTCAAACCCGATCTAACAATTTTCTTTGATTTGCCAATCGAAAAGGCATTATTACGGACAAATAACCGCAACGATGCAGGCATCCAAAAAAACCGGATGGACAAGGAAACAACGGATTTTTATGAGCGCGTGCGCGACGCTTATTTGAAAATTGCGGTGAATGAACCTGAACGGTTTCGTGTCATAAATGCCGAAGGTTCAACCAGCGAAGTTCAAACGAGGGTGCTGCAAATCGCTTCGGAATTTTTGGATAAATCGCAATCTGAAGTAAAAAATTAATTCCTTTTCCCAAACATCACTAATAAGCGGACTATCCCGCGCTCTAATTTTAAGGATTTTTAATCACCTCAAGTTTATTTTTGCCCAAATCCAAATTGATACCGTTCATTTCTTTTTTCATCCACGCATCAAAATCCGCCGAAACGTCGGTAAGTTCGCGGGCGATTGCATCGGCACGTTCGATTTGCGTCTGCGAAGGTCGTCCTTCGTAAGAAATCACATTTCCGTAAAGGTCGGCTAAAAATTCGCGCAGACGTTCTTCGCCCGTAATCGCGCCGCCTTCTTTGGTCGCAACTATCTTTTTACGCAGTTCGTCAACCTGCATTGAAGCCGTTTGCAGACGAGTTTTTAGTGCGCCGTCGTTAGCTTGAGCGGCGCGGTTGTCGAGTGCCAAACGAACCGAATTAATGCGTTCAACCGTCGTCGTCATTTCGCCGAGCAGTTTGTGCAGCTTCAACGCCAAATCATACTGCGCCTGTCGGTCTGCCGCCGAGTATTTTACGCGCGGATCAAGCACGACTCGCAAAGGAGTTTCATAAACCGCTTTGTCTTTTGTCATTTTGATCGTGTAAGTTCCGGGCAAAACGCGCGGTCCGACGGTTGCGCCGCCGGCGATGCTTGCTGCCGGCGGAACACTCGGCGCGGGCAGACGCATTGACCATTTAACGCGATTTAGTCCGCGCCGCTTGCTGGTCGGAATCGTGCCGAGCGATTGACCGTTTGAATCGAAAACTTCCATCTTCAAATCGCCGAAGATATGGCGTTTCTTTTGATAATAAGTAATGACGGCTTCATCGGGCGGATTGTCGCCGACGTAAGCCGCGTCGCCGTTGACCCAACCGCCGTTTGCCTGAATTTTCTGCACGGCTGGTTCGGCTTGCAAAAACGCGATGTCTTTGGAAAGCGTCTCCGTCGTCAGAGCGCGAAGCGGCGTGATGTCGTCAACAATCCAGATACCGCGCCCGTGCGTGGCGATGACCAAATCGTTATCGCGCGGATGAATTGCAAGGTCGCGCACGGCGACATTCGGAAAATCGCCGCCCTTGTATTGCGCCCACTGCCGCCCGCCGTCGAGCGAAATCCACAAACCCATTTCCGTCCCGACAAACAGCAAATCTTTATTGACCAAATCTTCTTTGACGACGTGCGCGTAACCGCGAACATTGGAATTCGGCGTAATAATCGGAGTCCACGTTACTCCGAAATCCGTTGTTTTATAAACATGCGGCGACATATTGCCGAAATTGTGCAAATCAAAAGTCGCATACGCCGTGCCTTCGTCAAAATGTCCGGCATCAATCGAAGAAACCCAGGCGTTTTTCGGTAAGTCTTTGATATTTGAAACGACGTTTGTCCAAGTTTTACCGCCGTCGCGCGTGATTTGCACGTTTCCGTCGTCAGTTCCAACCCAAATTGTATTTTGATTTTTCGGCGATTCGCTGATGGCGTAAATAGTCGTGTGCATTTCCGCCGACGAATTATCAACGCTCACGCCGCCCGATTCTTCCTGTTTTTGTTTGTTCGGGTCGTTGGTCGTCAAATCGGGAGAAATGCGTTCCCAAGTTTGTCCGTGATCTTTTGAGCGGAAGAGAAATTGCGAACCGAGATACAAAGTTCCGTCTTTTGAAACCTGAATCGGCGTGTTCCAGTTAAAGCGCAATTTGCCTTCCTTATAATTGGGAAGCGGCTGAATACTGCGCGATTCGAGTGTTTTGCGATTGACGCGACCGATGTAGCCGCCCTGCGCTTCGGCGTAAAGATAATCGGGATCAGTCGGATCGGCGAACATCCAAAAACCGTCGCCGCCATACATATTTTCCCACTGCGCGTTGGTGATTCCGCCCGGATATTCCGACTCGCCAACCCAAGAACTGTTATCCTGCAAACCGCCATAGACGCGATACGGCGTTTCCATATCAACCGAAACGTGATAGAACTGCGAAACGGGTAGATTTTCGGCTTTCCACCATTTATTCGCGCCGTCATAAGAATACCAAAGTCCGCCGTCGTCGGCTGTAATGACGTGATTTGTGTTATTCGGATTGATCCAAACATCGTGAAAATCGCCGTGCGCTCCGCCCGCGACATTGCTGAAACTTTTCCCGCCGTCGCTGCTGTAAATCAAAGAACCGCCCGCTTTGTAAAGTTTATTTTCGTCTTTCGGGTCAACGATTAGATTGGCGAAATAAAACGGTCGCCAAACCATCATTTGACTGCGGTCGAGTGCCGTCCAAGTTTGTCCGCCGTCGTCTGAGCGATAAAGTCCGTTTTTTGGCATCACGGCTTCAATCATCGCATAGACAACTTTCGGATTTGACGGCGCAACGGCAACCGCAATGCGTCCCCAAGGTTTTGCAGGCAGACCTTTTGCACTTTGTTCATTTAATTCCGTCCAAGTCGCGCCGCCGTCGGTGCTTTTGAAAAGACCGCTACCGCTAAACGCTGTTTCGCCGTCGCCGCCCGAACGAAACGTCCAGCCTTTGCGCCGAAAATCCCACATTCCGGCATACAAAGTTTTCGGATTCGACTTGTCCATTGACATCATCGAACAGCCGGTCGAAGGATTCGCGCCCTTCAAGATTTTTGCCCAACTTTTGCCGCCGTCTGTGGTTTTATAAACGCCGCGTTCGTCCGAATCCGACCATAATTTTCCCGTCGCGCAGACATAAACCGTATTCGTATCGTTCGGGTCAACCAAAATTTTGGCGATGCGCTCCGAATCTTTCAATCCCAAATTTGTCCAATTGTCGCCGCCGTCGGTTGATTTATAAACGCCGTCGCCGATTGAAACGGAATTGCGCGTCCACGTCTCGCCCGTTCCGACCCAGACGGTTTTCGGATTTTTCGGGTCAATCGTGACCGCGCCGATTGATTGAACGGATTGTTTGTCAAAAACCGGCTTGTAAGTCGTGCCGCCGTTGACCGATTTCCACACGCCGCCCGAAGCCGAACCGACATAAATCGTCAATCGTTGTCCTTCCTGCACCGCGTCAACCGCCGCGATACGCCCCGACATCGCCGCCGAACCGATGTTTCGTGCGCCAAGACCGGAAATCGTTTCCGAATCGAATTTAACCGCCGAAGTCGGAGTTTGCGCCGCCGCATTATTTATGAAAATCAAACTTAAAATTATCGCCGAAAGTCGAATTATATTTTTCATTTTCTTCTATTCCTATTGTTTAGAATCCAAACTCGGATTGAACGAATTTTAACCGGATCGTCGTCTGCAAAATATTAAATTGCGGTTGTCTTTTCAGGATTTGACAACGATTAGCAATCTCCAAATTTTAAAAAACGGGCTTTTTCGCGCCTGTCGGCGGTTTCGGTTTGCCCGGATCGGTTTTCTTTTCCGGCGTTTTCGGAATGTTTTTATCTTCTTCTATTTTGCCGCCCGGCTGTGTCGGCGTTTTTACCATTGGCGGCGCGAAATGACCATCGTCAAACGTCGGGTTGATTTCGATTTTCTCGACGGTGATCGTAGATTTATTCGGACTGCCTTTCACGCCGTTTTCGATTGAAAACGGATAATAAACACCGCCGACTTCCTTATAATCGCCAAGCACGGTTTCAAACTCGGATTCCGTTCCGCGATTGATCTGCTTGGTTTCGACTTTAAGCGGCACATAATAATCCGTGTCCATAAAATAATATTTCACCGTGCCGTTGGCGAGCGTTACTTTGAGTTTATAAACGTCCGAGCCTTCATATTCTTCTTTGCCGACGAACTCGACTTTGTTGCCTTTTGCCGCGTAATTAACGAGCGGTCCGTCAAAATCCGAATCTTCGACAATCTGTTTTAATTCTTCTTCGCCAAGCGATTCGGCATCTTTTTTCCCGCCGAACGGATTTATTTTCCAGCCGTTTTTCCCGTCGTAAGCGTTAATCGCCGTCAAACCTTGCAAGGAGAATTCCTGCCGCGCAAAATTCGGACGTTTATTTTCACTAACAATAACGGCTTCAAAACCGCCGCCGCCGGAAAATTTTCCCGTCTGACGCACTGATTTGACGGCTTGAATTTTCTCCATTCCGCCGATAGTTTTAATATAGCCGTTGACAATTTGTTCGGCGGTCTGCGCCGAAGCGGACAGAGCAAAAAACATCAGCCCGACGATTAAAAGCAAAACTTTTCGCATAATTTTTTCCTCCGACAAAGAATTTAATTATTAAAATCAAGATCAATTTACTAATTGTTATCAAACAATTCTACGTAATAATTTCAAATAAGTTTTGACAATTTATCTTTAACTACCAAAATTATTTTGATAAATTTGGCAAGAGGCGTTAGATTAGCCTCAGAGATTTTGTAAAATTTTGAATGAAGTATGACAAAATCGAGCAAATTCGGCAAGGAAAAGTCAAAAATCTAAATTTTTATGTTTGATAAACTCATCGGCAACAACCACATCAAAGAAGTTTTGCGGCGAATGCTGGCAAACAATCGCGTGCCGCATTCGCTGCTTTTAGCAGGTGCGGAAGGCGTTGGCAAAAAGCAGTTTGCACTCGAACTTGCGAAAGCATTTGTCTGTCTAACACCAAATAATTTTGAAGCGTGTGATAAATGTTCGGCTTGCAAACGCGCCGACAAATTTGCAATTCCAAAAACTGACGACAAAGACGCACATCAAGAAGTTATTTTCAGCGAACACGCCGACATCGGTTTAGTCGTTCCATACAATAAAAATATTTTGGTTGACGCAGTGCGCGATTTGGAAAAAGAAGCGAATTTTCGACCTTACGAAGCAAAAGCGCGGTTTTTGTTGATTGATGATGCGGAAAAATTAAACACGGCAAAAGATAACGCCGCCAACGCGCTTTTGAAAACGCTCGAAGAACCTGCGCCGACTTCTTATATTTTCTTGATAACTTCGCGTCCCGACGCGCTTCTGCCGACGATTCTCTCGCGCTGTCAAACGCTTCGTTTCGCGCCGATCAGCACGGCGGAAATCGAAAATTATCTGATTGATACCAAGAAGTTTTCGTCCGACGATGCAAAACTTTTGGCAAAACTTTCGGCGGGAAGTATCGGACACGCGCTTTCGATGAATTTGGAGAAATTCCGAACGCAGCGCGAAATGATGATGCAAGTTTTGGAAAGTCTGTTGATAAAACAAGACCGCACCGTTCTTTTGCGAACTGCTGAAGAGATGAACGATGCGAAAAACAAAGACAACTACAATGATTCACTCGAAATTTTGGAAAGTTTGATTCACGATGTTTGGAAACTGACGCTTGGTGAAAACGAAGAGAACACCGTCAATGCCGACATTAAAAATAATCTAAAAAAACTCGCTGAAAACGCCGAACGCAACCGCCTTGCCGCGTGGCTCGTAGAAATCGAAACAATGCGCGAAAATTTCAATGTCAATCTCAACCGCAAAATCGCCACTGACGCGCTGTTTATGAAAATGGCAAGCTGATTTTGGATTTTAGATTTCGGATTTTGGATTTTTTCGGAACAATTTACAAAATATGGTGTCTTTAAGATTATGAAAACATTTGCCTTGTTGCTAATTTTTAGTTTTGTTCTTTTTGCCGTCAATGCAGAAGCTCAAACCAAAAAACACAAAAAAACAGTTTCAAAATCTTCAAAAAATAAAATCCCGAAAAGGACTCCGCGCACTATCTCAATGGGTGTGATAAATGGCAGAGCGATTAATTTGGTTATACCTGAATATCCAAAATCGGCAAGAGTTGTGAATGTTTACGGGCAAGTTTCAGTTCAGATTCTGATTGATGAAAACGGAAGCGTGGTTTCTGCCAAAGTTAATTCAGGAAATCCGCTTCTACAATCAGTTTCGGTCAAAGCCGCTTTGGAATCTAAATTCGAGCCGGTAACTTTAAGCGGTGAGCCTGTTCAGGTTAATGGAATTATCATTTATAACTTTATACCTCACGAATGGAATTGGCTTGAAATCGGTTTTGCCTTAAATAGTTCCCGGTCAAGCTATTATTCGCTTGAAAGTCTTTCGGAAACTTTGCCTGTTGGTTTTGAAGAAGAAAGACAACTTTTGCATCAATCATCTAAATTATCTGAAAATCAAGATGAATATACAGATGTAATTATCGCTTCAATCAGCGGCAAATTAATCGGGAATGAAAAATCAAATTGGCTTTTTTCAGTCGGTTTAATTTTAGGAAGGATGCCGCAAAATTGCTGCCGAGTTGACGAAAAAATGCGAGAAACAATCGAAAAACTAAAAATCTTACTTCAAGCTAAACCTGAAAATATCTCAAATGAACTGATTTCAAATTTAGAGAAACTTGTTTTATTGAGTGAAAATCCGCAACTTAAGTAGTCGGACAAAATTATCATATAGAATAATTAAACTCCGAAAATTTGATATTCAAGATGTTTCCAACTGCTCCAAGAATTTGTCTGACCGAGTAATGCAGTTGCTCCTTATCAACATAATCAGACGGCGATAGCCATTCGTATTTTATCTTTCGCCACAATGTTTCGGCGATGTTCAAATGTGGCGAATAGGTCGGCAAATAGAAGATATATAACCCTCTGTTCTGCCACACCGCTAACCGCTCTTTGATTATTTTCGCCCGATGCACCGTCGCATTATCTAGAACAACGACCGTCGGCTTTGTCAATCCACCTGAAAATGTTTCTAATTGTTCAAAGATAAACGAAGCGTCTATTTTATTGATCGTCGTTTCATAAATCAGTTTATTATTGCGTCCGATCATTCCGAATAAGTTTAATCCACCGCCCTTTTCTACCGGCAGATAAACTTCTTCATCTAAAAATTGCCAGCCGTAAGGCACATTTGCTTCCAAACTTACGCCGGATTCGTCCGCGTAATATAAATCTATCCACCCATTTCTTGAAAACTCTTCCAAATGTCCGATCTGCTCTAGCTTTAATCGGTAAATATCTTCATGAGGTTTGTTTTTGGGTCGCTTTCGTATTCGTTTATATCGACAACCGTTTTTTTCAGAAATCGCCGCAATGTTTTTTCGCTGAACTGTTTGCCCAACTCTTTTTCCAAATCCTCTTTGGCTAAACCGATTCGCTGCCGATGCTCAGAGACTTTCTCGCGCACTCGCTCTAAATCTTCTTCAGTTCGCAGAATCAAAGGTCGCCCCGCTCCCGGTTTCGTCTTCAAACCTTCGATACCTTCGCTCTTGTATCGTTTGACCCATCCCCAAACGGTTATCTCGTGGCAATCAAACAGTTGACCGATGGCTTTGTTTGTAAGTCCTTCACTTTTCAATAGAATCAGCCGACAGCGTTCCCGAAAAACGTGTTTTTGACCACTCCGATAACCTTTTTCCAAGGCTTGTTTTTCTGCTAGACTTAATTCAAGTTTTTTAATTTTTCCCATTTCGGGAAATACTATAACATTATTTTGTCCGACTACTTAATATTTATAACTCATGTTACGCACGAATGAGAAAATAATCAAAAAGGTGCTACTTTTTCAGAATGGAAAAGTTATTAGATTTATACACGGATTATCTGATTTCGAGTTTTGGGCAAACCAGTGCGACGGGGTTGTCGGATTTGGTTGATAATTCTATTAAGCACGACAGCATCACGCGGTTGCTTGCGGGGTCTGATTTTGATGCCAAGACTTTGTGGAAAACCGTCAAACCCCTGGTCAGAGAACATCAAAACGAGTTT
>JBBSIE010000107.1:0-13937 GCA_038232235.1 Pyrinomonadales bacterium | reverse complement strand
TCATTTCGGCAACGGCGATTAATTTTGTGAGAGTTAATAATTGGCTGCACGAAGTTCCGGTGGCGAAGACGCGACAGCCTTTATTTGCCAGAGTAATGAGGGAAAAGAGTTGGCAGAATTGAATTCGCCAGCAGTATCAAATGACCGACAGAGCCTTCCCAGGGGGTCCACCCACATGTAATAGTTGCCCCAACTCTACACGCGCCCGTTTTACTTCGGATCCGACCTGTGGTCAGCCACAAACCTGCGGTAACCGAGCCTATGATTGGGGGTGCGTGGAGGGACTTGTTGACGTTAACGGAATTTGTCAAAAAAGTGTGGAGTTTCAGAATGCATGTTCAGCCGGCTATAACTCGTTAGAATGTGCATGTAATCCGACGCCAACGCCAACACCAACACCGCCGCCGCCGCCTCCTCCGCCTCCGCCTGATCTGTGCGAAGAAATGTATCAGTCTTGTTTTACACAGGGTGGAACTTGGAAAGGTTGTAATCGTGGATGCTATTCGCCAATCGTTTTGGATATTGACGGCGACGGCTATGATTTGACTGACGGACAAAACGGTGTGCCTTTTGACCTTATCGGTGAAGGCAGTAAAGATCAGGTTTCTTGGACGGCGGCGAACTCTGATGATGCTTGGCTCACATTAGACCGAAATGGTAACGGGACGGTTGACAATGCTTTTGAATTGTTCGGTAACTATACGCCGCAGCCTGATTCAATACCTGTTCAAGACAGAAACGGCTTTTTGGCACTCGCTGAATACGATAAATTGGAAAATGGTGGTAATAATGACGGCAAGATAAGCAACGAAGATGTAATTTTCGGCAGTCTGCGTTTATGGCAGGATAAAAATCACAATGGCATTTCCGAGCAAAGTGAACTGCACACGCTTCCGTCTTTGAATGTTGATGTTTTAGAATTGGATTATAAAATATCCAAGAAAACCGATGAACACGGCAATCGCTTCCGCTATCGGGCTAAGATTCGAGATGCAAAGAAAGCAAAAGTCGGACGTTGGGCGTGGGATGTTTTTTTGGTTCGCCCGCTATGAAATAACCAATAATTAACATTGATTTATCAAAAAACGTCGAAGAGAAAATTTTCTTTCGACGTTTTTTGTTTGGTTATTAGAAATTAAAAATAACAAAAGCAGGTTTTATTGATTTGCTACTGACCGCTCAAAATTGTTATAGCTTTAGATATAGATTTTATAAAAAAGGAAGAACAAGATGGGCGAACAAAATACTTTTCAGAGTAGTTTTCAGGATATTTTAACTAAATTAGAATCAAACGCGACGGATTTTCTCGAAGGCGTGGCGGAAGCATTTGTCGGCAAGGCGGAAAGTTTACGAGACGGCACGGAATTCGAGCCGGTTTCGCTGCCGCGTGATCTTGCCGCGCATCACAACGTGCAAACCGAATGGTGGTATTACACCGGACACGGCGAAACGGTTTCGGGCAAAAAGTTCGGTTTTGAACTCGTATTTTTCAAACGGCGCACGGATTTGGATAAATTTTCGCTCGTGCCGCTGCGTCTGTTCGGCAATCCGATTTATTTTGCTCATTTTGCTTTAACCGACATCAAAGATAAAAAATTTCGCTACGCGCATCGCAAAAGCGCGAACGGCTTTTTTGACCAACCTGCTTCGGCGAGCGAACAGCATTATCATTTGCGGCTCGGCGATTGGTCGGTCAGAGAAGCGAACGACGCGCACATTCTTCGCGCGACAATCGGCGGCGGCGTGGTTTTTGAAGCGACTTTGAAACCGACGAAAAAAGCCGTTTTGAACGGCATTGCAAAAGACGGCGTTTCGTTCAAAGACGAAGGCGAAGCGTCGCGCTATTTTTCATATACGCGGATGGAAATGGAAGGTGATCTCATCTGGAACGGCGAAACCGAGCATTTTCACGGCTCGGCGTGGATGGACAGGGAATTCGGAACTTGGACACCGACGGAAAATCAAAAAGGCTGGGATTGGTTTTCGATTCAATTGACCAACGACACCGAATTAATGTGTTATCAGCTTCGCAACAGCGCGGGCGGCGTTTCAAATTTTTCGAGCGGAAATTTCGTCGAGAAAAACGGCGATTTTACGCCGCTTTCGCACAAAGATTTTACAATTGAACCAACCGGATATTGGAAAAGTCCGAATACAAAAGCGGCTTATCCGAGCGGTTGGAAAGTACAAGTTCCAAAATTTGAACTCGATTTGACAATCACGCCGGTGATGAACGATCAGGAATTAGACACGCGCGGCACGACGATGATTGTTTATTGGGAAGGCGCGTGCGAAGTTTCCGGCAAAGCGAACGGCGAAGATGTTCGCGGTCGCGCTTACATCGAACTCGTCGGTTATGACCGTTCGCACGATAGCCCGAATCTGGCTTACTTTTTGATGGGAAACCATTTTGAATATCCGTCGAAATCAATTTTTGGATAATTTTTATTAGTCCAAAGTCCAAAGTCCAATATCCAAAGTCAGTTTGAATTTAACTTTGGATATTGGACTTTGGACTTTGGACTTTGGACTTATTATGCGCTCTTGCTGACGCGCAGGCTTCTGCAGAACAATTTGTTAAGAGAAACTATTTTTTTTCAATCGCTGTTTTCAGCTTTTCGGCTAAATTCGGATCAATTTTAAGAAGTGCTTCATACTGTTGACGGGCGGAATTTTTGTCTTCTTTTAAGAGATACATATAACCGAGATTGTAATAGGATTTCGGTAAATTCGGACTTAATTCCTGACCTTTTTTATAGGCTTCAATCGCTTTATCTATTTTTCCGTTAGCAAAATACGCGCCGCCGAGCAAATTAACGGCTTTGTAATCATTCGGATGGTCGTCGGCATACTTTATTAATAAATCAAGCGATTTTTTATAATACCCGGTTGCTGTATCGCGTTTGTTGGACAGATCGTAAGTGCGGGCGAGATAAAAATTCATTTCGCCGTCATCGGGATTGATTTTCAGCGCATCGGAGCAGGCTTGAATCGCTTGCGGATATTGTTGGGTGTCGGTATAAGCGCGGCACAAATTGGCGTAAGCCGTCTGTTTATCGGGAAGCAGTTCAGCGGCTTTTTTCGCGGATTCAATAGTTTCAACATTGCGCCCGGACAAAGCGTAAGCCTCGCTTAATTTTGTGTATAAAATTCCGTCGTCTGGAAACAGTTTTAAACCTTCTTTCGCTATTTTAATTGATTCATCCAATTTATTCTGATTAAGATAAATATCGGAAAGTCTAATGTAAGCGTCGTGAAGATCGGGTTTGACACTTTTGGCTCTTTTATACTGCTCAACGGCTTCATTCAATTTATTTTCTTTTTGCAGCGAATCGCCGAATAAATAATACGCTTCGCCGATATGTGTTGTCCCGTTTTTTATTGCTTCCGAAGCCGCTTGACCTTGTTTGGCGCGGTCGCCGATATTGGAATAGTTAAGAGCGAGAAAATAGAGCGCGTCGCCGTTATTCGGATTGAGTTTAAGAGCTTTTTCGTAAGCGTTAATTGATTTTTGATATTCACCTTTGGCGTGATAAATATCACCGACACCCAAACTCATAGTGTGATTTGACGGTTCTAACTCCAAACCTTTCTGCGCGTCGTATAAAGCCGCATCGTAATTTTTCCGGTTAAAATTTACATACCACCGCAATTTATAAACTTCGAGCGGTTTGTAGCCTTCGTTTAACGCCTTGTCCAAATCCTCAGCCGCCAAATCAAATTCATCGAGATAATAATGCGCGTATCCTTTCCAAAAATGAGCATATGAATAGTCAGGCGAGAGTTCGGCAGCTTCGGAGTATTTGTTGACTGCATTGCGATAATCTTTTTTCCGAAAATACTGATCGCCGACTGCCGCCGCCTTTTTTGCTTGGCTGCTGATCTTCTTTGTCTGCGCTTTTATCTCTGTCAAAGAGGTAAGACAAAGTATCAAAATAAAAAAATAAATAATTGATCTAAAAATTTTTTTTTCGTTCATTTTAAATCTCCTGAATTACGGAATAATCACTGTTCGATTGACTTTCGCCGGCGTTTTGGCAGTCACCGGAGTTTTCGACTTCGTCGGCGTTTTAACCGTTGTTACCTGTTTAATCGGCTTGGGTGTAGAAATTGTAACAGGCGTTGGCTGGGTTATTTCCGTTTTTTTTGTTTTCCCGTTCCGTGCAGATGTACTGTCCGTCGTATCTGTGTCAGGACTTTTATCCGTCGTGTTCGTATTGGCTAATTCTTTTTCTGCGGAAGAATTGGCATTAGTATTTGTGCCTGTAACTTCCTCCGAATTTGTATTTGTTACGGCTTCGAGAGTGGGCGCGGGTGTCGGTGTAATTTCAACAATTGCCTGCGGCGTTGGAGTCGGAATATCCTGCTTAACCGTCGAATCACCGCCAAACATAAACTTTGCAAATGGGACTGCTCCAATCGCCAAAATCAGTAGTGCGCCAAGTCCGCCGGCGATCATAAACATCTTGCTATTTGATTTTTTAGGTAATGCCGATTTTTGAACGGGCGGCGGGGTTTTAACAGCGTCCCCGGAAGATGAATAATTTTCCTGAGAAACAAAACCGTCAGCGGTGGCGACTGTCGAACCGGCAGGAGAATCCGCTTTAAAATCCGATTCGACATCAGAAGAAGATTTTAAATCTTCTTGATTGTCCGAAGTAAATAAAGGCACTGACGAATCGGGCGAATAACTTTCAACTGAACTGAAATCACCTGTTTCAGAAAATTTTTCATCTGCGGCAAAATCATCTGTTTTAGAAAAATCTTCATTTGAAACGTCAAAGTTTTCTTTCGCGGCAAAATCTGTTGATCTAAAATCATTTTCCTGTGCGGCTTCATCGGCAAAATTATTAACTTTATCAAATTCACCGTTTTGAGCCGCCGTGATTTCAGGTGTAGAACCGGCAATTAAAACTTCAGTTTTGATTGCCGATTGTTTGGAGTCGGAATCACCATTTACCACATCCAGCGGCAATGTCGCTTCAAAATCCAGCTTTGGTTTCTCGTCTTCAGCAACTGACGAATGTGGTTGATTTAAACCCTGATTATCTGTTTCAGATAAATATTGAGATGGCATTTGAACCGCACTGACAGGCGGCGGAGTCGTAATTACTTCGGTTACAATTTGCGACGGCTTAACTTCAGGCTGCGTCGGTTGTTTGGCAGATTTAGCTTGCGAAAAAGTTTCGGTTTTTGATTTTGAAAACGCATCGCGCAGAGCTTTTTGCATTTCGCGGGCGGATGTAAATCTTTTATCCTGACTGACCGACATTCCTTTGTAAATTATACCGGAAATTGATTTTGGAACTTCAGGATTTATCTCGTTCAGCGGTTTAATCGGATCTTCGAAACCACTAATAAGAGCATCGGCGCGTGTCAGAGCATCTGACGGAACGACATTCGATAAGATTTGATAAAGAGTTGCCGAAAGCGCGTAAATATCGCTGCGCGGATCGGTTCCCGTGCCGCGAATTTGCTCCATCGGCGCATAATGCGGCGTATATCCGACAATACTTCCCGATGTGGTTGCTCTGGTTTCGCCGAACGAACTTTTTGAAAGACCGAAATCAAGTAAAATGATATTATTTTCGTTGGTCAATTTTAAGTTCTGAGGTTTAATATCACGATGAATTATCGGCGGCTCGTAATTGTGCAGATAAGTCAGCGCGTCGAGCAAATGATCTGCCCAGAATAAAACCCAGCTTAACGGAAACGGTTTTTGGCTAAGTTCCAGACGTTTTGAAATGTCTTCGCCCGAAATATGTTCCATCACCAAATACTGCGTTGTTCCTTCGGTAAAATGATCGCTGACTTTCGGCAAAGTCGGATGGCGAAGACGTGCCAATGTTCGCGCTTCACGTTCAAAAGCGTATCGCAGTTGCTCATCGTCCGAGTAAAAAGTTCTTTTCAGAGCAACCGCGCTTCCGAGCCGCTGATCAACAGCCAGATAAACTTCTCCCATTCCACCTTTTCCAATCAGTTGAACGACTAAGTAACGATTTTGTATCAAAGTGTTGGGTGCAATCGGTTTCATTTTATAATTCTGCCAAGCGTCTAATTTATTTAATTCAAAACGGTAATGTTAAATGAAAAGTTCTGATAACCTCAAATGGTAAATACTACTTATGTATTACTTAAATGTTTTACCTGCTTACAAGTAATTTTTCCTGCGGCATCATCGCCGGTTGTCCTAAATGCTGCCAGCAGCGTCCGCCGCCTTTTACTTTGTGCGTACACGGCGATCCTTTTTTCGTTTGCGCGCCGCAGAAATACAAGGCTTCCTGTGATGCTGCCGGAGCAGCGGATTCGGACTGTTTTATTTTCAAACCGTTTGTTGAAGGGACAATTGGCGATTTTGCTTCGACGGTCAAAGAATTTGTTTGCGTCTGCTCTGAACTTTGGACGCTTTGATTTGTCGAAATTTGCGGTTCAACAATCTGGTTCGTCAAACTTTTATTTATACTGCGCGATGTCCCGACTAATTGTTTCGGCGATTTGTCAAAAGAATCAGCGGATGTTCGCCAATAAGTTACCAATCCGAAAATAGCGAGTAAAATACCGCATAAAAGAGCAATGCGAGGCAGTAAATCGTGAATTTTAAATTCAATTTCGCACAATTCGCAAAATCGGCGGCTTGAATTCAGTTTCCGGTCAATTCTTTCTATCTTGTCCCCGCACTGACAGCAAAACTTTGGTTTGTAAGGCATAAATTTTTCCTTATGGAGTAAAATATTATAATCAAGTAAAATTTAATACGGATATTATAGAACATAAAACGGTTTATGTTAAGAAAAAAATGCCGCCAAACCGAATGCAACCGCATTTCGCTTATGAGCGTCTGATTGATTAAAATTCTATTATGCGATTTCCAAAAGCAATTTTAATATTTCTGATTTTAATTTTAAGTTTTCTGTGCGTTTCAGCCCAGCAGGATGACGACGTTATTAAAGTTGATTCATCGGTTGTGCGGCTTAATGTCGGCGTAGTTGACGGCAAAGGACGACCGATTACAAGGCTGAACAAAGAAAATTTTACGGTTTATGAAGACGGTGTAAAACAAAATATTTTACAATTTGAGCCGACAGTTGCGCCGTTTAGCGTCGTGATGCTTCTCGATATGAGCGGTTCGACATTAGGTTTTCGTGAAACAATTCGCCAATCTGCTTCAAGATTTATAGACGCGCTCGCGCCTGAAGACCGTGTGGCTGTTGTTGAATTTTACGATAAAGTTAATTTACGAAACGATTTTACGACAGATCGCCGAATTATCGCCAACTCCATCAACGTCGCCAACGGGCGCGGCAAAACACAGCTTTACAAAGCGATTGATTTTGCGGTTGACAAACTTTCCAAAGAAGGCAAACGCCGCAAAGCAATCATCGTTTTAACCGACGGAGTTGACTCAACAGTGCGCGACGAAGATCGAAATTTCTTGGAAAAGACAAAAGCAACGGATGTTGCAGCCGCCATAAAACCTGAGAAAAACGATGTTTTGAGTCGTTTGTTGAACAGAGCCGACGCGCAGGGCATAACAATTTATCCGCTTGCACTTCCGACCGGCGATCCTTTCAAACTCGCTGATCCGACACCGACGCAGATTGCGGTGTTTTCTGCCGCCCGCAGCCGTTTGAAAATTTTAGCGGAAAGAACCGGCGGAACGCTCAACACAATCAACCGATTAGAAGAAATGGGCAGACTTTATGCGGCAGTTGCGGCTGATTTGCGTGCGCTTTACACGGTTGAATACCAATCAACCAATGACAAACGCGACGGCAAATGGCGTGAAATAAGAGTTGACGTTAATAATCCCGAACTGATTTCGAGAACGCGGCAAGGTTATTATGCCAAATGAGAATTGAGAATTAAGAAGTGAAGCCTTCATATTCTTCTACAAAACTTTAATAATCTTAAATCGCTTTCCGCTAAAAAACCTTTACCTTTCTAAAAATAAGATTTATTATTCGATTGAAAATATAGCAAAAGCAGAAGCGGCGAATATCTAAAAGCAATTGATATTTTTGTTCTGCTTGATTCAATTTCAATTTTTCTCTCCTATCTTGTTTACTTCATTTTAGGAGAATTTCGTCGCACATCACAATTTTGGAGGAGAAAACAAATGTTCACAAAAAATGACAGATGCAGTTCGTTTCTATGGTTAGCGATTTTCGCCGTTTTCGCATCAGCAATTCTCGCCTTCGGAACGGCGCACACAGCAAATGCTCAAACCAATAAAGGCACATATCTGGACTTTACGGGCAACGGCAAAACCGATTGGGTAGTAATCCGCACGGCTCTTCATTCATCGGATGAAAATTACAGGTGGAAAATTCTTGGCAATCCGGCGAGTCCCGTCCCGAATCAGGCTTTTATCCGCATCTTTGATTACGGCGATCTTCCAGATGTTATTCTGGCGGGAGATTACACCGGCGACCGTAAAACCGATCTAACCGTTTGGCGACCTGATTCGCAGAGCATCTTTTACGTCGCACAATTTCCGTCCGGCACAAACGGAATTACGCTTGAACGGGCGGTGCCTTGGGGAACAAACATTGATAATCCGGTTGTTCAGGGCGACTATGACGGCGACGGCAAGTTTGACTTTACAGTTGCACGATATAACGCCGACGACAGTCTGACGTGGTATATTCTCAGCAGCAGCACCAATGTAATGAGAGCGATTGATTTTGGATTCCGTGGAGGGCAGCCGTTATTTGGCGCGGATTTTACCGGCGACGGAATAGATGAGCTTGTTTTTACTGCTGATGTCAACGGCGGTCTGGTTTATTACATCGGCGACTCGCTAACCGGAAAATTGGTCTTAGTTCGTGAATGGGGTTACAGCCGCCGTGCTGATCTCAGCCTTCCGCCCGCCGATTACACCGGAGACGGCAAAGCTGATTTTGTAGCGGTTCGAGTAAATCTCAATCCAATGGTTTGGTATATCCTTGATCCGGCGACCGATACTTCAACGGCGACCACGTTCGGCTACGGTTTTAGATTTCCCGGAGGAAATGATCAGCCTATCAGAGGTGATTACGATGGCGACGGCAGACAAGACATTGCCGTTTATCGGGGAATCAATAATACATTCTACGTCTTGAGGAGTTCGGATGGCGGAATTACAACGCAGACTTGGGGCGAAAATGGAGATTCGGCACTTGATATTTCACAAATAATTTTCTCCATAGATTAACGTCGGTATTTCAGTATGGCAAACACCATTTTATAAAGACAGAAAAGCGAGTTTTCAAATTTACAATCGCTAAACTTGACACAACCGCGCAACATTTGTAGTCTAATTATTCGCTTTACGCACCCGTAGCTCAGTTGGATAGAGTACTTGACTACGAATCAAGGAGTCGCATGTTCGAATCATGCCGGGTGCATTCAATATAAAAAAGAGGCTGTTAAACAAACAGCCTCTTTTTTATTCTTCGTCCTGTCTTAACTTTTCCAAAACCGAAAAATCTTCGAGCGTTGTAACGTCGCCCGCAACTTCGCCGTTTGAAGCGAGTTCTCGCAATAAACGCCGCATAATTTTGCCCGAACGGGTTTTCGGCAGAGCGTCGGAAAATCGGATGTCGTCCGGTTTTGCCAACGCGCCGATTTCTTTGGCGACGTGAGCGCGTAATTCTTCTTTTAGTTCATCATTTCCGCTGCGTCCGCCTTCCAAAGTTACAAACGCCGCGATTGCCGAACCTTTTAATTCGTCAGGTCGTCCGACAACGGCGGCTTCGGCGACTGCTTCGTGCGAAACTAATGCCGATTCGATTTCCGCCGTTCCAAGACGATGACCGGAAACATTGATTACGTCGTCAACTCTGCCCATAATCCAGAAATAACCGCGTTCGTCACGCCGCGCACCGTCGCCGGCGAAATAGACATTTGGAATTTCAGACCAATATGTTTTTTTATAGCGTTCGTCATCGCCGTAAATCGTCCGCAGCATCGAAGGAAACGGATGTTTGATGACGAGATAACCGCCTTCACCGTCGGGAACTGAATCGCCGTCTTTATTAACAATATCAACAATAATTCCGGGAAAAGGTCGCGTCGCCGTGCCGGGAACAGTCGGCGTTGCGCCCGGAAACGGTGAAATCATAATCGAGCCGGTTTCGGTCTGCCACCAAGTATCCACAATCGGACATTTTTCCTTGCCGATAATTTTGTAATACCACATCCACGCTTCAGGATTTATCGGTTCGCCGACTGTGCCGAGCAATCTCAAAGATGATAAATCGTGTTTTAAAGGATATTGTTCGCCCCATTTGATAAAAGCTCGAATCGCCGTCGGCGCGGTGTAAAAAATATTGACTTTGTGGCGTTCAATAATGTCCCAAAACCTGTCAAAATCGGGAAAATTCGGAGCGCCTTCATACATCAAAACCGTCGCGCCGTTTGATAAAAGTCCATAAACGACGTAAGAATGTCCGGTAATCCAGCCGATGTCCGCCGTACACCAATAAATATCTTCGTCCTTCAAATCAAAAATCCATTTTGAAGTCAAAGTCGTCTGCGTCAGATAACCGCCCGTCGTGTGCAAAATTCCCTTCGGTTTGCCCGTCGTTCCCGATGTGTAAAGAATAAAAAGCGGATGTTCGGAATCCAATTCTTCGGCTTCGCAATCGTCATTGACGATTTGGACGAGTTCGTGCCACCAATGATCGCGTCCGGCTTTCATTTTTATTTTCGAGCCGGTGCGTTTGAAAACCACAACATTTTCAATCGTCGGACAATTTTCGACGGCTTCGTCAACCGTATCTTTCAAACGAATTTCACTTCCGCGCCGATAGCCGCCGTCCGCCGTTACAATCAATTTGCAATCGCCGTCGTTGACTCTATCTTTAATCGCTTCCGCCGAAAACCCGCCGAAAATAACCGTGTGAACCGCACCGATTCTGGCGCACGAGAGCATTGCCATCGCTAATTCGGGAACAAGCGGCATATAAAGCGCAACTCTGTCGCCGGATTTTATGCCGAGTTTTTTCAACACATTGGCGAATTTGGAAACTTCCGTGTGTAATTGCTGATAAGTAATCGTGCGGATTTCGCCCGGTTCGCCTTCCCAAATAATCGCTGCTTTGTTGCGCCGCGAGGTTTCGAGATGGCGGTCAAGACAGTTATAGGCGATATTCAAAGTTCCGCCGACAAACCATTTGGCAAACGGTTCTTTCCATTCCAAAATTGTGTCCCATTTTTTAAACCAATGCAGAGATTCCGCCGCGCTCGCCCAAAATTCTTCGGGGTTTTCGGCGGCTTGATCATAGATTTGTTCATATTCGGCAAAACTTTTGATATGCGCCTGTTCAGAAAATTGCTTTGGCGGCAGAAAAATTCTTTCTTCGGTTAAAGATGATTCAATGTTGGTTTGCGGCGTTTCCGTCATATTATCTCCAAAAATTTATAAAAATTGTTTGCGGTTAATTGTAATTTAAACGATAAATTTTGCAAGAATCAAACATTTTTGACGTTCACCAAAACGGAAGGCATTACGCAAAAACAACCTTTTACAAAGTTGCGCTCTCAAAGGAATGGATCGAGGAAACTTCTTAATTATGAAACAATTGACAACATTGATATTGATTTTTGCAATTTATTCCGGCTTAATCGCGCCGATTGGTTTGCAATTGAATATGCAGGTTCACGCCCAAATCATAAATAGAAAAATGACACAAATAGATGCGGACGAACAGGAAAAAGGTTTGCAGTTTCGCTTGAGCGAAGGTGTCGAAGGTGCGGAAACACGCGAAAAATCGCCGGTTGCCGCAACCGATCCGTTGTCGGCGAACGAAACCGGAAATCTGCTCAA
This sequence comes from Pyrinomonadales bacterium, assembly GCA_038232235.1. Lineage (GTDB taxonomy): Bacteria > Acidobacteriota > Blastocatellia > Pyrinomonadales > Pyrinomonadaceae. Next base: position 2,128 of record JBBSIE010000107.1, on the reverse strand, counting down.
ACGTCTGCCAAATATCAAAATTGAAAAAGAAGACCAAACGGATTTTGCGAAACGTGCGGGAAGTTTGCCGCCGCCGAAAACGGGAAAAAATATCAATGTCAAATTTCCGGCGGACGAACAGCGCGGAACGCCGAAAGTTTCAAACGATCAAAATTTAGAAGTTTTGCGATTTTCGCCCGAAGGCGTGGTCAAACTCGCACCGGATTTGTCGGTTACGTTTTCGCAACCGATGATTGCCGTAACTTCGCAGGAGCAAGCCGCAAACACAGTTCCGGTTGAAGTTTCTTCGCTACCGGAAGGGAATTGGCGTTGGTTGGGAACGAAAACTTTAATGTTCGATACAAAATCGCGCTTTCCGATGGCGACAAAATTCACCGCAAAAATTCCCGCCGGAACGAAAGCAGTCAACGGACAAGTTTTGGGTAAAGATGTTGTCTGGACTTTTACGACACCGCCGCCGAAGGTTGAAACGATGATTCCGTCAAACAATCAGATCACGCAGCGCGACGCTCTTGTGTTTGTTTCGTTTGACCAGCAAATAAATCAGAGCGAAGTTATCAAAACAATTGCAGTTAATTCAAACGGCAGGAAAATTTCGATTCGTCCGGCAAACGAAGATGAAATCAGCAAAAACGAAAGTATTTCTTATTATGTAAAACAAGTGCAGTCGAATCGCTGGCTTGCTTTTCGTGCAGTAAATTCCGATGGCTCGACGGAAAATGCGCTGCCTGCCGATTCACAAATTACGGTTGCAATTCAAAAAGGAACACCGTCCGCCGAAGGACCTTTGACGACGACCGAAGCGCAGAGTTTTTCGTTCAAAACCTACGGCGCGATGAAGTTTGTCAAAAGTTATTGCGGTTATAATCAGAGCGAAACGACTTGTGCGCCGTATGACAATTGGCGTTTGGAATTTTCAAACCCGATTGATACCGAAAGTTTTGATAAAATGTTGGTGAAAATCGAGCCGAATATTGAAAATTTAAATATTTATCCGAGCGGCAATTCGATAATTATTGACGGCTTAAAACCGGCGCGAAAGACTTTTTCCGTAACAGCTAGCGGCGCGTTAAAAGACAATTTCGGGCAAACGCTCGGACAGGAAGCAAAGGCGATTTTCAAAACCGACGCGATGCCGCAGGCTTTATATTCACAGGGCGGAAATTTCGTCGTGCTTGACCCGAATTCAAAACCGGCGTTTTCAGTTTATTCGACAAACTTTAATCAGTTAAAAGTAAAAATCTACAAAGTTCAGCCAAATGATTGGACGCAGTTTCAGGAATATGTCAGACGCATAAATTACGACGACAAAGTTAAAAAGCCGACGATTCCGGGCAAATTGGTTTCCGATAAAATCGTTTCGCTGAAAAATCAGCCGGACGAACTGATTGAAACACGACTCGATTTGACGGAATTTTTAGACGGTAATTTCGGCAATTTAATTTTAGACGTGCAGCCCGTCGAAGATTCGGGCAAAGCTGTTCAAGTTCGTGCATACAACCGCCGCGTTTTCGCGTGGGCGCAATCAACAAATATCGGGCTTGATGCTTTTGTGGACAATCAGGAACTCGTCGGTTTTGCAACGGATTTGAAAACCGGAAAACCTTTGAGCGGCGTTGATTTGACGATTTATCCGAACGGCTCTCAAGTCCAAAGTCCAAAGTCCAAAGTCCAAAGTCAAAACACTGTTTCGAGTTGGTGGAATTGGGCGATGAGTTTTGTCGCGCCCGAAAACTCGGCAAACTCGGCAAACTCGGCAAATTTAGAAGAAATTGAAGCGGCGCAGACGAATCAAACGGACGCGAATGGAATTTTGCGTCTGCCTTTGCCGGAAAATCAGGCGAAACAGCAGAATATTTTGATTGCGAAACGCGGAAAAGATGTCGCGTTTTTGCCGGAAAATACCGATTATTATTATCAACAGCAGGGAAATTGGTTTCAAAAACCGCAAACGGATTCACTGCGCTGGTTTGTTTTTACAGACCGAAATATGTATCGCCCGAAGGAAGAAGTCGCGGTCAAAGGTTACATTCGCGTTTTTCAAGGCGGAAAACTCGGCGATATTGCACAACTTGGCGATAAAGCGAACGGTTTGAATTATAAAATTTACGATTCACGCGGCAATGAG
>JBBSIE010000106.1:0-14172 GCA_038232235.1 Pyrinomonadales bacterium | reverse complement strand
CCAATCATTGCCGCTTTTGAAGTCGCGTAATGAACCGATGTCGGAAGGCTGCGAATCGCGCCGATGCTCGTGATATTGAGAATCGAACCGGCACGCTGGCGAATCATTTGTTTGTAAAACGGTTTCGTCACGGCGAAAAGGCTGTTGACGTTGGTGTCAATCACCCAATCCCAGGATTTATCGGTTGTTGTTGCGAAATTGTCCGGCTTATTGACGGCGGCGTTATTGACTAAAATATCAATGCCGTCCCACGCTTCCTTCAATTCACGCACGAGTTTTTTGATTCCCAAACGGTCTGTGACCGAAACTTTGAAACTTAAAGCGCGTCTGCCGTGCGCTTCGATTTTAGCTTTTGTTTCTTCGGCTAAATCGTCGCGCGAATGGTAATTAAAAGCGACATCCGCGCCTTCGCGGGCGAAAACCTCGCAAAGTGCCGCGCCGATTCCGCGTGTTCCGCCCGACACAAAGGCGCGTTTTCCTTCAAGTAAAAGACTCAATATTTTTCTCCGATATGTTAAATGCGATTAAGATAAAACTAGAAAAAGGTTAATGAAATTGTGAAAAAGTAACAAGTGAGAAAAGCAAATTTTAATTTGGTTTTTAGTTTTTGATCTTTGGTCTTTGGTTTCCAGCCTGCAATTTCGGCTGCGTTTAAGAAACAAATTAAACGAAAATTGTGAAAAACTGCCAAAACCAAAAACTAAATTCAAACCTGCGCGAAATGCGGTTCGGCTTCCTTTGCTGCCGCGACAATTGCCGGTTGATAAGCCGGCAAAAGGGCGGAAATCTCTTCGATAATTTTCTGCGTCGAATTGGGAATTGTCATCCCGATAGTCGAAGCCTTCATCTGCGCGTATTTCGCTGAATCATTAAGTAAATTCTGAATCGTCGGCACAATGTCCGACGCTTTTTCAAGCAGAATTCCCGCGCCGTGTTTGGCGATTAGATTTACCGTTCCGGCTTCCTGCGGCATCGGCGGCGTGGTCGCGTCAGCGATAATCGGCAGATGACACGCCAAGGCTTCAAATGTCGTCAAACCACCGAGTTTGCTAATCATCACGTTCGCCGCCTGCATTAATTTTTCGATTTCATCGGAATAACCGATAACTTTGACAGGAAATTTCGCGGTTTTGGCGATTTCTTCGGCTTCCTTGCGAAGTTCTTCATTACGTCCGGCGAGAAAAACCGCCTGAACATTCAGATCGCCGCGCACGAGTTCGCGGAAAATCTGCGGAATATTTCCGCCGCCGACCCAGCCGGCGTTGACGAAAACCGTAAATTTCTCCGCGTCCAAACCAAATGCTTGTCGCGCTTTCTGTGCCGCTTTCTCGTCAATTTCGTGAAACTTAGGATTGATTGGCATTCCCGAAATTTTGATTTTCTCCGGCGCGATTCCGTAGTCAATAAGCTGCCGCCGCGCGTCATCGTTCGCCACCAGGTAAAGCGAAACTTCGTCGCACGCCCAGCCTTTCCAAAACCCGTAACACGGATCGGTAACGACCGTTACGAGCGGAATTTGTTCGGCTAAATTTAATTCCTTCAAGATTCTGGCGATAACGTGCTGCGTCATCGGGTGAACGCTGACGACGATGTGCGGACACCATTTTTCAAACTGTTCCTTGACGTAAACAATGCAGCGGTCGAGAAAAAACTTTCTCGTTTCGGGGCGAAATCTGTTAATCGTCCAGTAACAATATTTCATCCAGTGCTGTTTGTTTTTCAGAATCCAGTTGTATAAAACGACACCTTTTTGCGTGAACTTGTGCGATTCTTCGACGGCTTTGACGATTCTGACAACCGCCGATTCGCCTTCCCAAAATTTATATAACCCGTCGGACAAAGCCTGCGCCGCCGAACGGTGTCCGCCGCCGGTGTCGGATGAAATAATAAGAATTTTCGGAGTATTTTGTGGCATTTATCAAATTAGGTTCGCCAAAGTTTGCAAATTGACTTGCTCGTCAAAAGCCGCGCGAATCGGAATTTTAAATTCGGGTAAGACAACGCTTTCAATCTCGCCGCTGTTTGATTTTAACAAAAGTTCATATCGTTCGTCCTGCAAAAAATACTGCTCGATAATTTCTTTTTCCGCGTCAATCATCCAATATTCGGCTACGCCGTGCGCTGCATAGTCCTGAAATTTAGTTTCACGGTCATATTTTTCGGTCGAATCGGACAAAACTTCAACGATAAAATCAGGCGCGGGAAATTGTGTCTGACTTTTTTTAAAGTTTTCCGCTTTCTCTTTATCGAAAAAGCAAATATCAGGCTCGTAATCGTTTCGCGTCAACGAAATCATTATTTTCTCAATACCGACAAAACCGAGTTTATTTTTGTTGACGTAAGCCTTCAGCAACATTCCAAGCAAAATTGTCGCGTTATTGTGCTGTAATTTCACCGGTGAGTGAAAAACAATCTCACCGTTGATAAATTCCATCTTTTTATTTTCTTCAACAATCTCGTAAAAATGCCGACGCTTTTTTTGCTCCTCTTTCAGGGCAGAATCCAGCTTCTGAGCGAATAGAACCGCGTTGGGCATTGCAAGAGCTTGTTCTAAAGAAATCTGCATTTTTGTTCGTATTAGTTAAATTTCAACCTTGTTTGGAAATTCGGAAAACATTTTCGATTTTTTTAATTTTCTTTTCGAGTTATAAAAAACCACATTTCCATATTCGTCGCAAATCCAGACTTCTTTCGCGCCGCGTTCAAAATACAGTTTGCGCTTTTCTTTCATTTCGTCATCCGAATTGCTCATCGAGAGAACTTCGACACAAATTTCAGGCGCGATCATCGCCTCGGTTTTGCCTTTGATTTCCTTCCATCTTTCAATGGAAATCCAGGCGACATCCGTTACCTTAGTTCCTTTTGAAGTCCAGACGGCAAGTTCAGCCGATACTCTTCCGTCAGGATTGATATTTACCAGCAATCTGATTATTTCTCCTTGATACACGGAGTGATTTGCCTTTACAGGATTCATAACAATCTGTCCCCGCTCATTCAATTCAATTCTAAACGGCAGATCGCGCAAATTCGGATTCTCTGTAACTTCTTTCCAATCCATAAAATCTAGGCTTTGACGGCAATTCCTTCATTGTTTGGACTAATCGTTCCCAAACTTTTCGCAGCTTTTTTCATTTGTCCTTCGAGCCGTTTAATTTTTATCAAATGTCCCGGATTAAGCGGCAGCGACGGATAAAAACAATTTGATTCGTGCGTGCAGTGACAGCCGTCGGCGACTTCTTTGCGGCGTTCCTTCATCAATTCGGTTTTCCACGCGGCTTGAAAATTCCAATCATAATCGCGCAAATTCAAAACGTCCGCTTTATTTTCGCACGACGACAGGACGCCGTTATCATAAATCACCGCGCCCGCGCTGCCGGCGTAACATTTCAACTGCGCTTTGCCTTCTTCCTTAGTTTTGGCGATGATGTCGTGCATATAAATATCCACGGCGGCTTTAAAAAAGCCCGATTTTCCGCCGTAATTATTTTTCAGCGCGGAGTTTTTCGTGTCTTCCAAAATCTGATGCGACAACTTTTGATACATCGTGTGATCGAAATTCAGTTCGTTCGGGTCTTTCGACGGCGGGCGAATGTAATTGATATTGATTTTATCCGGTTTCAAATCGTGTTTGAGAAAATCGTACCATTCAAAAATCGTGTCTTGATTGGAATTCATCACGCAGGTGCAGGTTTGAATGTCGAGTTTCGGAAATTGTTCGCGCTTCATCTGCTGCAAGGTTCGCGCCGTGTGAATCGCTTTGTCCCAGCTTCCTTCTTTCTGACGAATTTTTTCGTGCGGTTCTTTTACACCGTCAATGCCGAGCGCGACCGTCACGTTTAAATTCGGACATTCTTCCATAATGCGCGTCACGTCGGGGAAAATTCGCTGATGAATCTGCCCGTTCGACATCAGATAAACCGAGTCTAGTTTGTTATTTTCGTAAAACGAACGAACGATTTCCGGCAAATCCTTGCGCGTGAACGGCTCGCCGCCCGCGAGAACGAGAACGCCGAGATTGCCGCCCAAAGTGCGCGAAATTTTATCAATTTCGTCGGCTTTCATCTGCAATTTCTTGCGCGGACGGTCATCGAGTTCTTCGGTAAAAAAACAATGCGTACAGCGCATATCGCAAACGCTCGTTACTAAAATATTAAGAAATACGGGCGAAATCGGTCTGCCGACCAGAATGCTCGCGTATCTTTTGAAAATCTCTTTTGTTGCAAAATCCATTTTTATATTCCTTTGGTAAAAACTTACGGCGTTTTGATGCGTGAAGTTTCCCCTACGTTTTAATTTATCTTACAAAGCTGTTTTCAGCAAGATACATTTATTTTGCAGAGTATTTTTAATGTAATAATTTTTCGCGCATTTCGCCTCAAACTTTTTTAAGCTAAAATCAAAATATGTTTCGCAGAGTTTATTTAGACAATTCAGCCACCACGCCGATTGATAAAACGGTCGTCGAAACGATGCTTCCGTTTTTCACCGAAAAGTTCGGCAACGCTTCGAGCATTCATTTTTTCGGTCAGGAAGCACGCGCCGCCGTTGATCGTGCGCGGCATCAAGTCGCTGAAATTATCAACGCGCGACCGAATGAAATCGTTTTCACTTCAGGCGGCACGGAAGCAAATAATCTGGCGATTCGCGGACTCGTCGAAGCCAATGAAAAATACGGCAGACACATTATCACGTCACAAATCGAACATTCGGCGGTCAAAGAAGTTTGCGAAGATTTGGAAAAACGGGGCTTTGAAGTTACTTATTTGCCGGTTTATGAAGACGGCATTGTTAGAATTGAAGATGTCGAAAACGCGGTTCGTAAAGATACGATTTTGATTTCCGTAATGACGGCGAATAACGAAATCGGCACGATTCAGCCGGTCGCGGAAATCGGAAAACTCGTTAAAAACTTACGCACGGGCGGCAAAAAAATCTGGTTTCACACGGACGCGGTGCAGGCAGTCGGCAAGATAAAAGTTGATGTCGAAGAAATCGGCTGTGATTTGCTTTCGATTTCGGCGCATAAAATTTATGCCCCGAAAGGAGTCGGCGCACTTTATGTCAGACGCGGCGTAAGATTGCATAAACAAAATATCGGCGGACATCAGGAACGCGAAAAACGCGGCGGCACGGAATCTGTTCCGCTAATTGTCGCTTTCGGCAAAGCGTGTGAATTGGCGAAGAAAAATTTAGAGGAAAACGGCGAAAAACTGCTAATGCTCCGCGAAAAGTTTGAAAGCGCAGTCGGAGAAAAAATTGACGATATTATCCTGAACGGAAATCCCGAAAATCGCCTGCCGAATATCTCGAATATTTCATTTCGTTTTATCGAAGGCGAAGGACTTTTGATCAATCTCGATATGCAGGGAATTGCGGTATCCACAGGTTCGGCGTGTTCGTCGGGAAGCCTCGAACCGTCGCCCGTCATTCGCGCACTCGGCAGAAATGATGAACTTGCGCGGGGCGCGATTCGGTTTAGTTTCGGCGCGGAAAATTCGCTTGAAGATGTCGAATATGTTTTGGAAGTTTTGCCGAAAGCCGTCGAAAATCTGCGCCGTCTTTCGCCGACAAGCCGGAGCGCGGACATCTTGTCCGCATCGAGCGCGGAAGCGCGAGATGTTTGTTGAATTGTTAGCTGATAACGCTTACAACGTCGCTCGCGCTCCGTTGGCGGACAGGATGTCCGCGCTCCGGCTATAAAAATTTTCCGTCAAAAGCGCGGGGCAAAAGTTCTTTCATTTGCAAGATTTCGGTCTTGCCTTTCAAATTTGCAAAAGTAACCGGAATATCGCCGCAGAATTCCCAAATAATTTGGCGGCAAGGTCCGCACGGCGGCGTTAATTCGTCGGTGTCGGCGACGACGGCGATGTTTGTAAATTCGCGTTCGCCTTCGGATACGGCTTTGAAAATCGCCACGCGCTCGGCGCACATTGTCAGTCCGTATGAAGCATTTTCGATGTTGCAGCCAGTGAAAATTTTTCCGCTTTTCGTTTGCACAGCCGCGCCGACTTTGAAATTTGAATACGGCGCAACAGCTTTTGCACGCGCTTGTTCGGCTGATTCGATTAATTTTTTCGGGTTTTTATTGTTCACGTATTTCCTTTTGTTCTTTGTGCAGTTTTTCACGCACCAAACCGCATAACATATTGATGCTGACGTGCGGCTGTCCGCCTTCGGGAATGATAATATCGGCGTGGCGTTTCGACGGTTCGACAAAATCGAAGTGCATTGGGCGAACCGTCGAAAAATACTGCGCGATGACGGATTCGACGGTTCGTCCGCGTTCGCTGATGTCGCGTTTTAAGCGGCGAATAAAGCGAATATCGTCCGGCGTGTCAACAAAAACTCTGACATCCAGCAAATTCAGTATCCGCCCTTCCGAAAAAATTAAAATCCCTTCGACAATAACAATCTCTTTCGGTTTGATATGCTCTGATTTATCGCTTCGCGTGTGCGATTTGAAATCATAAACAGGCATTTCAATCGGCTGTCCCCCTTTCAAACGCTTGATATGATTCATCAACAGCTCGCTGTCAATTGAATCGGGATGATCGAAATTCGCCTGATGTCGTTCGTCAAGCGGCATATCCGACAAGTTTCTGTAATAAGAATCCTGTTCGACCAGCACGACATTTTCCGCGCCGACATCCTGCACGATTTTCCGCGCTATCGTCGTTTTCCCCGAACCTGTTCCGCCGCAAATCCCAATAATCATTTGTTTCTCTGTTTTTTATTTTCTTACGATTCAATTACTTAATTGGTTTAGTTTAACTTTGGAATTATTTTTTTCAAAAGTTCTTTGAAAGTATGTGCGACTTTCGCGCCGGTTTCCATCACTTCTTCGTGATTAATTGTTTCGTCCGAAATCCCTGCCGCGAGATTTGTAATGCAGGAAATTCCTAAAACTTTAATTCCTTGATGCCGCGCCGCAATCGCTTCGGGAACGGTTGACATTCCAACCGCGTCGCCGCCCAGAAGTCGAATCATTCTAATTTCCGACGGCGTTTCATACGTCGGACCCGACAAGCCGCAATAAACCCCGCGCCGCAGAATTCTGTGTATTTCTTGCTTTTTGCCGGTTTTTGCCGCTTCAGTTTCAGCTTTTTCGATTGCCATTTCTTTTGCAACGGCGATGGCAATATCCTGATATTCAAGCGAATAAACTTCCGTCATATCGGGAAAACGCGCGCCGAATCTTTCATCATTCGCGCCGCGCAGAGGATTTACGCCCATCAAATTTATATGGTCACGGATGAGCATCAAAGTTCCCTGCTTAAAATCCGTGTCAACGCTGCCCGCCGCGTTCGTCAAAATCAAACTTTTCACACCCAACACGCCGAAAACGCGCACGGGAAAAATCACCTGCGACATTTCGTAGCCTTCGTAAAAATGAAACCGACCTTGCTGAACGGCAACCGAAACGCCCGCAACTTCGCCCAAAACCAGTTGTCCGGCGTGTCCTTCGACGGTTGATTTTTGGAAATGCGGGATTTCGTCGTAAGGAATGACGACTTTATTTTCGACCTCTCCGGCAAACGCGCCGAGTCCGCTGCCCAAAACGAGCGCGACTTTTATCCCTTTAGCATATTTGGATTTGATAAAATCGGCGGTTTCTTTCGCTTTTTCGTAGTTCATAAAGTCTTTCATTTTTACCACAAAGTTTGATATTAAGAAACTTAGAATCGGGAATTCAAAAATTACGGGTAAAAATACAAATTTTCTGATTATGCTAATTATGCGAAACCTTCATTTGCCGCTGTTCGTAAATAAGTCGCAAAAAGATTTTGTTCTGAGTCTAAACTTTAGTTTGCCTGCTTAGAAAAATTTTATCGGGAGAAAAGTTTTATGTCATCGTTTGTATTCATCCGCCTTTTGCTTGTTTTATCCGTTATCACGCCAAACATTCTCGTAATTCCGGCACAAACAACGGCTTTGAGTTCGTATCGAGAAACATCTTCCGCCGATGATTTTCAGACGCGGCTTGCCCGAATGGAAAAGATGCTCGATGCAAAACGCAAAGAATTGGGCGTTCCGGGAATGTCCGTTGCCGTCGTCAAAGACGATAAAATTGTTTTTATCAAAGGTTTCGGCGTAAAAGATGCGGAAAAAAATCTGCCCGTAACGCCCGAAACGCTTTTTCCGATTGGTTCGTCAACCAAATCATTTACCGGAATGCTGTTGGCGATGAGCGTTGACGACGGGAAACTTGCCTTTGCCGATTCGCCGAAAAAATATCTTTCATATTTTAAATTGCAGGACGCGGAAGCCGATAAAAAAATCACCGTGCGCGATTTGATGATGCACGATTCCGGTTTGACGCGCACCGAATTGGTTTGGTATCCGGGCATTTTGAATCGCCGCGAAGTTATCCGCGCCGTCGGCGAAGCCAAGCCGACCGCGCCGTTCGGCGAGAAATTTCAGTATCAAAATGTAATGGTTTCGGCGGCGGGCGAAGCGGTAGCAAGTGCGGAAAATTCGACTTGGGAACAGTTGATGAATAAAAGAATTTTGCAGCCGCTCGGAATGAAAAAAACCGCGCTCGATTTGCCCGCCGTGATGCGTTTCGGCGATTACGCGCTCGGTTACGAATACGACGAAGCGGCGAAAACGGCGAAGCGGTTACCTTTTCGTTCGGAAAGCGCGATGTCGAGTATCGCTCCGGCAGGCTCGGTTTATTCAAACGCGAGCGATATGGCGCAGTGGCTTCGTTTTATGCTGGCGGGCGGAATTATTGGCGGCAAACGCCTCGTTTCCGAAAAGAATTACAACGAAGTAATTTCTCCGCAATTTAAGAACATCGGCGGCACGGATACAAGCTACGGTTTGGGCTGGTTTCTGATAAACCGCAAAGGACACAAAATCGTTCAGCACGGCGGCAGCATTGACGGTTTTCGCGCCGAAGTTTCGATGATGCCCGACGAAAATCTCGGTTTCGTGATTCTCACCAACTCATATAAAACGCCGCTTGTCGCGCCCGATTCGGGCGGAAGCGGCTTGGCGGAAGAAATAATCTGGTCAAATTTAGTGGACGAACCGGAAGCGGATAACACAAAAGATTCAATGCCAGCCGAAAATCCGCAGCAGGAAGTCGGAAAATATACAGTTGCCAATCTGACCGCCGAAATTACGATGAAAAACGGAAATCTCGTTCTCAATGTTCCCAATCAACCGCCTTATCCGCTTGAAAACGTCGGCGGAAGGCGTTATAAATTCGCCGGCGATTCGCCCGCAACCGCAGGTCATTTTGTTACTTTTCGTCCGGCGGAAGGCAGCCGCGAAAAAACTGAAATGTTTCTCGAACAGCCGCCGCCGAAGCAAAATATCGTTTTGACTAAAATAAATTCCGCTGTCGGAACGTCCGAAACGACAGCCGACAACGGCGAAAAATATAAAGAAATAACCGGATCATACGAAATAGAAGAAAAAGATCAAAAAACAATTTTCCGATTGGTTGTGCAGCACGGCAAATTAATCGTCCTGCGACCGGGACAGCGTTCATTCACGCTGATTGAAAAAAGCAAAGATGTATTTTCAATCGCGGGCGCACCGGAAACTTACGAAGTAAGCGTTAAAAGAAATCAATCGGGTGAAGTGTCGGGTTTAACCGTAAAACAGCCGAACGGAAACGTCGAAATGCGGCGCGTCGAAGATTTCAAAGCACCGATTTCAAACGAAGAACTAATGACGCGAACGATCAACGCGCTCGGCGGCGAAACGAATTTGCAAAAACATAAAACGCTTGAAACGACTTACGACATCAATCTCGTCAATCAAGGCGTTAGCGGCACGGGAACAATCAGCCAAAAGATGCCGAATCTAAAATCAAATATGATGACCTTAAACGCGCTTGGGAAGCGACTCGGCACGATCCGCGAATACTTTAACGGAACGACGGGCGGCACGACATCGAGTTTTTTGCCGTCCGAAACGAAAAGCGAAATGGAATTGGCGCAGGAACGCGCCGCGTCGGATTTTTACGCGCCGCTCGATTGGCGCGAGTTGTATAAAAAGATTGAAATCACAGGCACAACCAAAATCGGCGGCGAAGACACATACATTGTCGCCAAAACGCTGAATGATAATTCACAAATCACCGATTATGTTTCAACCAAAAATTATCTACTGCTGAAACGCGACACGCCGCGCGGCGTTACAAAATACAGCGATTATTGTGAAACCGGCGGCGTATTGCTGCCGTTCAAATGGACAATCGAAAGTCCGAATACGGGCGAACAAATTATTATCGTAAAAACAGCAAAATTCGACGTGCCGATTTCCGACATTGTTTTTACGAACGCGGCTGAAAAGCGTTAGATTTTTGTTTGATGCTTCGGCTAAATCAACCAAATACGCAAACGAAAAAAACGGTTTGAAACAAACAGACTTGGCATTCAATTTTTCTTTTTCGTATGATAAAATCTGATTTTGTAAATATATGCCGAAAGTAAAATGTCCGACCTGTAAAAAAGAAACCGAGTATATGGGAAACGAGTTTCGCCCGTTTTGTTCCGAACGCTGTAAATTGATTGATTTCGGCGATTGGGCGGACGAAAATTTCCGCCTGCCAACGCAGGATGCCGCTTTAACCGAAGAAGATTTGGACGAATTGGAAAAAACCTTGAACGAAAAAGCGAGAAGCGTATGACGATTGCCGCGATAATTTTTGTAATTTTTATACTCGCAGTAGCGGCGGCGACATTTTTTGTCTTTAAACGCGCTGTCAAAATGGCGATTCGAGCGGCAATCGTCGCACTTATTTTATTGATTGCCGCCGTCGGCAGTGCTTCGCTGTGGTGGTTCGGCACGGATAAAACTCCCGTCAAAAATCCGCCGGCAATCAAAAAATCCCGTTGATTTTTAGTAAATGTTTGTTCAAATCAAACGCTATTTCCGGCGTTACAAAAATCTTTCGGGAAATGTTCTCGCGCTGAGCCTTGTCAGCCTATTAAATGATACCTCAAGTGAGATAATCTATCCGCTGCTGCCCGCATTTTTGGCTTTAACACTTGGCGCATCACCGTTTGCAATCGGTTTAATCGAAGGTTTTGCCGAATCAGTCGCCGCTTTTTTAAAACTTTTTTCCGGTTATTTCAGCGATAAATTCGAGAAACGCAAATTTCCCGTTTTTCTCGGTTACGCGCTGGCGAGTTTGACACGCCCGATTCTGGCGTTTGCCGGAAGCTGGCAGCAGGTTTTAGCCGTGCGCGTAACGGATCGCGTCGGTAAAGGAATTCGCGGTGCGCCGCGCGATGCGATTATCGCGGGAAGTGTGCCGGAAGAAAAACGCGGTCTGGCATTCGGTTTCAATCGAGCCGCCGATCATCTCGGCGCGGTTTTCGGTCCGGTTATCGCTTTTATATTGCTTTCCTATTTCGCTTCTGATCCGCAAAATCCGACCGCGCAGGATTACCGGCAGGTTTTTCTATACGCTTCAATTCCCGTCGTGTTTGGGTTGTTCGTCATCGTCTTTTTTGTTCACGAAAATCCCAAAAAAGCTAACGATTCGCTCGCGCCGAAAATCAAACTTTCGCTCAAGGAATTTGACGGTAACTTCAAAAGATTCTTAGTCGTCATCGCGCTTTTCACGCTGTCGAATTCGACCGATGCTTTCCTGCTTCTCCGCGCCGAACAAACCGGAATTGCCGTCGCCGTTTTGCCGCTTTTGTGGATGTTTCTGCATTTCAGTAAAGTAATTTTCTCGCTCATCGGCGGCGATTTATCGGACAAATTCGGCAGAAAAACTTTGATTTTTACGGGCTGGATAATTTACGCGCTGGTTTACGCCGGATTCGCCTTCGTCGGCGCAGCTTGGCAGACGTGGGTTTTGTTTTTAATTTACGGAATCTATTTCGGGCTGACCGAAGGCGTGGAAAAAGCTCTCGTCACCGATTTAGTGCCGCCCGAAAAACGCGGAACGGCATTCGGTTTTTACAATCTCGCCTTTTCGATCACGGTTTTTCCGGCATCACTTCTGTTCGGCGCATTGTGGAGTCAATTCGGCGCGACAACCGCGTTTTTAATCAGTGCGTGCATTTCAGTTTTTGCGGCAGTTTTACTTTTGACGGTCAAACCTAAAACGACGGAATAAATTTTTTGCTTAACGCTTGAGATGATGTAGGGCGAAGCCGAATTCGCACAATACTACGCTAAAGAAAGATAAGTTTTACAAGAGAAGCTGCCCGCGCCCTCACATCCATTGATTTGTTCGATGGCACGATTAGTTTCAGCGACGTATCTCCCGATGCGCTTCCGCATAGATTTTTAGTGCTGCGCTCATTAATGCTTTTGACTCTTCGCCTTGCGCTTGATACCAATCATTTACGTCTTTTTCCACGCTCACGGTTACTGCGACTTTGCCTCGCGGCATTCGCAGGCGGGTGTTGGCAAAAAAACTTTCGTCAAGCGGCGGAATATCGGAAACGTCTATTTCTTCGTCCGTCATTGTTTCAAGTTTCGCCCAATTGGTCTTCGATGTATTTTTCAAATTGCTCTCGCTCATATTTTAATACTTTTGCGTAAAGAGATAATGCGAATTGTTTCTTCGTGCGGCTCAGTGAAAACGATAGCGACAATCAAATTTCTCAAAAAGCCGAATCCAATAAAGCGCATTTCTCCGTAATCTTTTCGGTTATCAATATCAACGAGCATCGGCGCGTCGAAGATTTGCCAAGCATCGGTAAAATCTAATTCGTGCTTGCCGATATTTTCCGCTTGTTTATTCTCGTCCCACCCGAAATCCACAACTCAAGTTTAGCGACAAAGTAACTAAAGGCGCAAGGTTAATGTTCAGAGAAGCCCTTGAACGATTGAGTTGACGTGGGCGAAACTGAATTCACACAAGCCGCATTTTACCACACAAGATTTTAAAGAGAAGCTGTTTCGCTCTCACGTCTAATGATTTGTCAGATGCGTTCTCAGTCTTTAGCGCACCGTTTGCTAAAGTGCAACAAATCCACCATTTTTACTTAATCCAAAAACTACTTTTAGAACACATCACTCAATCTTTGGCGCAGTTTGCGTAAACAGTCCGGTGCGGAAACATTCAATCAAACACCGATAATTCCAAGCAAATATTCCGGCGGCTAAAACGAGATAGAGCCAAGCCATATAAGTTAGCACAACGATTGTCCGGCTTTCGTCGTTGTGAAAATAGAACGCCAAACCGAATTGCACGAGAAATAAACCGAGCAATGCAAACGCGCTTTTCAAACTCAGCCGAAGGCAAAGAAGCAGCGCGAGACCGAACAGCGACTGCGCCGCCGTCAAGAAGAATTCTTCCTGCTGACGCGCGTCGAGCGGCAGCGCGGCGATTGTTCCCGCGCCGAGTGAATAGGCGAGCGGAATCATCCCGACGAGCAGCGTCCATTGATTGATTTTGTCGCTGATTAAAGCTCCGAGCGCGATGGTCGGACGCAGTGCGAGCGTAAAAAGAATCGTGATAATAATTTCCGGCGATTCGCCCGCGAGCGGCGCGATCCATTGAATGACCAGAAACTCGTTGATGCCGATGACGCGGCTGCCCGCAATCAGCGATTCGGCGAAAGGTTCAGCCGTAACAATGATGACAAAAGCTGCAAAAACGGCAAGCGCGGCGATTGCGGCATATTGTTGTTTTTTCGGCAGAGTTTCCAAAACAGCCGCCGGTCCGACTTCGATTTCTTCTTCATCGTCATCTTTTGTTTCTTTTTCCATTCGACCGACGCGCCACAAGTATCCGGCGAAGATTGCGCCGAGAAAAATCGTGTCGAAAACGTCTATCCGGTCTTTGATGACGATGACAAAAGCGTAAATGCTCGAAAGAGCGAGAAAGACAATCTCCGCGCTGTTTTGCGGAAACAACTGCACGCCGCGTTTTCCACTTCGCCACCAGAAAAGCAGAACGATGAGCGACCAGCCCGTTCCGACGAGCAGGCGATTCGCGCCCGTCATATTCGCGGCGGCAAATCCGACATACTGCGAATCAGGATGCAAACCAGCCTGATAGCTGAAATAAATATCAACCGCGTATTCCGGCAAAACCGTAATCAAAGCCAAAACCGCCACCGCCAGCCCGCGCGAAACGTGCTGTTCAGCCGCTTCCGCGCCCCACGAAAGCAGAAATCCCGCGCCCAAAATAGCGGCAAAAAAGATAACCACAGTCGGCAGCGTCGCCAGATGAACTCCGGTCAGCCT
>JBBSIE010000105.1:0-15069 GCA_038232235.1 Pyrinomonadales bacterium | reverse complement strand
GGCTGAGTCCGTCAGATTATATTGATAAAGCACAATTGCACTACTCGGTCAGACAGATTCTCGGAGCAGTGGGAAGTATTTTAAGAATCAATTTTTCGGACTTCAACTATTCTATAAGATAATTGTGTCCGACTACTTATTGGATTATTTACTTTGCGTCCTTTGCGCCTTTGCGGGAGAAAGATTTATTTCCCGCAAAGGCGCAAAGGACGCAAAGTAAGTCTGACAGTTCAATAACTTTTTCAACTCTTGATTCGCATTTTCAGTTATCAACTATGAAAAAAGTTTCCCGCGAATTTTACACGCGTGACGATACTTTGCAAATCGCGCGTGAGTTGCTCGGTAAAATTCTCGTTGTTCCGGCGGAAAACGGCGAAAGAGTTTCGGCGATGATCGTCGAAACCGAAGCGTATCTCGGCGCAATTGACAAAGCCGCGCATTCCTTCGGAAATCGCCGCACAAAGCGCACCGAAACGATGTTCGCCGTTGGCGGAACTGTTTATATTTTCTTTATTTACGGAATGTATTTTCAGTTTAACGCCGTCGTCGGTGAAAAAGACGTGCCGCACGCGATTTTGATTCGCGCCGCCGAACCCGTTGAAAGCATCGAGATTATGCGCGAAAGACGCAATATTAAAAAAGGCGTAGTTTCAAATTCCAAAATGCCGGATAAAAATTTGACTTCGGGACCGGGAAAACTCTGCATCGCGCTCGGCATTAATAAAACTTACAACAACGAAGATTTGCTCGGAAATCGCGTTTGGCTGGAAGAAGGAAAAACATTTTCCGCCGCCGAAATTGAAAGCGGCAAACGCATCGGAATTGATTATGCTGGAGAGTTCGCCGAAAAACCGTGGCGTTTCTGGGTGAAAGATAATTTATTTGTCAGCCGCCTTCTTAAAGGATAAAGGCGAAAGGTGTGAAAATAAGTTTTAACCTTTAACCCTTATCCTTTCGCCTTTATCCTTCAGAAGAGTGCCACCTTTCGGTCATATCGCACCACATCACGAGTCCGCGCCAAATTCCGAATTTCTCGTAAAATTTTTTAATTTCTTTGTCTTCGCAAACTGTTTCGTTGTTGCGTTTCTTGTAAAATTGCGAGCGCAGCCACGAATCGAGCGCGAGTCCGTCGTAGCGTCCGACGAGTTTTAAGAGATTTTCCGCCGCGTAATCGCCGACACCTTTGATTTGTTTCATTTCCTTTTTGAGTTCGGCGGTCGGCAAATCGAAATCGAGCCAGCTTTCGGGATTTATTTTTCCGCCCGCGACAGATTCGGCTAATTCGGCAAAATACAGCGAACGATAACCGGCGCGGATTTCGTTTTTGTAAAATTCGGCTGATTCGTTCGCCATTTGTTCGGCGGTCGGAAAAGCGCGTTTCCCGTTTTCATTCGGCGTTCCGAGTTTTTCGACGAGATTCATCGTCATTTTTTTTGTCAAAGCCCACGAACAATTTGTCGTGCAGATTGTTTTCACCAAATCTTCGTAAACCGTCGGCGAACGGAGCATTCTGCCCGTGTTTGTCGCGGAAAGCCACGCGAAATCTTTTTTCGTGAGTTTGTAAAATTCGCTTAAATCGTCGTCAAACCGCAAAATATGTTTCACATCGCGCGTAAGTTTTTCTTCGTCAATTTCGCCGTTCACAGCTTCAATTTTAATTTTCCCGCCGTCTTCGCTGATTATTGCCGAAACCGGAATTTTTCCAACATCGAAGACATAACTCAAACGCCAATTTTCCTTGTCGAGTTCAAACGGCAGAAGTTCGCACCAGCCGTGACTGAAAACCGTGCGCGGGAAATTAAAATTTTCGGGTGTTTCGATAAAGTATGTTTGCGGCATTTTTGATATTTCAATCGTAAATAATTAAAAGCTGTTTCGTGTAATCTAAAAGTGTATTTTCAATTGCTGTTTTCGGCAAATTTTCAGATGTCGAAATTTGTCTGAAACGATACGAAAAAGGCAATTTTTATTTCCCGTTGAATCTGTTATTATTAGTGTTACGAACTGTAATTTTATGACACATTAAATATTATTAGATTATTGAGGAAGATAAAAATTTCTCGAAAACGCAGTAGAATAATTTTACAAAAATACTTTAGCGAATAGAATTAAAAATTATGAGTCGTTGGGCTGGACGTTGGGAAGATTATTGAGAACTGGCATTTACCGGCGGTCCGCCGGTGCGCGGGGAAAAACTCGAAGCGTGGCGCATTCCGCCTGTTTGGAAAGGTTTACGGGAAAATGCTCTGACCGCGCCGGAGAATTCAAAATCACTGCAAAAACAAGGGAATTTGCTCAAAGCGACCGAACAGGCACTGATCGAAGTCGCCAAAGATATGCGTGAAGGTTTGCTCGAAACGGTCGGCGTGGAAAGTCGGTTTTCGATTGACGACGAGCGATGTTCGGTGATTTTGAAACTGCCGGACGGAATAAATACCGAACAAATTGCCGAAGCGATTGATCTTGAAAATATCGAAGCGTGGTGCGATTCGCAAAAGGAAGTTCACATCGGAATAAGTCCGTGGTTTTCGACCAAAGACGTTGATCAGGCGGTTCTTTCGGCGGTCAAAGTTATTCACGTTTTGCTCGGTATTCACGCGGCGGATACAGCGCAGCCGCAGACATTCGCGCAAAAACTGATGTCTTCGATTGCGGAAGTAATGCAGCTTCAAAAAGACCCGCCGAAAAGCGACGACTGAGAATTATTTCGCGCCGATTTGTTGAATAATTTACGGATTTAATTTCAAAGAACAGTTGAATTATGCACATTCCTGACGGCTATTTGAGTCCTGTAACGTGCGCGGTTCTTTACGCCGCCGCCGCGCCGTTTTGGGCGATTGCGCTGAACCGCGTTAAACGGCTTTTGAACACGCGGCTCGTGCCGCTTTTGTCGGTTTTCGCAGCTTTTTCGTTCGTGATAATGATGTTCAATATTCCGCTTCCGGGCGGAACGACCGGACACGCCGTCGGTGTCGGAATCGCTACGATTGTTCTCGGACCGTGGGGTTCGATGCTGGCGATTTCGGTCGCACTTTTGATTCAGGCTCTGTTTTTCGGCGACGGCGGAATCACGGCATTCGGCGCGAATTGTTTCAATATGGCGATTGTCGGTTCGCTGGTCGCCGCGCTGGTTTATCGCGTCGTCGCCAATCGCGCGGAAATCACTTCGACCAGAAGAGTTATTGCCGCCGCGCTTGCCGGTTACGCCGCGATTAATGCCGCCGCTTTTTGCGCGAGTATCGAATTCGGACTTCAACCGTTATTATTTCACGACGCGAGCGGCGCGCCGCTTTACGCGCCTTATCCGTTGAGCATTGCGATTCCGGCGATGATGATCGGACACTTAACCTTCGCCGGACTTGCCGAATTAATTACGGCGGGCGGAGTTGTCGCATATCTTCAGCGTTCCGATCCGTCGCTTTTGAAATTAACCGCGCCGGACGCGCCGAACAGTGAAATTGCAGAAAAAACCGGCTGGTTTTCGACCAAACCTTTGTGGATCGGGTTGGCGGCACTGATGATTTTAACGCCGCTCGGACTGCTCGCCGCCGGAACTGCGTGGGGCGAATGGTCAGCGCAGGATTTTGCCAATCCGTCAGTCCGCGAACAAATCGCCGCCGCTTCTCATAATCAAGCACCGCCGAGTGCGCCGCCCGAAGGACTCGAAAAACTCGCCGCCGTTTGGACTGCGCCGATGCCCGATTACGCTCCGGCTTTTATCGGCAGTCAGGAATTCGGTTATATCTTATCGGCAATGTTCGGCGCGGGACTTATTATTTTAGTCTTTTTGTTAATCGGCTGGATTGTGCGGAAGCAATCCATCACCGAAAAAAACGCGCCTCCTGAATCGGAAATTATTTAAGGTGAATCCTGTTTCAAATCAAATAATAAAATCATCTTCACCGCGAAAAAAACGCAGCGGAAGTTTTGTCGAACGAACGCTGTCGAATTTAGTCCGCAAAACGGAACGCGCTCTTTTTGCCGAAGAACTCGCGCAAACCGACGGTTTTCTGCAAAGACTCGATCCGCGTGTGAAAATCATCGGACTTTTAATGTTAATCGTTGACACGACTCTGGCGCGAAATTTTTTTACGATTTTTTTTATCTTCGCGGTCGCTCTTCTGCTCGCTTTCATGTCAAATATTCCGATTAAAACTCTGGCAGCCAGAGCGTGGCTGAGTGCGCTGACTTTTACGGGAACTATCGCCGTGCCGGTTATTTTTATCACTCCGGGCGATGCGGTTTTTCGTCTGCCGCTGCTCGGCTGGACGATTATCGCGCAGGGTTTGACGAGCGCGGGTTATCTGATTTCGCGCGTTGAAACGACTGTTACACTTTCGCTTTTGTTGATTCTCTGCACGCTTTGGACGCAAGTTTTGAAGGGTTTGCGCGTGTTGCGCGTGCCGGTTGTATTCGTCGTTATTTTGGGAATGACCTATCGTTATATTTTCGTGATGCTGGAAACGGCGCAGAATATGTTTGAAGCGCGTCAGGCGCGGCTGATCGGCAAACTTGACGGAAGCGAAAGTCGGCGCATAGCCGCCGGCAGCATCGGTGTTTTGCTGACGAAAAGTTTCCAATTAAACAGCGAAATTTATCTGGCGATGCAGTCGCGCGGTTTTCGCGGTGAAGTTTATTCGCTCGACGATTTTACGATGAATAAAAACGATTGGCTGGCGTTTTTCGCCTTTTTGTTAATCGCTGTTTTGGCATTCTGGTTCGGTCGGCAAAATTCGCTGGAATCACTGCTGAATTTTAATTTTTAGATTTGGAAATATGTCGGACACTATTTTTGACGTGCGGGACGTTGTTTTTCGTTACAACAATTTAACGGCTCTGAACGGTTTGTCGCTGACGATTAAAGAAAACCGACGAATAGCCGTTTTGGGCGCGAATGGTTCGGGAAAATCAACTTTTCTGCGTCTGCTCGACGCGCTTTATTTTGCCGACAGCGGAACGATTTCCGCATTTGGCGACGTTTTGACGGAAGAAGCGTTTCAGGATGAAGAATTCGCGTTTCAATTTCGGCGGCGCGTCGCGCTGGTTTTTCAAAACCCGGACGTTCAGCTTTTTAACCCGACGGTTTTCGACGAATTGGCTTTCGGACCTTTGCAGCTTCGTTGGGAAAAAGACGAAATTCGGCGGCGCGTCAGCGAAACTTTGGAAATGATGGAAATCACGCACTTGAAAGATCGCTCTCCGCACAGACTTTCGGGCGGCGAAAAAAAGCGCGTCGCGCTCGCTTCCGTATTGATTCTTGATCCGCATGTTTTATTATTGGACGAACCGACCGCCGCGCTCGACCCGAAAAGTCAGGGACGAGTCGTTGATTTTCTGATCGGTTGGGGAAACGAAACAAAAACGGTGATTACGGCGACGCACGATTTGGATATTGTCGAAGATATTGCGGATTATTGTTTTGTTTTCCAAAACGGTCGCGTCGCCGGTGAAGGAACTCCGGCTCAAATTTTGGCAAATACGAATTTACTGGAAAGCACGAATCTGATTCACGCTCATCAACACGCGCATTCGTCCGGCGAAACACATTCGCATTCACATCTGCACCGCTTTCACGAACATCATCACGAACACGAATAATCAAGCGTGAGAAAATTTTAATTTATTGAATTAAAGAGATGTGTAACAAATAACTGCGCCCAAGCAAGTGATTATCAACGCGCTCAATACCGGCAATGCTTTGACAATGCGGCTTTCCCCAAGTCTCGAACCGCCGAACGCTCTGCCGCCGTAGAGAAATGCCAAGCCGATGACGGTTAATGTTGTTGCCAAACCGATGCTGAAAACAAGTGTCAGAATAAGTCCGTAACCGACGCGATTTAAATTTATCGCCGAAAGCATTAACACCAAAGCTGACGGACACGGAAGCAGTCCGCCGGAAATTCCCAGCGTCAGAAGACTTTTCCACGTAACATTGGCGGGCGGCAAATGCGTATGCGTCGAGCCGCCGTGCGAATGCGTAAAGCCGCTTTGCGGTTGAGAATGCTCGTGATCGAGGTTTTCGTCAAGCGAGTCTGCTTCTTCGCTTAAATTTTTATGTTCTTCGTCGTGCGAGGAATCGAAGTCGTGATGAGAAGACGATTTCCAGCCCATCGCTCCAAATAATCTGTCTTTGAAAAGCGAAATGCCGATAAAGAAAACCATTAGTCCCGAAACGAAACTCAGAAACGGCATTAATTTTTCGGGCAGAATGTATTTGGAAGCGAAAATTGTGATTAAACCAAGCACGAAAACGCCGAGCGTGTGCGTAATCGTCACGGTCGCGCCGAGAAAAAGCGCGTGTTTCGGTGTTCCGCGTGAACCGACTAAATACGCGCCGACAACCGTTTTCCCGTGTCCGGGCGAAAGCGCGTGCATCGCGCCCAAGCCGAATGCAAGCAGAAGTCCGAACAAAATTATGGACGGCGTAACTTCGGGAACGGAGATTAATTCGGCAAATCTATCTTTTTCCACAGGTGTGGAAATGTGTCCGTCGCGGTTTTGCAAAGGTTTGACATCGGCGGCGAGTGCCGAAGATGTAAAAGAAAATTCCGCCTTTCTTTCGCTGAGCGGCGCGTTGAGATTTTCGCCCGGATACGCTTTTAATTCGTCCGTAATGCCGCTGCCAAATGCGGTGCTGTTAAAAATGTTAATGCCGCTAACTCGCTCGACGACAATTTCGTTCCAGCCGATGCGTTCGGGGTTGTTCTTATTTTCAAAATTTAGTTTATGAACTGCGGCTGCATCCAAATTCGGCAAATCGGCGACCAAATCCCACTTTATTTTGAGAATCGGCAAATTCGCCGCGCCTTGTTCCAGTCCGATATTTGCTTTGGTCGAACGAAGCTGCAAAGGTGCGCCGTCAACGGAAAGCTGTAAATTGGCAATGTATTCGGGCGTAAAATTTTCCGCGAAAGCATTTAGTTCATCTTGGGAAAGCGTCCCGTCTTTGTTCGTATCAATTTTCTGCGATTCCTGAAATGTCGGAATTTCCGCCATATCCAAAACGGCGCGAATTTTAATCTGTGATTTTTCGACTTCAATCCGCGAATAATGATTAACGGTAAAATTTCCGAGCGGATGCGCCGCTGTTAGTCCGACTAAAGCGAAAATTAAAAGCGCGGCGAACATATAAACTTTCTTTCGCATAAATAAAATAAACAGTTTGAAAAATCGTTTCGACTGAAATTGTTTCAATATTTGGTTATCAATTTGCAGTATATAGCATAATATTATTGGCATCAATATTTATGCCTAACCGGTAACTGAATAACTTGAATATGAGTTCGTATAAAATGCTTATTCAGATGCAAAAAAAACTTTTGGCAACGGCGGTTTGCAAAGGATTGGGCTGTGGATTGAGCGCAAGAATCTGCAAGGACGAGGATAAATGACACAAATATATTCGGCAAGTAAATGTTTGCGGAAAAGTGCAGAAATTTACTTGCCGCCGGACAAATTAAACTATCTGAAATTTGTCTTTGAAATATCTTTTAAACTTCGTTTCGCACCGGCACACGAGCGGCGATCAAGGCTTCGCCCGCCGTCCAGACTGCCGCGCCGAGCAATACTATATCTTTTGCCAGAAACTGTCCCGGCATCGGCGACGGAAACGGAAAGCCGTAACCCGGCTGCCAAACGCCCGGTGTCGTTAAAGTAAAACTCAGCGTAGTCAGAAATATAATAATCGCGCCGATGCTGCCGATTGCCGAAATCTGCGGCGCGAAAGACCGCGTTGCAATCATAATTCCCAGAACAATTTCGACAACGCCGAGCAGCGACGAAATCGCATGGATGCTCATTATACTGAGCATCCAGGACATCAGCGGAGAATTTGCGACAAATCCCTGAACGCCTTCCGCCTCGTAAGCGGTAAATTTCAAGGCTCCGACCCATAACAAAATTATTACCAATCCGTATCTAAGAACATTTGTTCCGATATTTTCCAGCGTAAAACCTAATCCGCCCTCATTTGTATTTACTATTGTTGTTGCCATTTTTTTCTCCCTTCAACTGTCAATAAATCATTAAAATTGTAATGATTATTTATTTTACGGTTTCATTTCTAAGTTCATTTTGCTTGCGATGCCTTGGATCATTTCCAAGTGCATTTTCAAAGTCGGCAAAGTTTTCTCGGCAAATGCTTTAACGTCCGCATCTCCGACGGTTTTTGTCGCCGCTTCAAACGCCGTTACGTCTTTTTTGTGGTCTTCGACCATTGTTTTGACATATTCCTTATCAAATTCCGCACCGCTTAATTTTGATAATTTCTCCTTTGCTTCTTTTTGCGTCGGCAAAATATCAGGCGGCAAAGGTGTATTTTTCTGCTCTGCTAATTTTTTCAATTCTTCGAGTGCCTTTGAATGATCTTCAATCATTTTCTGCCCGAATTTCTTAACCTCGGGATTCTCCGCTGTTTCGACGGCTAATTTTCCGAGTTCGACTTCCGCCATATTGCCGGTTGCCGCCGCATTCATTAATCCCGTCGCTCCGCCCGTGGCAACCGTATCGCCTTTGTCGCTCGGCAGTTTTGCGGGTTCGGTTTTGATCAACGGTTCGCTGTTTGCCGTTCCCGTGTTCTTCGGTTGATTTGTGCAAGCCGCTCCGAGCGCGTTTAAAATGCAAACGAAAACCAATAAAAATCCTACTTTTATTCGTTGGCTCATTTCTTTTTAACCTCCTGAATTAATTATTATCGTGATCTTATATCTCTTTAATTTTTATTACAAATAATATGTCAAATCATTATCCTCCGGCATTAACCGGTAGAAAGGAAAGATGAGTGATTTTTGTCATATTCATCCTTCCTTTCACGTATTTTGCAGGGTTAATTCATTTGACTTTAATAAGCCGCCAAACCGGAAGCACCATTGTTCACGGGAAGACCGCCGGTAAGCACACCCAAAGTTGTCAGGCTTCCGTCATTTTCTACACGAAGCGATGCAACCGCGCCGCTTCCTCTTAGAAGTTGATAGAGATAACGACCGTCTGCGCTGAAATCAATATCCACCGGCTGGCTCATCATTCCAAAAAAAGCCGCCCTGCCATTGAGCAGCGTTAAATTTCCGGCAGGATCGAAGCGATAGCTGGAAATTGTTCCGGCGCCAAAGTTTGCCGTATAAGCGTAACGTCCGTCGTTGGTAATTACCACCCAGCAAACATCAGTCTGCCCGTTGGGAACTGAAGCACTAATTAGCGTTAATGTGCCGTCAGGATTTAGTTGATAAGAAGACGCGGCGGATAGATTGTCTTCGGCGTTATTAGATTCGACCACAATCAATTTGCCGTCGCTGCGAAAGGTTACACTGAACGGACGAATACCGTTTGATCTATTTTTTATCGGCATTGCACTGGCGTAGCCGTCTGTTCCAATCGTGAAAGCGTCTATAATGTGAAAAGGTGCGATTAATTCATTGGTTACCTTTTGCGTAACAAGAATCACACTTCCGTCGGGGCTAAACTCAACGTCGCCCGGAACGGCGACTCTCGAACTCAAAGCCCTGAATGAATTCGGCAGTTGAGTTAAAGTTCCGTCGGATGCGATTCTAAAACCGCGAATTCCGTTTCCGGCAACCGAACCGTCCATCGAATAAAGCAAATTACCGTGAATAGTCAAGCTCAAAGGCTGGTCGCCGGCATCCACGATTTGCAGAAATGTGAGGCTTGTTCCATTCACTGCAAACACGCTGATATTGTCGCTCCCGGGATTAACCGCGTACAGAAAACGATTGTCCGGGCTGAGTCTGAGCGGTCCCTGCGTATCGGTGTCAACTCCTTGACCCAGACCGCGTGTGCTGACAGTAGCAAGCCTCGTTAATGTGCCGTCTTGTGCGCGGGCGTATGTAACAATCGCGTTGCCTGCGGTTGCATTAGTCATTGCAAATACCGCACCGGCGGCGTTTATCCGTGGTCTCGGAGTGAATACCGGTATTCCGGGACCTATTTGCGTTTGCGCGAACACTGCCGTGCCGAATGCAAAAACCGTCAAGACAAATACTGCCAACACCCGCTGTAAATTTCCAATTGTGTAACTTTTTGTATTTTTGTTCATTATTTTTCTTCCCTTATTTGTAATTTATTCACCCGTTTAGCTTTTTAGAAAAATGGGTTGTGTAAATGTAAGTCAATTCGGAAGAAAAAAGTTCCCGGTAAAATTAAAAAAGATGGTTTTAAATCAAAAACATGCAGAAGCCCGCACGAAGTAAGAGCGTATTTTTACACTTATGAGCGCAGCGGGTTTCTGCATAATTTGGATTGGCATTAACAGGATTGGAAAAGAGTTTTGTAATACGAGGTTTGTGTCGGAATTGATTTGCAGCTAACTTTCGTCCGGTTCAAAACATTCGGTTTCTTTCAAAAAAAGCGACAACTTTTCGCGCAGAGTCGGCGGAACAACGGTGCGCTTTAATTTGGTGCGGACTTCTTTCCAAACGTCCGCTTCAAAATTAAACTCCTTCGAGCAAATGGCGCAAATGTCGAGATGTTTCTGCACAAGACGACAATCTTCTTCGCTCAATTCGCGGTCTATAAAATCGTCGAGCTGCCGAAATGTTTCTTCACAAGTCAGTTGATTTATCATTTTCCCGTTCCCTTCGCGCCCGAATATTCGGCGACGATTCCTTGTTCTTCGGCAACCTGCCACAGCGATTTTTGCAATAATTTTCTGCCGCGATGCAGACGCGAACGCACCGTTCCAACCGGACAATCAATTATATCGGCGATTTCCTGATATGAAAACTCGTCCATAAAATAAAGTGCCGCAACCACGCGATATTCGACCGGCAATTCCGCAATCGCCGCCGTAATCTGTTCCGCGTCCATTTTGCGAAGCAGAATTTCTCCCGGATTTTCGCAGACATCGTATAATCCGGCTTCGCACGTTTTATTATACAAATAAAGCGTCAAATCATCTTCCAAATCCACAATTTCGGGTTCGCTCTGTTTTTTGCCGTATCTTTTATAAAAAGCATTAGTTAATATTCGCAGAAACCACGCTTTGAAATTCGTTCCCGCCTGAAAAGTTTGAAAACCGCAAAAGGAATTAAATGCCGCTTCCTGCACCAAATCTTCAGCATCCGACGGATTCCGTGTCAAGCGCAAAGCCACGCCGTAAGCTGTGCCGAGAATCGGTTCTAAATTCGATTCAAATACTTTCTTATTAGCTTTCTCCATATTCGACTACTTAAACAACCAAACGGAGAAGCTATTTTTACAATGCTTCGGCGATTAGTCGTTATAAGTCAATAATTACTAAAAAAGTTCCAATCCGCTTTTTCCAAAAATAAAAAGCGTTTCAAAAGTGCATAATTATAATGCGGATTATTTATATATTGTTCGGACAAATAGTTTCATCCAAATATCGGTGCTAAAAATCTTTGACTTATTATAGCACCGATATTTTTTGAAATCACTATCGTGTGATCGTCCGTTTCTTTTGCTTACCGATTATCCGCGTCACGTGGAATAGATGCAGGCACCGCCGGATTCACTAAAACAGCATCGCCGCTCATCGTGTAGCCGCGTTGTCCGGGCGCAAAGCGCGGAGCGAGCAAACCGTCGTCAATCTCGCGCGTCATTGCGTAGCGGTTGAATGCCGTTACCGGAAGATACAGCCGCGTGTTTGGCAAACCATCAGACGTGCCGTTGATGTCCGCCTCGACGAACGAAAGGATGCCGTCGCCGTTCTGGTCAATCAACGAAACTTCATACGCATATGCGTCGAAGAATCGCTGTCCGACGTTGGTAACCCCCGGCTCGAATGATGAGATTCGCACCATCACGTCGAAGAGAACTTCCTCAGTCAGTCGGCTGGGTATAAAACGATTGCGTGTTTCCAAATGCGCGGGATTGCCCACCGTCGGACGATCCGGGTCATCGGGACTGCTGACTTCTGCGCGATCCGGGTCGCGCGGATCGTTCGGGTTGTCGCCGAAGATGAGCGGATCGTTGCCGCCGAGAATGCTCATAAACGGGCGCGGTCCCGTTCCGTTCGGTCCCGAACCGGGAACGATAGACGTGATTCCGCCGAGCATTCTGTTCATAAAACTCCCCGGCGTGCCGCCTGTAAATGGCAGTTCATAATGCGGGAAAATCCAGTTTGTTCCCGGATTGAACTCCCAGTAAGCGTGAACGTCGCTCTGCTGGAGAGCGTTGAAACTTCCGAGACTGACCGGAATCGGGATAATGTTTGATTGAATCTCGGGAAAACGGTCGGCGGGACTGAATTTGCGGAACGCATTGCCGTCAGTCGTGGCAAAGTTGCCGGTGATGGCGTTGTTGCCCGTTCCTTTGGCGGCATTCGCGGCGCGGTCTGCCGGTGTCATCGTTCCGTATTGCGCTCTGCCGTTAGAGCGCGGCGCGGCGACCGGCGGAACTTTGATGTCGCGGATAATCCATCCTTCATACCAGCCCGATTCGTTGTTAATGACAAAAAGACCGGAAACGTCCGTAAACATATCAATCAAAGTGCGCGGATCGTTTGGATCGGTCGGAAAACCGACTTTCGGCTCGACAACGGTGCGGACAGCTCCGACGGTCGGCAGTTGTTCGTTGGCGGCGTTGGCGGCAGTCGGACGAGTTCCGTCATTGATGCCCGGTATGATTGCCGTGAAAACATTCGGCTGAAACTGAGTCGTATCGAGCAGAAAATATTGAACGAGTTGACTCGGAGTGTCAGCTTCGCTAAAGGCTGTCTGGGGTTCGTAGGTATGCGGTCGCGCAAAATCTTCTAAAAGCTGCACTTGAAGCTGCAACGGCAGCCGACGAATGTCGTCGCGCCGTAAAAATTCTATCAGCGATGCCCGAAATGCCCGGGATATATTCTGATTCTCGATACCTCTCTGTCTGGCAAATTCTGCAATTACTGCCCGGAAGTCTTCGCCCGTCCCTAACCCCGGAACTTGGATTGGTCCGATTTGGAATTGGGCAGACGTGATGATCGGCGACACTAGCTGCATCGCAAATGCAATTGTCAGCACGAGCGTGCCGAAGACAAATTTGTTGTTTTTTTTATAAATCATTTTTTCTCCTTCGTTTGTCCTGAAACCGCCGGGCGATTTCTTAATACGCGAAAAATCTTTGTTTGCGTCTTTCTGATCCGGCTCGGTGAACATACAATGTTCGGCAAATAAGATTTATCAAAACAATTTCGGCTTTTGGTTCGACCCGCGTCGCCGGACTGCCAAAATACTTTGTTCTCTTTCCGTCATACGGAAAATCATTTAATCCGATAACCTAAAATTTCCCCGTTTCTTTTACTGTTTGAAACAGGTTTTTTAGTTATCTTTTTTATCCATCATTTTATCCTTCATCATTTTGTCGTCCATCATTTTGTCGTTGTCCATCATTCCGGCTTTAATCATTCCCTTTAAGACCGGAGTTCCGGGGCGCGGGTCGTAATTTCCCGTGTTGCCGTCGGTTTCTATCGTAACGACCGCCGCGCTGTAAGGCATCAGCGAATTTTGGATTCTGAAACGTCCGACGTAAGTATTTGTGCTGCCTTTTCGTAATAAAACACCTGTGCTTAAAGCATAAGGAATTTCACGAACCGTCATAGAAAATTCCGGCATACCGAAAGACGGACCAAATTTGTGGTCGGCATCCGACGAACTGGAAGGTCCCGGACCGCCTTTTGTTCCCGCCGATACAACCCAGCCTTCGAGAACCGAACCGGCGGGCAGCGACACGCCTTCCGGCAAAGTAACGACGAAGTTCACAATTCCATTTTTGGCATCAACTTCAGCGGAGCCGGTGGCGTTTTGCAATCCGGCTTTTTCGGCAAGCGGCGTTGTCATCAACTGAATCGAATCTGCTCCTAACTTCTTGTCGCTCATCCTTTTTTGAGCGGCGACGGGTAAAGCCGTAAAAACGGCGGTCAGCGCGATTGCGGCTGAACATAAAATAAATTGTTTCAACATAATTTTTACTCCTTAGATTTAATAGCCGCCTGTGAAAGGTATTGTTCATACACGATTAAATCTTTGTTTATCCTCTACCGCTTTCGGCTAGGCATTGGATATGCAAAGCCTTTTGGCAGTTTTATGGCGTGTCGTTCACAAAATGTAAATTGTTCGCCCCGCTTAAGTGAGCGACGGCTTATCCGTTGCTGCAATCTTAAATCTTTGGTTGAAAGTCAGCATATACATTCAATAACTTCCTCGTCTGTGCGCGATTACACATATAGAATTTTATTTTCCGATTTCCGACGGATTTATATTTAAGAGTTTCGGCGGGTTATTATCAGCGAACGGCTTCGCGCATCGCGCGTCCCGAATCGCGGGCGAATTTTTTTTGAAACAGCGGAACGAACGGAAAGCCGATGCGGGCTAGAATGTGGTGCGGGCGGGCGAAGGCGAGCAGTTCATACCAGACCGAATCGTCGGCGCGATTCCATTCGACGAGGAATCTTTCTTCGCCTTCTTCGGAATGTCCGGGCAAAGTTCCGAACGCGAAACCGTATCGCTCGATTTCACCGCTTTCTTCGATAAGATAAATGATGCGGCACGGATTCAGCGACCAGCACAAACGATGATTGACGACGACGCAAACCACTTCGTTAACGGCAAACGGCGCGTCAGCGGGAAAAAGCTGCGTCCATTCGAGGCGATACATCGTCCAATTTTGAATCGCGTTTTTGGCGCGAACGAAAGCGTCCGCGCCGTTTCCGATTTGAACGCGGTGATGGTTAATCGGATAACCGGACGGAATTTTATTTTTCGACGCGCCGACTTCCTCGTATGAAAACGGCAAATCACGCTGCGCCGCGAGAAAATTTTCGATTTCTTTTTCGGACGGTTCAAATAAGGTGAACATAAATTATCCGACGGCGGAATCGAAAGTTCGCGCGTAATTTTTAATCATAGGGGTTACTCAGTTGGAAAAAGAAATTGACAGGGATAACAGGATGAACAGGGATTAAAGGCAATCTTTGGTTGTTTTAAATTTATCCTCTTTATCCTGTTATCCCTGTCAATTCCGTTTTTTGTCTTTCAACTGCGTAACTTCTAAATCAATAATAATCGAAGGATAGACAATAAAGATTTTCCAAATTTTTATTGTCTATCCTTCATCCCT
>JBBSIE010000104.1:0-15080 GCA_038232235.1 Pyrinomonadales bacterium | reverse complement strand
GATTTCGATTCAAAAATTTCCGTCACCACGCCGCTGCAAACTTTCGCTTTGATTATTACGGCTGAACCGCATTTTCTCGTGCGTCGTCCGAGTCGCGCCGTGATGCTGGAAAATCTTAATCCGTATGCGAAAAGCGGCAGAACGCTGGCGACGACGAGCGCGATTCAGTATTTTGGAAATTCGAGCGATTATTTCAGCGACGCGCGAACGCCGGAAATTGCCGAAATTGATTATTCAAAAACGCCTTCGACGATTTTGCAGGCGAAACAGGCGATTGCGCTGGCGAAATACGCCGGAGCCGAACGCGACGCGACGGAAGATTTGCAAAACGCTCAAACGCTCTACCAAAACGCCGAAGACGCTTGGAAAGCCGGACGCGCCGAAGAAGACGTTGATATAACTTCGCGCAAAGCCATCGGCGCGGCGGTCAAAGCCGAAACGACCGCCGCCGTTCGCAAAGAAGCGCGCGAACAACGCAATGTCAAATCGCGTCAGGACGCTGATTTACGCGAGCAGGAAGAAAAAACTCAGGACGCGCAAAACGAAATCGCCAATCTCAAATCGGAACTCGCCCGCGAAATTCGCAACCGCGAACTCGCCGAACGCGACGCGCTGAATTACTCAAATCAAGTCAAAGAATTGCGCGACCAACTCAACAAATCTCAATCGGACGCGGAAGGCGCGAAAATCAAACTCGCCTCGCTCGAAACGCAAAATCAGGTGATACAGGAACAGCGCGATAAAGAACAGAAACTCAATCGTTTGCAGGCAAGCGTGCCGGTTTTGATGGAATCTTTAAAAAGATTTGGCGCGGTTTCGCAAAATGATCGCGGAATCGTTTTAGTTTTGCCGGAAAATTATTGGACGGGAACTCGCGCCAGCACGTTTGCGCCAAACGGCGAAACAAATATCGCTTCGTTGGGCGAGGTTTTAGCGAACAACACCGATTACAAAGTGACAATCGAGGCGCACACCGACAACAACGGAACGCCCGACGAATTGCAAAGTTTGACACAAGTAAGGGCGCAGACCATCGCCGATAAAATTATGTCGCTCGGCGCAAGTTCAGACCGCATCGAAGCCAAAGGTTTTGGCGCAGCTTTGCCGGTTGCACCGAATTCGACCAACGCTAACCGCGCCAAAAATCGTCGTGTGCAGATTGTTTTGACACCGATGACTTGAAAAGGCGAAAAGTGAAGGAATAAAGGCGAAAGGCTAAAGTAAAAAAAACTTTAGCCTTTCGCCTTTAAAAACTCCGGCTTATTAGCGTTTTCTGATATTTTGAACAAAACCGATGACGAGTCCGGCGATTAATTTGAGCGTAGATTTCTCAGGCGGCGGGCTTTTTTCCGCGCCGTCATCTTTAGCAGTCGGAGTTGAATCAATATCTTTACGGCGAATTGTTCGGGCATCTGAACCTTTGTCGAGATTTTCTAAAGTTTCGGCTTTTTTCGCCGCCGCCGAATCTTTTTCGGGATTTTCGACGACTTCTTTGGCAGCCGCTTTGTTGGCGGCGGCTTCGGCGGTTTTTTCGTCTGTAAATTCTTCCAACACAGCATTTATTACGCCGCCCATAGCAATGACAAATGCCGTCAGATAAAGCCATAACAGCAAAATTATGACCGCGCCGAGCGAACCGTAAGTTTTGTTGTATGAGTTAAAATATTCCAGATAAAGCCGAAAACCGTAAGACAGCAAAAGCCACAAAACAATACCGGAAATCGCGCCCGGCGAAACCCAAACCCATTTGGTTTCTTTGTGATTCGGCAGAAATTGATAGATTAGAAAAAAGACCAAAACCAGAACTATTAAAATAACGATGACCTGCAAAACGCCGAGAATAAACGGCGAGGAAACGGGCAGACTGATTGAACCCAGAACGAGCGAAATAAATTTTCCGCCGTAAAAGACGACTCCGAGCGCGACCGTTACGAGCAGTGCCAAACCGAGCGTCGTTGACAGCGAAACGAGTTTCGCTTTCCACCACGCCCTCGTTTCCGTCAAATTATAAATGCCGTTGAGCGCGCCTCTGAGACTGTCCACGCCCGCCGAAGCCGACCACAAAGCGGCGACCAAACCAAGCGTCAATTTCCCGCCCGAACTGCCTTCCGTCACTTCCGTAATAGTTTTCTGCACTAAGTCGTAAGCCGAACCGGGCATCACCTGCTGCAAATAAAAAAACATTTGCTGTCTTAAATCCTGGGCAGAACCCAACACGATGCCGAAAATGCTGACCAAAAACAACAGCAACGGAAACAGCGCGAAAGCGAAATAAAAAGCCACCTGCGCCGAAACGCCCAAAATTTCTTCTTCGTCGAACGCTTTCGCGTAAAGACGTTTGAAGAAATCTACCCAGTGTATGTTTCGTAAATCCTTTAACTTAAAACTCAGTATAGACATTCTTTTCCCCTTTTTCGATCAATATTTAACAGTTGAAACGCAAACTATTAAATACACAACTACCTGCAAAATTTTTTTACGAGTTTAACACGACGAGCCGAATTTCCGACATTTCTTCCATCGCATATTTTACACCTTCGCGCCCGAAACCCGAATCTTTTACGCCGCCATACGGCATATTGTCCACGCGAAACGTCGGCACGTCGTTGATGATCACGCCGCCGTATTCGAGATTTCCTGCCGCATAATTAGCGTTTGCCAAATTCTGCGTGAAAACTCCGGCTTGCAAGCCGTATTTCGTATGATTTGATAAATCAACGGCTTCGGCAAAATCAGAAAATTTCTCAACGACGGCGACGGGCGCGAAAATTTCATCGGACACGACACGCATTTCCGCGTTTGTATTTGTCAAAATCGTCGCGTCGAGCATCGCGCCGTCGCGCTTTCCGCCGCACAAAAGTTTCGCGTCAGCTTTGATCGCTTCATCAATCCAGTTTTCCGCTTTTTTCGCCGCGTTTTCTTCGATCATTACCGAAAGCTGTGTTGATTCGTCGAGCGGATTTCCTTTTTTCAGATTTTTCGCGTTTTCGACAAATTTTTCCGTCCATTCGTCAAAAATTTTTTCGTGAATATAAACTCGTTGAACGGAAATGCAAACTTGTCCGGCATAAACAAACGCGCCCATCGTCGTTCGTTCAAGCGATTTTTTGATGTCGGCGTTTTCGTCCACAATGACGGGCGCGTTTCCGCCGAGTTCGAGCGAAATCATCTTTCTCCCGCTTTGTCCTTTAAGTTTCCAACCGACTTCCGCGCTTCCCGTGAATGAAATCATCTGGATTCGTTCATCTTTGAGAACTAAATCCATATTTTTAACGTCCAACGGCACAATTTGCAGCGCGCCTTTCGGTAAACCGCTTTTTTGGTAAACTTCGCCGAGCAGAAGTGCCGTCAGCGGAGTTTTATCGCTCGGTTTTATAATGATCGAATTGCCTGAGGCGAGCGCGGGCGCAACTTTGTGTCCGACGAGATTGAGCGGAAAATTAAACGGCGTAATGCCGTAAATCACGCCGCGCGGCACGCGCAAAGTCCAGCCGGTTTTACCTTTTCCGCCCGCTTGCGTGTCAATCGGAATTATTTCACCGACAAATCTTTCGGCTTCACTTGCCGCCCAATTAAACGTCGCAATGCCGCGCTCGACTTCGCCGCGGGCAATGTTTATCGGCTTGGCGACTTCTTGACAAATCGTTTCGGCAAATTCCTTTTTGCGCTCTTCGATTCCGTCGGCGATTTTCCGCAAACCTTTTGCAATCTGAAAACGTGCCAATTTTCGCATTTCCTTCGCGGCATTTTCGGCAACGGCAATCGCCTCTTCCATATCGTCGCGGCTGGCTGTTGCGACTTCCGCGATGATTTTTTGTGTGTAAGGCGATTTTACTTCAAAAGTTTCTTTTGTTTCGCGCCATTCGCCGCCGATAAATAGTTTTTTTGTTTTCATAATTTCCCTGATGTTTTTTGCTTTATCTCATTTCCTAAGTTAAACTTTCGACATTTGCAAATCAAATTTCTTCGAAGGAAAAAAGTATGAAAATCATAAAAATCAGCTTAATTTTATCGGTAATCGCGCTGTTTATTTTTGCCTGTGCAGAAAATAAAATTACGACTGAAACAAATATTGCGGCTAATGCTCCGGCGAACACTCTCGTTAACGCACAACCGGCGACGACGATGGACGAAATGGCTTCGGCAAAGAAAATCTATATGGACAACTGCGTTAAATGTCATAAAGAAGAAGGCACGGGCGGTAAGGTCGTGATTGACGGAAAAACGCTGAAAGCGGCGAGTTTAATTTCCGAACATTCAAAAAAAGATGATGACGCGGAGATTATCGAACACATCGAAGAAGGAATCCCTGACGAAGGAATGCCCGCCTTTAAAAATCGTTTGAGCGATGAACAAATCAAAATGGTTGTGAAATATATTCGGGTAAATTTACAGAATAAGTAAAATATTTGTTGACCGGACACTCGTCTGAAATATATCAAACAGCCAACTGACAAGTTTTGTCGGGCTGTCAAACCATAAATTCATTATGGAACAATTCTTAGCCACAGAAACCATCATTATCGAATTGCTGCTGATCGTGTCGCTTGTCGCGCTTGTCGTGCGGCGTTTGCGAATTCCTTATACGGTCGCGCTGGTCGTCGTCGGTTTGCTGATTACATTTCAAAAACCGTTGGAAATTTCGCTTACGCCCGAACTTATTTTATCGCTGTTTATTCCGCCGCTGGTTTTTGAAGCCTCGTTTCACCTCGAATTTAAGAGTTTGCGAGAAAATTGGCTGCCGATTGTCGGATTGGCGATTCCGGGCGTTTTGCTGACGACTTTTATTGTCGGCGGAATTGTTTCGTGGGGCGTGGGAATTTCGCTGTCGAGCGGTTTGGTTTTCGGCGCGTTGATTGCGGCAACTGATCCGGTGGCGGTTGTTTCGCTGTTCAAAGCGTTGGGTGCGCCGAAGCGTTTGACGACGCTCGTCGAAAGCGAAAGTCTTTTTAACGACGGAACGGCGATTGTGCTTTTTAAATTAATACTCGCCGTCGCTTTGTCCGCCGTTGTCGGCAGTAACGGCGACTCGCACGATACTTTTGATATTTTATCGGCAGTTGTTGATTTCTTTCGCGTGTCGGCGGGCGGTTTGCTGATCGGAATCGGTTCGGGCTGGGTGATCGCGCAGATTATCGCCCGCGTAGATGATTATTTGATTGAAACGATGCTGACGACAGTTCTCGCTTTCGGCGCGTATCTGGTCGCCGAGCGTTTTCACGTTTCCGGCGTTTTAGCGGTTGTCGCCGCCGGCGTTCTGATAGGAAACTTCGGTTTTAAGGGAATGTCGCCGACAACCAGAATCGTCTTGTTTAATTTTTGGGAATTTCTCGCCTTTGTCGCTAATTCGCTGGTTTTTTTATTAATCGGTTTGGACGTGAATCTGCGCGAAATCGGAGCGAACTTGCTGCCGATTGTGATTGCGCTGGCGGCGGTTTTGCTGAGCCGCGCGCTGGTCGTCTATGGCGTAACGGCTTTGGCAAATTTAAGTCCGAACAAAATTTCGCTCGCTTACCGGCACGTTCTTTTCTGGGGCGGTATGCGCGGCGCAATCAGTTTAGCATTGGCGTTGAGCTTGCCGCTCGCGCTTGCCGAACGCGAACTTCTGCGCGTGATGACTTTCGGCGTGGTTTTATTTACTCTGCTCGCCCAAGGAACGACGATGCAGTTTTTGTTAAGACGTTTGGGAATCGGCATCGCGCCGCCGCTCGAACTCGAATACGAACGTCGGCACGGACGACTTATCGCCGCGCAAGCCGCTTTCCGCCGCATCAAGGAAATGTATCTGGGAAATTTATTTTCATTAACCATTTGGCAGGAAATCGAACCCGAATTACAAAAACAAGTTGCCGATGCGCTTGCCGCACAGAACGAACTGCTCAAAAAACATCCTGAACTGCAATTTGAAGAACGCGACGACGCACAGCGCGAAAGTTTAAACGCGCAGCGTGCCGCTTTGACGAAAATGCTCAGCGGCGGTTTGATCTCCGAAGCGGTTTATGAAGAACTCATCAGAGAAGTTGACGAAGAAATCGCGGGTTTGCCGGATGACGGTTTTGATTCCAAACAAACGGTTGAAGCTATTTAATAACGCGCTCCGGGCGTAAAACTTTTTCTTATTTTCGAAGATTGAATTTTGATTGGTTGGCGGAACTCGTTTTCGGTTTTACGATAATCAGGCTTTGCCAGTCGAGATCATCTAAAACTTTGCTGATATTTTCCATAATTTGCGTCCAATCATCTTCGGATTCGACGTTTTCACGAGCGTCGTCTATGACCATTTGCAGATGCCGCGCGACGTTTTCGAGCCGCGTTTGACGATCTTCAGGCAGTAAGTTTATTTGTTTATTGTGCAAATCTTTCCCGTCCCGCAGGCGAAGCACGATTTTTTCGAGCGAGTGCAGCATTCCTAAAATAATCGCCACATTATTAAAGGCGTTTTGGCGCGTTTGGTTGAACGCCAAATCGAGCAAATCTACGAAAGAAGGACTTTTTGAAATGACGTGCAGACGATTGTCGGCAAAGCGAAAATGCGTCGGAAAAGGACGCGCGGCGAGATGCGAAACAATCGCCGTCAGATAATCAATACAGATAACCGCTGTTGTCGTATCATTTACGCCGGGCGAAAGTGCCTTCATTACGATGTCAACGATCTGACGAATGCCGAACGCCGCGTCCTGATCAATCGTGCGGAAATTATCAATGGAATAAATGTCGTTTATTTGTCCGGTGAATTTGTCGTCGAGAATGAGTTTATTTTCAGGAAAGTAAGCAGTTACGGCGACGAGAGGCGCACCCCCGATGACGAATTCGCCGACACCGTGTTCCATCCGCACAATGATTTCCCGCGTCCGCGTAAAATCAAGCAGACTTTCGATGTCAATATTTTGAATGTAGCCGGTTTTCGTCGCCGAAACGGTTTGCCAATTCATTGCCGTTTCGAGTTTTTTAAGATTTTCGATTTCTTCATCGGGCGCATTGATACCCAAACGATGCGGAAAAAGTTCGTCAATCACTTCAATTGTTTCGTCATAAACCGCCGCGATGATCGAAGAAGCCTGAATCGAAACGGCGGTGTGATGAATAAAAAAAATCAAAAAGCCGATGCCGACGAGCGCAAGCAAAACCCCGACGATGACGGCGATTGACGGCACGAAAACATTTTCGTCGCCGCCGCGAATTGTTAGCAAAACTACGATACAGTAAGTGAAAATTCCGACGAAAACGCCGAGGACGACTTGATTGATCTGGTCGCGCATAAAATTCCGCAAAATGCGCGGCGTGTATTGCGTCGAGGCGAGCGACAGCGCGACGATGACAATCGAAAACACGATTCCGGCAACGGTTATCATCGAACTGGCAACGGCGGCGAGCATATCACGCGAACCGGACGGTTCGACACCGAACAGTCGAGGATAACCGCTGATCCAATTGCCGCTGATTTGCTTGTCGAATTCCACCAAAACAAGCGCGGAAACGATACTTCCGGCGACAATTAATCCGGGTAGAAACCACAAACTTGAATTTAAATCGAGCCACAATTTCCTTAATCTGTTCATAGTTTTTTGAGTATTAACTTTTTATGTTACCGCTTAGTTTTGCGCGGTTCCGATTAAAAATTCGCTGCCGTTATTCACCTTTCTTGTTTAAATTTTCTTGATTTTTAGATTTCGTTTTCAAAATCGAACATCTTGCCGAAGGACGCAATTATTTTACATTTTACACTTTTAACCGTTCATTTTTTTGCAAAAGAATGTAGAACGTAAAGTATAAAATGTCAAGTTATTTAAGTATTCAATCATCTAATCGGCAGTTGGCAAAATTAGTTCCAAAATTTCATTTTAATTTTACACGAACAGCTTTAGAATCTACTCGTGATTTGCCGCGCCGACACGCTGTGACAGAGATTTGATTTCCGTTCGCAGAGCCGTAATTTCATCGCGCAACGATCTAATATCTTCTGCTCCGACGATTTCCGATTCCGCGTTTTCCGCGTCGCGCCCGACAAAAAAAGTCGCCAGCGTCGCCGTTACATAACCGAACACGGCGAAACCGTAAAGCGCGATTATAAAACACAATACGCGCCCTTCGGTGGTGTGCGGAAAATAGTCCGAACCGATTGACGTTAAAAGCATTGCCGTCCACCATAAACCTTCGCCGTAAGAATGAATTCCGTTCGGCACTTCATTTTCAAATGCGTAGATTCCCGCCGCGCCCGCGAAACAAACAATCGTTGAGAGCGCGACGACGTAGCCGAAACCGCGCCGTCCGAAAGTCGCACTCAACGCTTTCATTCCGCGATTAAGCGAAGTAACAAACCGAAACAGCCGCAAACCTCTGGCGACACGCGCCGCCTGCAAAATACGCACGACGCGAAAAATCCGAAACACCCGCAAAGCCGGAACGATCAGAGAGAGCGCGGTCAGCCAATTCGACTTTAAATATTTGATTTTCGCCGGCGCAAGTAAAAATTTCAGCGCGAAATCGAGGATAAAAATTATCCAAATAACCGAACCGAGAATTTCGAGCGCGGGCGATAATTTATAAATAAATTCATAAATTAAAAGCGCGAGCCAGACAAAACCCAAAATAAGCATCGGTGTTTCGAGCCAATCTTCAAGCTGTTCGAGCAAAGTCAGCCGCTCTTCATTGAGTTTTTGGTGAATTACTTCTTTTTCTGCGTTCATTCGAGCATTTTACCAAAAACAAAAATAAAAGCTCTGTTTCAAGACGGTCGCCATCGGTTGTGATAAAATTGTGTGTTGTTACACTTTTTTCTAGCGTCGCTTTTTGTGAAAACGATGCAAAATTCGGAAAATTTACAAACTATCTATTATTAAAAGCGGCTTTCCGATTTTTGTAAGAAATAGTGGTTTAGCTATCAACGGTAATTTATAAAACCTCAACAAAACCGAATGGGAATTACGAATTTTTTCTTAACTGCCGCACCGAATCACTCGGCGAAAATACTGTTGACGCTGTTTATTATGTTCGTTTCGGCGAAGATTGCCGCCGAAATTTTCGAGCGTCTGCGTCAACCGGCGGTTGTCGGCGAAATTCTCGCCGGAGTAATCGTCGGCGGCAGCATTTTGGGTTGGGTCGAACCGTCCGAATTTACAAATCTGCTCGCCGAAATCGGCATTGTTTTTCTATTGTTCACAGTCGGTTTGGAAACAAAACCTTCAGCAATTTTGAAGGTCGGAAAAATCGCCGCGCTCGTGGCGATTCTCGGAATAATAATACCATTTCTCGGCGGTTATCTTTTGATGATCGCGTGGGGCAGCAGCAATATTCAAGCGGTTTTCATCGGCACGGCTCTGGTGGCAACTTCAGTCGGCATCACGGCTCGCGTGCTGCAAAGACTCGGTTTGCTGGACGCGCCGACTGCCCGAATTATTTTGGGTGCGGCGGTCATTGACGATATTCTCGGTTTGATTATTCTGTCCATCGTTTCGAGTTCGGCGCAGGGCGCGATAAATTATCTGGAAATCGTTACGACAACCGTTTTAGCCATTGGTTTTACTCTTTTTATCGGTTCCGTCGGCGCGAAAATGATGACTTTTCTCGCGCCGAGCATCGAGCGTCTGAAAATCGGCGATTCTTTTTTCGTCTTTAGTTTAATTTTATGTCTGGGCTTGTCGGTGGCGGCAATTTATATCGGCGTGGCGGCGATAATCGGGGCGTTTCTGGCGGGAATGGCACTTGCCGAAGCGAGCGAAAAAGTAAAATTTATTCACAAACAAACCAACGCCGTAACCGAATTTCTCGTACCTTTTTTTCTCGTCAATATCGGAATGCAGTTAAAATTGGACGTTTTTGAAAATCCGTCCATCATCGCTCTGGCTGTTCTGGTAACGGTAATCGCTTTGTTTACCAAATGGATCGCCTGCGGTTTAGCGGCGATGTCTTTGGGATGGCGACGGGCGGCGCAGGTCGGTGTCGGAATGTCGCCGCGCGGCGAATTCTGCGTTGTCGTCGTGCAGATCGGACTTGGACTTGCCGTAATTGACGACGCGCTTTACGGGGTCGTGCTGTTTATGGTCGTGGCGACGACTTTGATTGCGCCGCCGCTTTTGAAATATTTATTCTCAAACGAAGACGCGGCAAAAGGCACAATTGACAGAGAAGATGCCGGCGGCATCGTCGCGCAGGGCGATTTCTGCAAACTCGGATAAAAATATCATTTGTTTTCAAGCAGTAAAATTAAAATTTATTATGATTAAAAAACTCTGCATCCGCATTGCGGAGTTTTTCATTAGAAATTCAGACAACAATTTATGAGAAAAACCGAAGACGAACAAAATGAAGAATCCAAAAAGGACAAACCGGATTTAACGGCGGTCGAGGAAAAGCAAGTCGAGGAACGCGGCACGCCTCGCGCGGCGGTGGTTTATGAAACCGTTCGGGAAGAAGGTGAGTTTGAATTAAAACGCAAGTCTTCGTCGCTCTTTTGGTCGGCACTCGCGGCTGGACTTTCGATGGGATTTTCGCTTGTTTCCGAAGGTTTGCTGCGCTCGCATCTGCCCGATACCGAATGGCGACCGCTTATTTCCAAGTTCGGTTACAGCATCGGATTTTTAATCGTCATTCTCGGTCGCCAGCAGTTATTTACGGAAAATACGCTGACCGTCGTGTTGCCGCTGCTTTTGCGAAAAAATATCGAAACTTTGTTGTGTGTTCTCCGGCTGTGGGGAATCGTTTTTGTTACAAATATAATCGGCGCGTTTATTTTCGCATATGTCGTCGCGCATACCGATATTTTTCACGCCGACGTAAAACAAGTTTTCGGCGAAATCGGGCGCGAAGCGATGCAGGGAACTTGGCTGACGATTTTTCTGCGGGCGGTTTTTGCCGGTTGGCTGATTGCGATGATGGTCTGGCTTTTGCCCGCCGCCGACAGCGCGAAGGTTTGGGTAATAATAATAATGACTTATCTGGTCGCGCTCGGCGGTTATTCGCACATCATCGCCGGTTCGGTCGAAGCCGGTTATGCGGTGATGACGGGTTTTGCCGATTGGTCAACTTTTTTGGTCGGTTGGATGCTTCCGACCCTTCTCGGCAACATCGTCGGCGGAGTTTCACTCGTCGCGGTTCTCGGACACGCGCAGGTTGTCAACGATAGGCAGAAGGAAAGTGGATAAATACAGAAAATTGCGGGAAGCTGCAGATTTTTACTCCTAAACTATCCGCAGCTTCCCGCAATTTTTTAGAACTGGTTATTGAATTGTCGAGAGAACTTCCACGCCTTCAAATTTGGACGGCGATTTTGTGCTAATATCAACATCTTCATCGAGAAAAGCCGAAACTTCTTCAAAACGCATCGGTTTGGAAAAAAAATAGCCTTGCGCGCCTTCGCAGTTGAGTTTTTTCAACTGGTTAAGCTGAACTTTGTTTTCGATGCCTTCGGCGATAATTTTCATTCCCATATTTCGTGCCATCATTACAATTATTTCGACGATTTCAATGTTCTCGCCGTTTTCTCCGATTGGAGAGATAAACGACTTATCAATCTTTAGGGTGGAAATCGGAAGCTGCATCAAATAGCTCAGATTCGAATAGCCTGTGCCGAAATCGTCAATATTTATTTCGATGCCGAAGTCGCGCAGTTGGTGAAGTATTTCGACGGCTTTTCCTTTATGTTCAAAAAAGATCGATTCGGTTATTTCGAGTTTGAGCAGGTGCGGAGGGAATTCGGTTTCTTCTAAAATCAGCTTTATTCTCTTGACCAAATCGGTTTGCGCGAATTGTCTGCAAGACAGATTAACGCTGACGAAAAGGCGTGATTCATCAGTCAAATTTTTATTGATAAATTGCATTTGCGAACACGCTTGACGCAGAATCTGGTCGCCGAGCGTGTCAATCAATCCGATTTCTTCCGCCAGACAAATAAATTTATCGGGCGATAACAAACCGAGTTCTTTGTGATCCCAACGTGCCAGAGCTTCAAAACCTTCAATTCTGTCGGTTATTAAAGAATAAATCGGCTGGTAATGAACACACAATTCATCTCTGTCCAACGCCCGCCGCAAATCCGTTTCAAGCTGCAAGATCGCTTTGACGGCTTCGTGCATATTTTGGTCAAAAACTTCGTGGCGGGCTTTTCCGGCGCGTTTCGCCTGATACATTGCCGTGTCCGCATCGCGCATCATATCTTCCGGTGCAAAGTGTTTTTCCGAACGGTGCAGAATTCCGATGCTTGCCGAACTGTATATTTCGTTTCCGCTTAAATCGAACGGCATCGCAAACTTTTCCTGAAGACGTTCCGCAATTCCGACAACTTCTTTTATTTCATATTCGCCCTCGACGAGAATAGTAAATTCGTCGCCGCCGAGCCGCGCTACAATGTCGTCAGGTCGCAGACACTCCGACAGACGTTCGGCAATTCCGATCAGCAGTTGGTCGCCGATGAGATGTCCCAAACTGTCGTTGACGACTTTGAAACGGTCAAGATCAATAAATAATACGCTGACTTGATAATTCGGATTTTTAATCGCTTTGTTTAACGCTTGTTCGAGCCGCGACATAAAAAACGCGCGATTCGGTAGATTGGTCAGCGCATCGTGCGTTACTTCGTATTGCAGACGGTCTTCGATTAATTTTTTGGCGGAAATGTCCTGAATCTGAAAAATCAGATTCGGCTGATCGGATTTCGTATGTTCAGCGGCAGAAACGCTCCACAAAGTCCACACAATTTGTTGGTTTTTATGAACATACCGCTGCTCCATCTGACAGGTCAGGATTTTGCCAAACAGTAATTCGTTGACTTTCTTGAGCGCGTCTCCCAAATCCTCGCCGAAAAGCATTGATTGAAAATCAGTGTTGAGAAGTTCTTCTTCCGTATAACCGAAAATTTCGCAAAGCGCGTGATTAACTTTCAGCCATTTGCCCGACGGCGAAACCAGAGCGATGCCAATGGACGCAAAGTCGAACGCGCTCCTGAATCGTTCTTCCGATTCACGCAGTGCCAGCGATTGTTCCTGTAAAATTCCGGCGTGTTTTTCGGCTTGTTCGGCTTGTAATATAACCATTTCAACATTTTCCAGATACATCCGGTATGTTAAATAAACAAAGAATATTATCGGAAAAGAAATCAAAACCACGCTGAAACCGACAAGATCAGACAATTGAAGCAAAATGCCCGCGCTGACCGCGCCGACAAAATAAGTGATAAATATCCAAGCATATTTTGTTTTCCACGTTTCCCAAAGCGGCATTTCACTTTTCAGCGCACCGTAAATCGAGACAAAAATCGTGTTGGCAAGAAAGTATGTTAAAGCCATAATTGCCAGCGCGAGGACAAAATTATCCAAATTTTCACTTTGTCCGTGCAGTTGTTCTTCCGTATATAAACCGGAAATTTTCAAAACCACAAAGACAATTGTGACAGAAAGGGCTACCAATGCAGTGTTAAAAAAGACGGTAAATTTTTTATTGCAGAAACGCCACGACGAGAAAAACGCCTCGAACGCCGCTAAAACAA
This sequence comes from Pyrinomonadales bacterium, assembly GCA_038232235.1. Classification (GTDB taxonomy): domain Bacteria; phylum Acidobacteriota; class Blastocatellia; order Pyrinomonadales; family Pyrinomonadaceae. The sequence continues at coordinate 1,600 of JBBSIE010000104.1, read as the reverse complement.
TCGCGGTTTCGCCGCCGTACATCAGCAGCGCGAGAAAAATAAAAGTGTCTGAAACGGCAATATGCGATTTAGATCTCGGAATCTGCAGCGTAATGCGTGAGCCGAATCCGATGGTGAAAACAACGAGAACTAAAAATTTGAAATCGAGGCTGGCAAAAGGTAAATTATAAAAAGCCATTGCCAGACAAATAAAACCGAGGGTGAGTATCACCGACATATAGTTGTTGGTTTTCGATTGTGTGTTCATAGGCGGCGATTTATTTGGAGTTGAGAGTGATTCAAAGATTGACGGAAGCGAATGTTATGAATTTCCAAAACCTGAAACGGCTTTTGATTGCTGCAAAAAAAGAGGAAGGTTTGATTAAACCCTCTTCGATTATGCCGCAGAAAAAAACTTTTTGCCTATCGTTTTTTTTGTTAAACAAAAATGGTCGTACAGGTCTTCGTATTTTTGTAACCCGCTTTTTCAAAACTGCGATGAGCTGATTTGAAGTCAACATTTGTCAGCATACAAATATGCTGTTTGCGGCTTAACAAATCCAAGCTCAATTTTGCCAAACAAGTTGCGCCGATGCCTTTGCCGCGCATTTCCGGTGCGACGTAGATGCCCTCCAGATAATAGACATCAGCGGCTTCGCAAACGATGTCGGCTTTGAAAAGAAGTTTGCCGTCTTCAAAAACTACGAAGGTGCGCTCTTTCTCAATTCTTTTCAAAGCGCGTTTGAGAAAACCTTCGCGGTCTCTGACGAGTGGGTCAACCCCACTTTCCGCAAAAGCGACTTCGGCGTGCGCTTCGGCAACCTGTTCGAGTTCTTCGGCTTTGGCAAGACGAACATCCCATTGACATTCCTGCACTAGAAAAGGGAAGTTGAGTTCAAAGAGCATTTCTTCGCAAACCAGACGCGGCTGGGAAGCGTCGCCAGTGAAATACTTCCAAAAAGTTTCGGTCGTATTTCCGCTCGACATCATCACGTGAATCGGCGTTTCCGAAGTGCGGGCGATGATGGCGAACGCTTGCAGAGAATCCGTCGAGCGCGATTCAATAATTGTCGTATGTCCGATAAGCGCGACACCTTCGAGCGTTCCTTTCGCGCTTCGATAACCGTAAAACTTGCCTCGATTATCCGCGCCTTCCAAACCATTGTCTTTGATAAAACTCGTCATTACAATCGTATGAACGGGAGATTTTGCGAGAAATTCAAGAACTTCGGTTTCGTCGGCGTTTGTCAGCATTTGCAGTCTGTTCAAATCGGGAACTGATTGAACAAATCCGGGATGATAAGTCTTTCCGTTTCGATGATAATTTGTGTTTGCAGCAATTTGTGTTTTCATAGCAATTCTCCTTAGTAACTCATGTTACGCACGAATGAGAAAATAATCAAAAAGGTGCTACTTTTTCAGAATGGAAAAGTTATTAGATTTATACACGGATTATCTGATTTCGAGTTTTGGGCAAACTAGTGCGACGGGGTTGTCGGATTTGGTTGATAATTCTATTAAGCACGACAGCATCACGCGGTTGCTTGCGGGGTCTGATTTTGATGCCAAGACTTTGTGGAAAACCGTCAAACCCCTGGTCAGAGAACATCAAAACGAGTTT
>JBBSIE010000103.1:0-15166 GCA_038232235.1 Pyrinomonadales bacterium | reverse complement strand
TGAAAAAGAATGCGAAATTATAGCGTGTTTTGCAGTAGCCCGCGCAAAGTAAGGGCGTTAGCCATTATCGTCGTCGTCCTTACTTTGTGCGGGCGTCTGCCAAAAGAAAAAAGCCGCGCCAAAACTTAAAAGTATTTGACGCTGACGTTTTAAATTCAAAAAGTTTTCCACACCTGTGGAAAACTCGCTGTTTAAGCAGTTGCCGGCGCGAGTTCTGTCGCGCCTTCGGCGTAAACGCTGATAAATTTGCCTTTTTGACCTTTGCTTTCAAATTTGACAAAGCCGTCAATCAATGAAAACAACGTATCGTCTTTGCCGATTCCGACGTTTTTGCCGGGTTTCCATTTCGTGCCGCGCTGACGCGCTAAAATGTTTCCGCCGCGCACTTTTTCGCCGCCGAATTTTTTTAATCCTAATCTCTGAGCGTTTGAATCGCGTCCGTTGCGCGATGATCCGACACCTTTTTTATGAGCCATAATTCAATTTTGGATTTTGGGTTTTGGATTTATAAAGCCAAAGACCAAAGACCATTTTCCTCCAACTAAATTTTATCAATCGTAATTTCCGTGTAATCTTGCCGATGACCTTGTTTGCGTTTGTATTGTTTGCGGCGTTTTTTCTTAAAAACGATGATTTTTTCGCCGCGTCCGTGTCCTTTGATGGTCGCGTTTATTGTCGCGCCGCCGAATTTCACGTCTTTGCCTTCACCGGCAAGCAACGTTTCCATTTCAATCGAGTCGCCTTCTTTGCCTTCAATTGACGGCACGCGCAAGGTTTGTCCTTCTTCGACGGCAAATTGTTTTCCGCCCGTTCTGATAATTGCGTAACTCATTATGTATAAATATCTCCTTTGCAGTCGGCAAAAATTCTTGCCAATTGAGAAACGGTAATTATAAGTGAAAAGCACGGCAAAGGTCAATTTGAGTTGCGAGTTTTTTAAGTTTCAGTTGTAAAACTCTTGAGATTAAATCTCTTCAACTTTCATAATTTGCAGATTTTCGCGCCAGTTTTCGTTTAAATTAAAGCGGAAAATTTCGATTTCGGGCGAAACGGTTTTTGCAAAGAATTTGAAATCACGATGAAAACTCAATGTCGGCGCAACCAAATAAACAATCGTCGGCGCATCGGCAATTTTCAAATCACCGAAAAGTTTTATGTCTTGTAAATTTCCCTTTCGTCGGCTCAACTCTATTTTCCGCCAATAATCAACAGCTTGAAAAATCATTTCGCGGTCGGGCGCAACTTTTAATTCGATAATTATCAACCGTCCGTCTTTTCGCAAAGCCAGAAGATCAATTTTGTCGCGTTCGGCGCGAAATTGATTGTGCAGCGGCGACAAAATTAAATTTGCATCCAACTGTTTGATATTTCGCCTCAAAACAGCTTCCAGCCACGCTTCGGGCGCAAGTTGAAACAGCGCGTGGCGTTTATTCGGCGTGTCAAAATGCCGATAAGTTTTCAGATTTTCAAGCAAATCAAAAAATTCTTCGCGCGAATTTTTATTCAAAATTCGCTTGTCGCGCTCAATGCCGAACCAGCATTTTTCTGCGCCCGAAATTTGCCTGACACGCGCAAACGGCAAACCTTCAAACCGCAGAGTTTCGCCTTGTGTGGTGAAAAGCATATCAATTTTTTTAGGCGCGAGTTTGATGATTGCCTGTGATATTCGGCTGGATTGCGTATTTTCTGACAGTTGAATTTTCTTCGGTTTTTCGCGCCACAGGTCTGATATTTTTAGATTTTTTTGTAAAGTTACTTTTTGGCTTTGTGTGTTTTTGTCAAGAGTTGAAATTTCCCACAATTTCACTTTCGATTTCCAATTTTCACTCAGCAAAGCGTGAAGTTTTTGCAGCTTTTTAAACAATTTTTTTTCCGCCAAAACGGAAATTTCCTCAATCGGTTTTTTCTTGCGTAATTCCAGTTTCGACAACCGCCAAATCGCATTTGAGATTAAAATTTCGGGAGTTGCAGTTTCCGAAACATCACACAAAAACGCCGTTTGTCTGCCCTGCCGATTTTCTAAAATTATTTGTGCAAAGCGTCCGTTATCTTTATTTAACGAAACACGGACGAGTTTTTCGCTTTGTAAATTTTCTGTAACAACCGCGGCTGTCTGGTTGGCTTTTTCGAGTCTGGCAAGTTCGATTGAAGCGGAAAGTTCAACGGCGGAAATGCGCGGAACGAGCCGAATCTTTTCGTTCTCTTTTTCAAAATTTCGTGTTAAATCCAGCAAAATTTCGTTATTTTTCTCCGCAAATTTAACGACTCGCCACGTTTGAAAACCTTTTTCGTCCAAAAAGCTGACGAGAATTTTATTATTTTTGTGAATGAGTTCGATTTCGTCGTTTTGCAGCGCGAAATTTTTGCCCGATGAATGAATCAAAAGCCATTCTTTATTTGATTCGAGCAAATTTTTAATTTGGCTGAACACAGCTTCGAGGTCTTTCATTTATTTCGTCGTGCGGTGATTTTTTCAAGTTTGAGAAATAATAAATGAAATGAGAGAATGTGTATAGATTCAAAGCTGACAAAACGTGGACAGAAAGATTTTAATTTCGCCTTTCCGCAATTTTTCAAGCAAACATATTCGGATAAAAATCTTCTAACATCAATTATAAAATGATAAGAAACCGGCGATTAAAACAATTTGGAATGAGTTTAGTGATTGTTATGTCGCTGTTTGCGTCAACATTCGCGGCTTGCGCGTGTCGTCGTGCGGACATGGAAGATCACACTTTTTCGTGTCATCAAATGACAGGCGCGATGGAAGAATCGCCAAATTTATCCACGGACGAAGCAAAAAAGTTCACCAATATCTCTGAAAATTGCAATTGTTTTGCTAAAATCTCGCAACCGTTTGTGGTTAATAAATCCGCAGATTTCAAATCGCAAAAGCATCCTGCAATTTTGTTTTCGATGCCGAAAGTGGAAAATACTAATTTGATTTTGACAATCGTTTCGGTCAAAACAAGTTTCGCCAATCGGTTTTACAATTCAAACTATCTTCGAAAACTCACGCCCGCCCGCGCTCCGCCTGTTGTGTAAAGCAGAAACTAAAAATTGAATAAAATTATGTTTGCGCCGCCAATCGTTTGAGCTTCGCCGTGTTTTTCCGTGAAAAACCGAAGCTCAAAAGCTGTCTGCGCGAATTCGCGTCCAAACTGCTTTTCAAACAGGAGATTTAATAATGAAAAAGATATTTTTATTGATATTTATCGCACTTTTATTCAGCGTGAACGTCTTCGCGCAAAAAGGTTTGACGCTCGTTTCAAGCGACCGGAAAACTTTAACAACTGAAGAATTAACAGAAATTGAGAAGGAACAAATGCCGAGCAAAAAAGTCGGCTCGAATCTGACCTTTACCGAAAAGGAAATTCGGCTTGTCATCGCAACCGGACCCGAAGACGATATGCTTTCGTATCGCATAAATGGCGTTAGAAATCCGAATTTAGTCGTTCCGGCAGGCGCAATACTAAAAATTTTATTTGTCAATTCGGACGAAGATATGAGGCACGACATTCGTTTCGGACACGCGGCGGGCGAGTTCGCAATCGCGCCGGAAACGACGGAAACCGTCGGTACGCAAAAGTTGACGGCGAAATCCGAAGGCGGCATTTATCAGGCGGAAGAAATCGTCGTCAAAGCGGCGGAAAACGGCGCGTATAACTATTTTTGCTCGGTGCGCGGACACGCCAAAGGCGGAATGTGGGGCAATATTTTCGTCGGTGTTAAATATGACGCGAACGTGAAAATGGCGGAAAAAACCGCTCACGTTCATTCAAAAGACAAAGAAAACGAAACGAAATCGGAAAACGGAATGAATCTGGAAAAACCCGATCAAAAATCCGATGATTCGATGTCAAATATGAAATCGGATGACAAAAAATCCGATGATTCGATGTCGAATATGCCGGGAATGAATCACGGCGATCATCAGATGTCTAGTATGTCGGGAATGAACGGCGATGAAATGATGATGCGTTCGGTCGTCAATATCAACGATCCGATGACGCGCGAAAGTTCGGGAACGGCGTGGTCGCCCGATTCGACTCCGATGTATGCGTGGATGAAAACCTTCGCCGACGGCGGAATGCTGATGCTGCACGGAACTTTTTTCGCGCGTTACACGGCGGTCGGTTCGAGCCGCGACGTTTCGATTGCGGGCAAAGGCAGCCGCAGCCGTTTCGACGCGCCTTCGATGCTGATGGCGATGTATTCGCGCCCGCTGACCAACAAAACGCAGCTCGGATTTCGCGTGATGACGAGCCTCGATCCGGTGATCGAACGCGGTTACGGTTATCCGCTTTTATATCAGTCGGGCGAAACTTTCGGCGGCGAAGCGATTCACGACCGCCAGCACCCGCACGATTTGTTCAGCGAACTCGCCGTCACGCTGTCGCACAAATTCGACGACAAACAATCGGTCTATTTTTACGCCGGACTGCCGGGCGAACCCGCGCTCGGTCCGCCGACTTTTATGCACCGACTTTCGGGAATGGATAACCCGGACGCGCCCATCGGACATCACTGGGAAGACGCGACGCACATCACTTTCGGAGTGGTCACGGCGGGCTACACTTACGATAAATTCAAGTTTGAAGCGTCGGCTTTCAAAGGACGCGAGCCGGACGAAAACCGTTATAATTTCGATAAACCGAAGCTCGACTCGTTCAGCGGCAGATTTTCGTTTAATCCGACGCGCAGTTGGTCGTTTCAGATTTCGCACGGTTATTTGAAAAATCCCGAACCGAGTGAACCCGACATCAAAATTCGCCGCCGGACGACCGCTTCGGCGATTTACAATAAAAATTTCGCGGGCGATAGAAACTGGTCAAACGCTTTTGTATGGGGACAAAATCACGACGACGAAGGCAGAACAAACGCGTTTTTGTTTGAATCGAATTATCAGTTTCGGAAAAACACGATTTTCGGGCGCGCCGAACAAGTTCAGAAATCGGCGCACGAACTCGTTTTGGAAGACCCGATTTACGAACATCGTAACTTTCTCGTCGGCGCGTTTTCCGTCGGCTACATCCGCGACCTCGTGAAAGACAAAGGAATTGATGTCGGTTTGGGCGCGATGGCGACTTACAATCACAATCCGGCGGCAATCGCGCCCGTCTATGGCGGCACAAATCACGGCGGATTTCAGATTTTTATGCGGTTTCGACCGTCAAGAATGAAACATTAATTTAACCGCCGATGAACGCGGATAAACGCCGATTTTATTTTCGGTTTTATCCACGTTTATCCGCGAAAATCAGCGGCTAATTTTTAATTATTTCCCGATTTGTCCGAGTAATTCGCGCACTGCAACATCCAACTGCGAATCTTTTCCGGTAAATGTTTCGCCGATTGGACGAGTTACCGGAACATCAACGGGACGCGGGTTTAATTCCAGAGTTTTGCCGTTATTGTCCGTAACTCTGACAAACGGAATGCGGAAATTCGTGCCGTCGAAAAGCTGGACGTTGGATGTGAAAATTATCCAGCCGGCGGTCGGTTCGCCGACGACTTTGCCGATTTTCAGGGCGCGATAACCTTCGGTGAAATCTTCCGCGTCGGACAGCGAATGTTGATTCGTCACCAGAATCGTCGGGCGTTCGAGCGCGCGTTGTCCGAGCGACGAACGCGCCGGAGTTGTCCATTGGTCGCGCTGCGTGAAATTCAAATAACCGCGCCGCGCCAGAACATCAATGACATACGGATTAATAAAACCGCCGTTGTTGTTGCGAATGTCCACGACAACACCTTCTTTTCCCTCGTTTTGTGCGTCCAAATCCACATAAAGCTGCGACAGCGAATTCGACGACATATCCGGCAAGTGAACGTAACCGAGCCGATTATTGCTGATTTTGGCGACATAAGCGCGGTTATTTTCGACCCATTGACGATACAGCAGATTTTTTTCCGCGCCGGTCGAAATCGGTTTGAGAATAACTTCGCGCCGGTTCGCGCCGTCCGCCGCCGACGCGATTCCCAAAACCGTTCGCCGTCCGACTTTGTTTTCCAAAAGTTCGTCCAGATTTGTCGCGCGGTCAATTTTTTCGCCGTCAACACTCGTCAAATAATCGCCGACTTTGATGTTTTGCGAAACCGCCGCCGGTGATAAATCTATTACTTCCGTAATTTTCAAACGCCCGTTCGTCTCGTATTCGGCGCGGTCGAAACGCAGTCCGAGTTTGCCGATTGGCACGGCTTGCGTCGCCGGATTCGGCGGCGAATTCACGCCCAGATGCGACGCGTTCAGTTCGCCGACCATCAAAGACATCAGGCGGCGCACTTCGTCGCCGGTTCGCGCGGCGGCGATTAAAGGTTCGTAAGTTCGGTGAACGGCGTTCCAGTCCGCGCCGTTGAAATTTGCGTCGAAAAAATTGTCGCGCATATACCGCCAGCCCTGATTGAAAACTTCCATTTTTTCCTGCGCGAAATTGACGTTGATGTCGAGATTTAACGCCAGCGGGCGAATTTCGCGTTTGTCTGCACTGACGACGTTAATTTTGCCGTTTTCGAGATAGAAAACTTCTTTTGAATCGGGCGAAAACTGCGCGTCGGATTTGAAATTCGCGGTCGAAGTCAGTTGTTTCGCTGACGAATCTTTCGCCAGTTCGTCGAGCGGCAGCAGATATAAATTGAATTGTCCCTGACTCGAAGCCAGCACCAGAACGCTTTTGCCGTCGGGCGAAATAACTTGATTGCCGGCATCAACGCCCGTTTCCAAAAGGCTCAAACGGCGGCGAATGTCGTCGAAATTAATCGTCGTCGCTTTATTTTCGTCCGGTTTTTTCTCATTAACTAATGACGAAGGCGACAGCGGCGAATCGTTCGGCACAGCGGTCGGCGTTGGTGCAACTGTCGGAGTCGGCGCGACGGTCGGCGTTGGCGCAATTGTCGGAGTCGGCGCGGTTTCGGGATTCGGCGGTTTGACCGGCGCGGGCGGCGATTTTTGCTTCGGACTTTCCTCTTTGAAAAGATCGCGGAACTGGTCTTCGCGGAATTTCGGCGTGCGAAGCTGCAAATCAATGCGGGCGAGCGAACCTTCTTCGGTGCGCTGACTCGTGTCGAACAAAATAAACGAGCCGTCGGGACTCCACGAAATCGAATTGCTGTTGGAATTCGCCAGAAAACTGACCGGACGCGTCGCGCCGCCGCTGATCGGCACGACGCTGACGTTCGTGTAAGAACGCGTGTCCGGCGCGAGCGTCAAAAACGCCAGCCAGCGGCTGTCCGGCGACCAGACGAAATTTCTTTTGCCAACGAACGGCGATTTATCAATGTATAATTTGGCGACTTCGCGTTCCTGTTTTGAATTCAAATCGTAAACGACGAGCGCGCGCGAATCGCGGAAAAAAGCCAGATATTTGCCGTCCGGCGAATAAACCGGCGATGTGTCGCTGCCGGTTTTCGTGATTTGCGTTTCGGTTTCGGTCGGAAAATCGTATTGATAAATCAGCATTTTGCCGCCGCGTTCCGAAACGTAAGCGATCTTTTTGCTGTCTGTTGCCCACGCTGCAAATGATTCGGGCGCGGCGGTTTTCGTGATGCGAATCGCTTCGCCGCCGTCTTTTGCCGATGCCGCGTAAATTTCGCCGTGCGCGACGACCGCCACTTTTTTGCCGTCGGGCGACAGCGCAAATTCGCGGATTTGCGACGAAAGATTGAGGCGTTCGGACAGCGGACTTGCCGCCGTGCCGCGCAAAATGATCGGAATTTCGCTCGCTTTTCCGCTTTCAGTATTCATTTTCCAGATTTTAAAATCGCGCTCGAAAACAATTTCTTTGCCGTCGTAGGAAATAGTCGCCCACAAAACGCGCCCGTCGGTGAAATTCGTCAACTGTTTCGCCTGACCTTTAAGCGGCTGCGTCCAGATATTTTGCGTTCCGCTGCGGTCGGAAACGTAATAAATTTTTGAGCCGTCCGCGCTCCACATTGTCCACAACTGCTTCGCGCCGCCCTGCGTTAATTGTTCATATGAATCGCCGCGTTTTAACCAAATTTCGCTTTCGTCAATATGACTGCGCCCTTTGCGCCACCACTGACTGCCGCCGATGCCGCGAGCCGAAAACGCGAAAGAATTGCCGTCCGGCGCGGGCGCGGATTCAAATTCGTTGGTGTAGCGGTCGGAACTGATCGGCATCGGCGTTCCGCCCGAAGCCGAAACGCGAAAAATATCGTTCATTCCCGAAATATCTTTGCTCGTCGAAGAAAAATAAAGCCAATTTCCGTCGCGCGACCACGCATCGAGCTGTTCATTCGCGTCGTCAAAAGTGATTCTCGACAAATCGCCCGTCGCAAAATTCAAAACGTAAACGTCGCCGTTGCCCGTCCGCGTCGAAGTGAACGCCAATTTTTTCCCGTCCGGCGAATAAACGGGTCGCGCCTCGGTCGCCGGATGCGAAACCAGCAGCGATGCCGTTCCGCCGTCCGCTGGAACCGTCCAAATATCACCGCCCGAAACAAACACGATCTCTTTCCGGTCGGGCGAAATTGCCGGTTCGGTCAGATAATTATTCGGCGATTGTGCGAAAGTCGTGCTAAAAACGATAAAAACAAAAGTTGAAATGAAAAAAAACTCGGCGAAAATGTTTTTTAGCGGCATATTATTAAAATGGTTGATTTATCGGTTAAAATTGGAATCGAGCTTATTACGCAAATAATAAAGTTAAGTTTATTTTTGCAGAACTTTGCCGAAATGCAAAGTGTGCTTGCGGTTGCATTTAATTGTTCGGACGGTTACGATAAAAGTTAGCATTTACAACTTTAAGGAGCAAAAATTAAATGAAATTACCCGGTGGATTCGACATCAATTCGATGATGAAACAAGCCCAGCAAATGCAGGAAAAAATGGGCAAAGAAATGAAAGAAATGGTCGTTGACGCTTCGGCGGGCGGCGGCGCGGTAACGGTCAAAATGCGCGGCGATTTTGAAGTCTTAGAACTCGTCATCTCGCCCGATCTTGTCAAAGACGGCGATACGGAAATGATTCAGGACTTAGCGATGGCGGCGTTAAACGAAGCGAAACGCAAAGTTGAAGAATCGCTTAAAGGCAAACTCGGCGGAATGTTGCCGCCCGGATTGATGTAGTTAGTAGTGAACTGTGAACGGTTAGTGATTAATTTTGTTTTTCGCTCACCACTCATCACAAAAAAAATGCTTGAATATTCAGAACCCGTCGCCAAACTGATTGACGAATTCAAACGGCTTCCCGGAATCGGACACAAAAGCGCACAGAGATTGGCTTTTCACATTCTGCGCCGTCCAGAAACGGAAGTCGAAAATTTTATCGAATCACTGCGCGAGGTCAAAGAAAAAATTGTTTTCTGTTCGATCTGCAACAATCTGACGGATGTTAATCCGTGTATGTATTGCAGTTCGCCGTCGCGCGACCGTTCGATGATTTGCGTCGTCGAAGAACCGTATAATCTCGTCGCCGTCGAAAAAACACGTTCTTACAAAGGTTTATATCACATTCTGCACGGCGCGTTGTCGCCGATTCGCGGAGTCGGACCGGACGAATTGATGCTCGTCAATCTCCTGCCGCGTCTCGATCCGAAAAATAATGAAGATGTGGAAGTCAAAGAAATAATCGTGGCGACCAACCCGACGACCGAAGGCGAAGCGACGGCAAACTATATCGCGCGTTTATTAAAGCCTTTGGGCGTAAGAGTTACACGAATTGCGATGGGTATGCCGGTCGGTTCTGATTTGGAATTTGTGGACGAAGTAACGATGGACAAAGCAATGGCTAATCGGCACGATATATAATGTCAGAACCGACCGCTATCGCAGACGACTCCGACAATAAAGTTCTTCATTTAAGTGAATGTACCAATCGCTTTGAAACATTTCCTGCGGATCATATTTTCTTTTCAAAAATAACAACTTCGGCATTTGCGGGTAACAATCGAGAATTTGTTTTTTGTGCGCCCAACGATGATAGGTCAAATAAAAACTGCCGCCGAATGAAATCGCGCGTTCGATTAACCGCCGGAAATCCTTTTTCGCTTTTTCGATGTGAGGCGTGTCGTGTTCAACGTGAAGATTGAACACGACACAGGCGAAATCCTGCTGCGCCCACGCGAGAAAACTTTCCGTATCGCGTTTTATCAGGCGAATTGTGCCGTAAATTAAATTGACATTGTGGCGGCGAAAATCCTGACGAACGACTTCGAGAAAATCTGCCAACTTTTCGAGCGGCACAAAAACTTCCGTAATCATTTCAGAACCCCGATTTTTTGCGCCCGTGATTTTATCTAGTTCCGAATGGTAATCGTCGAGATAAACGCCGAGTTGGTGGGTGTCCGAATAATAAATTTGCCCGTCTGTCTTCAGATAATGGGCGGCGTAGAGGTCGAACGCTTTTTGTTTGTCAACGTGGGCGAACAGCAGCAAGTTTTTCCAATCGTCTGCCGCGAGTTCATAAGTTTGATTTTCCGTCATCGAAACGGCATTTGAAACCGGACGATAACAGGAAAAAATACCTTTTCGCAGAAAATCGTCAGATTCGGAAGCGATGACAAATTGAAAATCACCGAATATAAATCCGTGTTCGATTCTTTCCCCGAAAAGTCGCGGCAGGTTTTCGACCGTTTCAATTTTGACGACTCTTTCCAGTTTCTGCCGTTTTGTCAGACGCAGTTTGACGGATAAAATAACCCCGAATAATCCGTAACCGCCGATAGCAAGACGAAAAAGTTCAGTGTTTTCGAGGCGGCTGCAATTGACGATTTCGCCGTCGGCATTTATTAAACGAAAGGATTCGATGTCTTCGATAAACGGTTTCATCTGTAATCCTCGTCCGTGAATATTGGCGGAAAGTGCGCCGCCGATGCTCAAAGAATCCGCGCCCGTCTGTTTTTGACGAATGCCGACCTGATAACTTTTTCCGGTTTGCGCGGCAATCGTATAATCAATCAGCGTGTTCCATTTAATGCCGCTTTCGACTTCGATCAATTCGCGTTCGGGTTCAAATTTTAAGACGCGATTCATCGCCGACATATCGAGCAAAATGCCGCCGGACAAAAATTGCTGTCCGCCCATCGCGTGAAAACCGCCGGCGACGGAGAGATTTTTCAGTTCTGATTTCGCTTTTTTGACGGCGTTCTGAATTTTCGCCGCCGATGTCGGTTTGATGATTTCCGCAACTTCTGTATGATTTAATTTTGAATGAACATCATTGACATAAATTTTTTGTTTCTTCCCGATACTCGCCAAACAAAGTGATTCACCCTCTGCCAGCGGCAGTTTATTTAATTCGGGCGAGGTTAAATATCTACGCCGAAAGGTCTTCGCATTGTCCAAACTTTCGAGCGAAAAATCTCTTTCACTCAAAAAACTTTCAATTTCGGATTCACCTAAACTCCAGCGAAAAGGCTCGCCGCGTTTTTTCAGCCACACATCAACGAGTTTTGAAGAATTGCGAAAGGCGATTCGACCGTTGGGCTGACGCTGCATAAATGTGAAAGCGAAACGACTGTTTCGTGCGCTGAATCGGCTGATGAAATCGAACAAATTTTTGTTTTCCGCCTCGGTCAGATACATCAGCAAACCTTCCGCGATAAAAAGCGTCTTGACGTTTTTGTGAAATGTTACGTTTTTTGAAAGTTCATTAAAAGAATTTTTGCGCCCGATGTTCAGTGCAATAAATTTCAAATTATCATTCGCCATTCGTCTTTTTTCGACCGCAATTCTTTTCGCCCGTTGCGTCGCCGGATGATCAATTTCGACAAAATGTACATCGGGAAATTGTTTGTGCAGACGCAGTGCAAGTGTATCGAATCCCGCGCCGAAAACGACGATCTGTTCAAAATTGTCACCTAAAGCGGCAAGTGCAACTTCTTCCAAACGACGTTTGCGAACCGTATAGTGAAGCTGAATGCCGGGAAGAACGAAATTTTCGAGAGCGTTAAAAACCGGACGCAGTAAAAATTTCTGTTTCGCCAGATATAAAAACTTTTCTTTGAAGCGACGGGAATCGGCAAAATAACGGCTTAATTCGATGCTGCCGGGTTGCAGCAAAGTTTGAACAAGCGGATTTTTCGATAACAAAACCGCGCTTTCCGCCACCAGATAAGCCGTCGCGCTGGGCTGATGTTCTTTCATAATATTCTCCTCTCACCTCTAAATGTAACCGATTTTTTGAATGAAAAGAGAACTGTTGTGATACTTTTATCGAGTATCACAATCTCGAAAAGATAAAGGGAGAAAATCCGTCTGCACGAATTTTCTCCCTTTCCTTTCGCTTTTTGCCGGCTGCAAAAAATTTACGCCGCTTTTGCGCGTTTTTCGTTTTTCGTTTCTTTAGACTGCGGCTGTGTTTTCTCGATTCGCGCCGTCATTCGGCGATCTAAATCAAGAATCTGCTCGTCGGTCAGATGATAAATATTCGGCTGATTGTGATAAACCTTCGCGCCGGTTACGATGTCGGCTTGTTTGAAGCCGTTTTCTTCGGCTTTTTTGATCAAATCTTCAATCGTCATCGTATTCGGCACAATCGAAATCGGCGTTTTGTCTTCGATAAATTCGGGAACATCGGATTTTGCGGGTTTGTCAAACGCTAGTTCTAAAGCCTGTTCGCCTTTCATATGTTCGAGAAAATCTTTGAAACCAATGTTTCCGGTCATTTCAAAACCGACTTCAAACGCCGGCGAGTTGCTTTTAACGACTTGGAAAACGCGCGTGATTTCTCCTCCGCGTTCCTGAAGTGAAACTTCTAGCATCACGTCAACAAAATATTCAAGTCCCGAAGCCGTCATCGGCAGAACGCGCCCGATTTCGTTGTCTTCTTTGGCTTCTTTGCCTTTTGCCGCAATTTGGTCGGAAATGACGACGCATTTGCCGCTTTCGATGCAGAGCTTTCGCAAAACGCTCTGAAGAACCATCTGGTCGGCGGCGAGTTCTTCCGCGCTCGGCTGTGCCAGCGGGTCGCCGGTTCTTTCCCTCACGGCTTCAATCATTTCCGAATGTTTCGCGCCGAAATAAGCCGCCCAACTGTCGAGCGCGAAACAGCCGTAATTTTGTTCCCGACCTTCGCCGTTGATCGCCCAATCAATAAATTCGGGCAGTTCGTCCGTCTGTTCGATTTCGAGCGCATCAAATTTTTGCCCGACTCCGCGCAGCAGACGCGCTTTTCTTTCGGTGTCAAAGATGCAGAGTTTCCCCAAGCTCGCATCCGCCATCGAACTAATAAAATGACTTTTTCCAACGCCCGCGCCGCCGCGAATCGCTATTACCAGCCGCTGTTGACGCGGCATTCGGCTTAATGGATTTATCTTTGGCTTGTTAATATTTCTCATTTTGCTTTCTCCTTGCTTAATTTCTAATGTTTTTCCTTACTTTTTGTTTCATAAACATCTACCGTCAAAGATGTTTTGTTTCACTGATGACACAAATTTAGCATAAGTTGCATAGCGTTTCAAGTGTGAAACGCTGTTTTTTTGGATATTCTCAAAATCTGTTGTTTTTGAATAGAGTAATTAAACGAAAATAGGTTTAAAATTTTTACTGATAAAATTTCGTTACAAGAAAAAAGACCGGCTTCCTAAAAAGTCGGTCTTCTTAAATGTTTCATAGAATGATCTACGGTCTGCTGAACGTCGAAAAATTTGTCCCTTGCGGCTGCGTTACATCAACATCTTCAACAGTTACGAAAAGACCGAAATCTTTCAGCGCGGTTTCGCCGCGAATTTCGGATTCTTGTCGTTTGCCGGCATTAATCACCTGACCGATTTTCGTATATTTTCCGTCCGATGATGAAGCCCAAAGGACAAATCTCTTGTCTTTCGGAGCCATTTTCATATCGTCAAAACGCATTTTAATTTTTGTTAAACCTATTTTGCTGTTATCAAGATATGCCTTGCCTTTCAATCCTTGCAAATCGCCGGAAAAGTTTATTCTGATTTCCGTTTCGCCTTTTTCAAAAGCTGAAACTCCCAAAAGCGGAACATTATAAGTTGAACTGATGGCACGACTGCCGGCTACCTGTTTTTCGTCGCCGGTCGGTGTCGTAGTCATATTTCGGACAACCGCATAACCTTTCGGAACGGCACTTCGGAAAACAACCGGCGTATCATTTTCGAAGGAAGTTAATCCTTCCGTCGGTGATAAAACGATCATAAATTGGTTGAGCGGAGTTGTAAAACTCGCTTTACTCATACCATTTTCAATTGTTACAGGTCCTAAAAGCGTAGATTTACCCATCGGATCAACTGCATAAACAAAGTAACTTGAATCACCAAGACCACTTAAATCAAGATTTACCGTTGTTTCGTCGCCCGTTCGCATCACGTGAGCCATACCTTTGGCGTTCATCATATCGCCGGACGGCATCAGGTCAACCGTAACCTCTTTACCTACAGGATATTCAACAACGCTGTATGAACCGTCGGGATTTTGGACAACTTCTTTCTTAGTCGTCGTCGTTGTTTTGGTAACCGTCGTCTCCTGCGCGATTGCGCCGCCTGTCAATGCGGCAGTTAAAATCAAACTACCGCCGATTGTTAATAATTTTTTGTGAATCATAATAAAATCTCCTCGAAAATCTTTCAATTTTCATATCGCTTAAAGTTAAAAGCGATACTATATCGGAAAAAATTCGCAAATATTATGCCAAATTATATAAGCTGATTTTTTGCAGCTATTTGAAAGGTATTTTGATTTCATCAAATTTGATCGTCTAACAGATAAAAGTTTGATTGTATTAAAATATTACACTTATTTTTGAAGCGTTGAACTTTACACACGATTGGAATTAAATAACTGCGATAAATTCAAATGAACGGTATTTAAGTCCGGCGATTTGGCTTGTATTGGGGGAATTGTCGTTAAAATTAAACAGAAAAAAAGCAAAAGTTTTCTCATTGTTCGATGCTTTCCGCCCAGAAATCCTGCAATTCAAAATCCGCAGCCGTATAATTTATCCGAATCGGACGACAACAGACTTCACAGTCCTCGATGTAGCTTTGCTCTTCGACCGATAAATCCAAAACCATCGAAATCTCCTGCCAGCAATACGGGCAAGTGAAAAAATGTTCAATTTCCATTATTCCCTTTAGGTTGATAAAACAAGATTATGGATGTGTTCTAAAATATTAACCAGTTGTTCTTTGGAAATAAAGGTTTTGCCGAGCAAGTTATCGCTGAGGATTTTTTCAAGTTCCTGGAGATT
>JBBSIE010000102.1:0-15344 GCA_038232235.1 Pyrinomonadales bacterium | reverse complement strand
ATATCAAGTCGAAACGCTCGGCGTAAATCGCCCCGCACCGACACCGAGTGACAAATTGAGCGTCGGCTAAGTCGGATTTTTGACCGCTTCGATCAAAACCGTCGCCGACGTGCAGATCGGCGACACGATCACCGAAGCCGCACGTCCGGTTGACACACCTTTTCCGGGTTTTCAGGAAGTCAAACCGATGGTTTTTGCCGGACTTTATCCGATTGATTCGGTGCAATACGAAGATTTGCGCGACGCGATGGACAAACTGCGCTTAAACGACGCATCGTTTTTCTACGAACCGGAAAGCTCAACCGCGCTCGGTTTCGGTTTTCGCTGCGGATTTCTCGGACTTCTGCATATGGAAATCATACAGGAACGCCTTGAACGCGAATTTAATCTCGAATTGATTACAACCGCGCCCGGCGTTCGTTACCGCGTAACGACGACAAACGGCGAAGTTCTCGAAATTGATTCACCCGCGAAAATGCCGGAAACGGGCAGAATCAGCAAAATCGAAGAACCCTTTATCGAAGCGACGATTCTGACCAACGACGATTTTCTCGGCGGAATTCTGTCGCTTTTAGACGAGAAGCGCGGCGTTCAGAAAAAGTTTGAATACATCACCGATAGCCGCGTGATGCTCGTCTATGAATTGCCGCTCAACGAAATCGTGCTTGATTTTTACGATAGATTAAAAAGTGTTTCTAAAGGTTACGCATCACTTGATTATCATCTTTCGGGCTACGTCGAAAGCAATCTCGTCAAACTCGAAATTCTCGTTTCCGGCGAACCCGTTGACGCGCTTTCCTTAGTTCTGCACCGCGATACCGCCGCCGCCAAAGGCAGAGTCATCGCCGCAAAAATGAAGGAATTAATCCCGCGCCAGATGTTTGAAGTCCCGATTCAAGCCGCCATCGGCGCAAAAGTCATCGCCCGCGAAACCGTCAAAGCGATGGGCAAAAACGTAACCGCCAAATGCTACGGCGGCGACATTTCGCGCAAACGCAAACTGCTCGAAAAACAAAAAGAAGGCAAAAAACGAATGAAAAAAGTCGGGCGCGTCGAGATTCCGCAGGAGGCATTTTTGGCGGTTTTGAAGGTTAATGAGAGTTAATTATGAAACTTGATAAAAAAATAATAGTAAGATTTGAGGGACTTCTTAAACACGGGTTAGAAGTTAGACAAAAATCTACCTATTCTAAATATTCTGGAACTTCGTTAAATAGAGAGGAAACTTTTAAATTTGGAACAAGTACACTAAATATTTTAGAAAAAGCGTTTGGTAAGGAAAGCACGTAACTATACTCGATTCGATTCTCAATTTCACAATTTTTCAGTTGCTCCTGTAAATTCATATCAATTTTTTGATGCAATGCTCGGAGTCTTGAAATCTGCAAAAGATGACTACGAAAATGGTTATCTTTTTGACACTCGCACTTTAATCGAAGCAGAAGTTTTCGATGAGTTCCTCGAACAAGCCGAAGAACTTTTCAAAAAAGGTTATTATCAACCAGCCGCCGTGATTGCGGGTTGCGTTTTAGAAGACGGTTTGAGAAAACTTTGCGATAGAAATTCAATCACTTTGCCTGCAAAAGCGACGATTGATCCGATGAACGTCGAACTTGCCAAAGCGGGAATTCATACAAAACTCGTGCAAAGGAAAATTATTCATTTGGCGGATTTACGAAATAAAGCCGCACACGGTAAATGGACGGAATTTACCGAAAAAGATGTTGAAGATATGATTCGGGACGTGCGAAGATTTATGGAAGATTATTTTAGTTGATTATAAATTGGTCAAAGTTTGAGCCAAGAAATTTTGAATGAAATTTTGTTAAAAACATATGAAAATTCAATCTGTAAAATATCTAAAAGGAGAAGTGCGTCTGCCGGGCGACAAATCTATTTCGCATCGCGCGGCGATTTTTGCGGCGTTGGCGGAAGGGGAAACGCAGATTGAAAATTTTGCGACGAGCGCGGATTGCGCTTCGACGCTTGATTGTCTGGAAAATCTCAGGGTTGAAATAAGACGTGAAAATACGACGATTTTTATCGAAGGTGTCGGCAAAACGGGTTTTACGAAGCCGGGAAAAGAACTCGATTGCGGCAACAGCGGAACGACGATGAGATTGCTGGCAGGCGTTTTGGCGGGACAGAATTTCGATTCGGTTTTGGTCGGCGACGCATCTTTGCAACTGCGTCCGATGAAGCGTGTTATCGAACCTTTGACGCAAATGGGCGCGAATATCGAAGCGACGGAAAATTACGCGCCGCTGCAAATTTACGGCAGAAATCCTTTGCGGGCAATAAATTATCAACTTCTCGTTTCAAGCGCACAGGTCAAATCGTGCGTTTTGCTTGCCGGCTTGAATGCCGACGGTTTAACGACGGTCAAAAGTCCGAAATCGAAAATCCGCATTGCGACTTCGAGAAATCATACCGAATTGATGCTGAAATTTTTCGGCGCGGAGATCGAAGAAAACTTTATCGAAGACGAAGGTGAATTTATTCATCAAGTTTCGATTGACGGAAATTCAAAACTTAGGGCGAAAAATTTTGAAGTACCTTCGGACGTTTCTTCCGCCGCGTTTTTTTTGGTTGCGGGTTCGGTTTTGAACGATTCTGAAGTTGTATTGAAGAGCGTCGGTTTGAATCAAACACGAACAGCAATTATTGAGGTTTTACAGAATTTCGGCGCGGACATTGAAATTTTAAACAAAAAAGAAGTTTGCGGCGAACTTGTCGGTGATTTGAAAGTTAAAGGACGCGAAAATCTTTCGCCGAAAATTGATTTAAATTTGATTTCGGGTGAACTCGTCGCGGCGTTGATTGATGAAATCCCGATTTTGGCGGTTTTCGGAACGCAGTTGGAGAACGGTTTGGAAATTCGCAACGCCGAAGAGTTGCGCGTCAAAGAATCGGACAGAATCAGGTCAGTCGTCGAAAATCTGCGGCGAATGAACGCGACGGTCGAAGAATTTACGGACGGATTTAAAATCGAGAAATCAAAATTAAAAGGAGCATTGGTTGATTCGTTCGGCGATCATCGAATCGCAATGGCGTTTGCCGTCGCCGCGCTTTTTGCGATGGGTGAAACGGAAATTATTGATGCCGATTGTGCCAAAGTTTCTTTCCCGGAATTTTTTGATGCGTTAGCCCGCATCAAAAAATATTAACGGGCAAATTTAAATGCAACTCTGCTAATTCATTGACATACTAAAAAAAACCAAGTAATTTTGTTTATAACAATTTGAGTGAAAATGAATATTTCTTGCCGAATTTGATTGTTTTTATTCGATTCCGAAGTTACGGAACGCTATAAACGCGGCAATTTAGTATCTCAAATAAATTTACCAAAAAGTCTTTCTTCCACACACTTAAGACTTAACAAATATAAATATTTTTTGCTTTTTATAAGTGTTGTTGGAACGCACAATTTTTAAGTACAGACGAATGCTCGAAGCAATTTGGAGTTGGTAGTCATTATGATTTTGGAGGGAATAAGAATGAACTGGAAATTCAGACTGCTGCTTGTAATTACGGCAGTCGCAACCGCCGCGTTTTTGATTAAAATGCCGTTTCAAAAAGATTCGACGGCTCAGATTTTGTCGAACGACGATATAAATACAATTTACAAAGAAAAGGTTACTGTTTATGAAAACGGGGTGATGAAAGCAGACCCTTCAAATTTTGCCATTACCGGCGCGTTGAGGGATATGCCGACTTCGGCAACCAATAATTTAACGGAAAAATCTCTTTATCCGACGGAGGAAGAACTTGAGGAAAGCAAACGCGAAGCATTGAAAAATAAAGGTTTTTCCGAAGAACAAATTCAAGCCCAAGAGATAAATGAACTAAACGCCAAAGAAGTCAGAAAAATAATTTCCGGCGCGGGCGCGGGCGCGAAAGAAATTTTTCAAGATCCGCTCGTCTTCAAAGGCTTAAACAAAGGTTCGCGCCCCGACGCGCCGCAAGCGATGCCGACACCGAGCTTGACTTTTGACGGTGCGACATCGGACGACAACCGCAGGGTGAGCGGCACGAATTATGTTCCGCCTGACACCAACGGCGATGTCGGACCAAATCATTATGTCAGTTCCGTTAATACAGTTTTGAAAATTTTTAACAAAAGCGGAGCGGTTGTCGCAGGTCCGATCAAAACAAGTGATGTATTTGCGGCATTGCCCGCATCCGATCCGTGCCGCAACCAAAACGACGGTGATGCAGTCGTACTTTACGACACACTTGCCAACCGCTGGCATATCAGTCAATTCGGCTTGCCTGACGGAAATCCTGTTAGGTATCAATGTGTGGCACTTTCTGTTACGGGCGATCCGACGGGCGCGTATTATGTCTGGAGTTATGTGTATCCGAATGCGGGGGTATCAACTAACGACTACCCGAAAGTCGGCGTATGGACGGACGGTTATCATATGACGTTCAACCAATTTTCTGGTTCCAGTTTCATCGGTGTCGGAATCTTAACTCAAGACAGACAAAGGGCTTTGGTCGGCGATCCGGCGGCACCGGTAGTTTACGTTAACTTTGGCAACATTGACAGAACCGCGGCTGCTCTGCTTCCCGCTGATATTGACGGTTATGTAGGTCCGCCGACCGGCACTGCGGAAACCTTTGCGGAGGAACGCGCCGATGAATTCGGCGATCCGATGGATGCAGTTCGGATATATAAATTTGTGCCGGATTTTACAACGCCGGCTAATTCCGTATTTACGGTTATCGGCGACGTTCCGTTAGCTTCATTTGATGCCAGAAGTCCGCGAGGCACTCGTGCAGACATCGAACAGATGGGCGGATCAAATCTCGATTCGATTGCGCCGCGCTCGATGCACCGTTTTGCTTATCGTAATCTGGGAACCGACGCGGCTCCGATAAATTCGTATGTGGGAAACTTTACGGTTAATGTCAGCGGAGTTAATCCGACAACTGCGGCGACCTATCAGGCTGGAGTTCGCTGGTATGAAATGCGCCGTACGGCTGATACATTTTCAATATTCGATCAGGGAACACATAATTTAACGCCCGGCGACGGTGCCAATGGATTAAATAACTGGATGAGCAGTATCGCGCAAGATAACAGAGGCGATATTGCTGTAGGTTTTAGTCAGGCTGGAACTACTCAAAGAGCGGATATTAAAATCGCCGGACGTACCAATAATACGGCGAACAGCGGCGTTCTCAACGAAGGCGAGGCTTTGATGTATGCCGCGACAGGTTCACAAACCGGCACGAGCAATCGTTGGGGCGATTACAGTGCGATGAGCATTGACCCGACTGACGACTGCACATTTTGGTACACACAGGAATATTATGCCGTAACAAGCAGCGGAAGTTGGTCAACCCGCGTCGGTAAATTCCGGTTTCCGCAATGCACGGATGTGCCGAAAGCGACAATTACGGGAACAATTACTTTCTGTTCCGGCGGTGCGCCGATTCCCAATGCTTTTATCAACGCAACCGGCGGATTTAATCGCGTAACGGGCGCAGACGGAACGTATTCAATCATAGTTTCACCGGGAACTTATACGGTTTCAGGCGGCAAATTCGGCGGTTTTAACGGAAATTCGCAAACCGTAACGGTCGGCAGCGGAGGAACGGCAACGGCAAATTTCTGTTTGACGGGTGTGGCGGTGGTTGCATCGGGAACTACGCAAATCGCTTCGGAAAGCTGCGGTATTCCAAACGGTGCGCCTGATCCGGGCGAACAGCTTGTTATCAGTTTGCCGCTGCAAAACACAGGTGCGGCAAGCACAAATAATTTAACGGCGACATTGCGGACAACCGGCGGCGTTATTAATCCGGGTCCCGCCCAAAACTTCGGCGCATTAGCTCCGGGAAGTGCGGTCGCCACCAAAAACTTTACATTTACGGTTGATCCGAATTTGCCTTGCGGCAGTTCGATTACGTTAACCTTTGATATAACCGACGGCACAAACAATTACGGAACAGTTACACAAACTTATACAACCGGTGCCAGAACAGTTTCGTTCACCCAGAACTTTGACGGCGTAACCGCTCCGGCACTTCCGTCAGGATGGACAAATGTCCAACTTCTCGGTACAGCTATAAACTGGGTAACGACGACAACGATGCCGAATTCCGCGCCTAACGCGGCATTTGCCAATGACCCGACAACCAAGAATTTATCTGCTCTGGTCAGCCCTGCCGTCCCAATTCCATCGGCTGATTCGCAGATTTCGTTCAAAAACTTCTACAATACCGAAGCTACTTACGACGGTATGGTTCTGGAATACTCGACTAACGGCGGCGCGAGCTGGTTTGACATAATTTTGGGAGGCGGCTCATTTGTCAGCGGCGGTTACAATTCTACCCTGTCTGATCCTTCCGACACGACTAATCCGCTTGCGGGTCGTCAGGCTTGGTCCGGCAGTTCCGGCGGTTATATTGATACAATCGCCAATCTTCCGGCTTCGCTAAACGGACAAAATGTTCAGTTTCGCTGGGTTTTAGGTGCTGACGAATCGGTGAACGTAGAAGGCGTTCGCATTGATGACGTTAAAGTTCTCGGCAGCAGACAGTGCAATACTTGCAGCACATCGCCAAACGCTTGCAAATTCCAGCGTCGGTTCGATTTTGACGGCGACAACAAAGCGGATATTTCAGTTTTCCGTCCGAACGGCGGCAATTGGTTTATTCTCGGTTCGCAAAACGGATTTACCAGCGCACAGTTCGGCGCAAGTGCGGATGTTATCGTTCCGGCTGATTACGACGGCGACGGCAAAACGGATTTGGCTGTTTATCGAGACGGAACGTGGTATCTGCAACGCTCGTCTGCTGGATTTACCGGCGTGCAGTTCGGTACACCGAACGATATTCCGCAGCCGGCTGACTTTGACGGCGACGGCAAAGCTGAACTGGCGGTTTGGCGACCGTCAAACGGAACTTGGTATATTTTCAATTTGGCAACCAATTCGTTCTCTGCCGTGCAGTTCGGCGCAACCGGTGACAAACCCGTCGTCGGAGATTACGACGGCGACTGTAAAGCTGATTATGCCGTGTTCCGTCCGTCAAACGGAACGTGGTATCTGCAACGCTCGACTGCCGGATTTACCGGAATGCAGTTTGGAGCTTCGACGGATTTACTGACACCGGCTGATTACGACGGCGACGGCAAAACGGATTTAGCGGTCTTCCGTCCGTCAAACGGAACGTGGTATTTGCAACGCTCGACTGCCGGTTTTATCGGTATACAATTTGGAGTTTCGACGGATTTGCCAACACCGGCTGATTACGACGGTGACGGCAAAGCCGATTTAGCGGTCTTCCGTCCGTCAAACGGAACGTGGTATCTGCAACGCTCGACTGCCGGCTTTACCGGCGTGCAGTTTGGCGAAAGCTCCGACAAACCGGCTCCGAATGCGTTTGTGAAATAGCCCGTGAACAGGCAAAAGTGAAAATTGATGATTTAAAAATCAGTTTTTTTCTTGGATAAAAGTCGAAGCAATATTGATATTGCTTCGACTTTTATTTTACAAAATGAAAAAATCGTGCATATCTTGTCAGAAGCGTCGGCGTGAGCCGATATTTTATTGATTGGGTTTACATAAATTTTACACGCAAGTTTTATTTGAATTGGTATAATTACTAAAATCAGTTATGAAATATCTTCGTGCAGGTTTTCGGTTTTTTCTATTCGTCGTATCAACGCTTTTGTTATACGGAGTTTGGTTTATCGGCAATTTTTTCATTCCCAACAAACAATTTTGGCGGCAAGTAATCTTTCGCTCCTGGGCGCGGGTTTTCGTAAAAATTTCGGGAATGAAAATAGAAGTTATCGGAACGCCGCCGCGCCCGCCTTTTTTCCTCGTGTCTAATCACCTGAGCTACACGGATATTCCCGCTTTGCGTGCCGTAACGGAAGGCGTGTTTGTGGCAAAAGGCGAGATTGAAAGCTGGTTTTTGGCGGGTAGAATTGTCGGCGATATGGGCGCGATTTTTATCAACCGGGAAAATCGCCGCGACATTCCGCGAGCCGGCGCGGAAATAATTGAAAAACTGGACAACGGCGAAGGCGTTATCGTTTTTCCCGAAGGCACAAGCACCAAAGGCGAAAAGGTTTTGCCGTTCAATTCTTCATTTCTGGAATTCGCCGCCCGAACCGATCTGCCGGTTTCCTACGTTGCTATTTCATATCAAACTCCGTCCGATCAGCCAAAGGCAAGCAATGTCGTTTGCTGGTGGGAAGATATAGGTTTTGCCGCGCATCTTTTCCGTCTTTTTCAGGTGCGGAAATTTACAGCTATTATCAATTTCGGTGATGATACGGTATTGAAAACCAATCGTAAAGAATTAGCCAAAACACTTTGGAAAAAGGTCAGTGAAAAATTTACTCCCGTCGTGCAAATAAAAGTGAAGTGCGGAACAAGAATTTTTGAAATTAAAAATTGCATATTTCGGTTATTTTTCAATTTTTAATCGAAAAAAATTTAAAAGTTTTAGCAGTCAATCGAAATACTGCTGATAAAGGACTTAACGGGGTTTTTTACTTTAACCTAACATAGTGTTAATTGTTAAAAAAAGTTTGAAAAAAAATTAAAAAACAGGAAACTTTTTCAATTTTCTGCCGATAATATTAGTAGAAAATATTTTTTCAAGGAGATTTCTGTCAAATGACTATCAAAATCAGTTCATTCCTCGCTCCCGACAATCCGGCTGATAAATCATCGGCGAATGGGAAATTACCGAACATCAATTCAGCTTTTCAATCGGCGGATTTACAATCAGTCAATCATCTGTCGGCGCGCATCGCCGCTTCATCTTTAGATCGAAACAATCCGGTGCGGCAAACTGACGTTTCGACTGATGAGGCACAGACGTTCAAAACAAGCGGCGGTTCGTGGCGCACACGAAATGATGTCGAAAACGACACACCGCGATTTTACCGAAACGGCGAAGACACATCCAAGACGACGCGCTTTGACAAAGAGTTTTACACGGACAAAAACACCGGCAAATGGATTCATCTGAATTCAGGCGGCAGAGCGGCGGATTTGCTGGAACTTAAAGACAAAGCCAAGCCGGAAGATATTTCAGCATTCGATTGGAAAGGTTGGGGAGAAGTTTCAGCATCGGACGTGCCGGGCGAATACACGGCGGACGGGAAAACGATTTCGTTCGCGGATGCGGCAAACGCCGACAATGCCGACACGGTGTTGCGGCGATACCTTCAGCAAAACGTCATTGGCGACGGCTGGATGGGCGATGTTGCCACGGACGAACAAGCGGCGGCGCGGGCGCGGGAACTAGGCGTAAAAGTCGAAGTCGAGCCAATCTGCAAAGATGCGGACGGCAAAACGATTTACAAAGTTGCAATCAGCGACGAAGATTTAGCAAAGCTGCGCGAGGTGAAAGCCGAGTGGACGACGAAGAAAGACGCGCAAGCAAAGAATAACGAGCAAGCGCGAAACGAAACGAATCAGCAGTTTCTCGATTTAGGGCGCGAGTTGTGGAATGCGGGCGTGAATATCGTCGAAGGCACAGTCAACACAGCGTTGGACGCGGCGCAGACAAACGGCGGAACGAATCCGTTGCCGCTAATGAATCCAAACAGACCGCAGGCGGATTTCTCATCAGCGAAGATGGATTATCAAAGTCAAATGATGAGGCGCAACTTGGAAGACAAGTTAGACGGCGACGGGATCAAAGCGGGACAACCGATTGAAAAGAGCGTAAGTTTCCCATCTGAATTACGTTTCAATTTAATGTTGCCGACTGCGGCGGTGTTTCAGTGTTCATCAAGTTTTCTTTGAAAAAATCAATTACTTTTCTATTATAAGATTCAGACTGCTCAAGCGAGGCATTCGTAATACTGTAACCCGACAAACCGAAGTCGGTTTTTGCCGTAACTTTTGTATTATTCGGAAAACATTTACTTATTTTCACTGTCGAGTCTTGAAAATCGGGCGCGTCTGAACCGGCTATAAGTAAAACTTGGCGATTAGAAATTGACGCGGCTAAATCGCACATCGAATCTCGTTTGTAACAGCCGTCGTAAAAATACAGATAAGTTCCTTCGGCAGCGATTTTCGAGGTCAAAGAGCTGGCAAAAGGAAACCGCTGACTGACGACGGAAGCCAATAATTCATCCGAATTTGAAGGCACGGAATCAAGGACCAGAGATTTTACATTTTTGTCTTTAGCAGCGGCGGAAAGCGCGCCGAGTGCGCCCATTTCAACTCCGTAAAATCCGATATTCTTTCCGACAAGATTTGTTTGATCGTCCGTTTTCAAACCTTTCACAAATTCTATCGCCGAAACTGCATCATCAGTTTCACAGCCGCCGAAGGATGTGGTTTCAACCGACGGATTTTCGCCGTGTCCGCGCTGTTCGGGCATCAAAATAGTGAAATTCGTTGCTTCGTTAATTTTTACGCCTAAGTCTGAAACGTACGAACGATCCGTGCCGTAACGATGAAGCATAATCACGGCGGGGCGTTTTCAGAACCGCGCAACAGCCAGCCGTGCGCTGCTGTGCCGTCGCTGTTCGTCCAAGTTTCTTCAGTAATTCTTGCGCCTCGCGTGCTGAATCTGCCGTATTTTTCCGGCGTTACCAGATACGCCGCTTGCGGCGGATGCGCCGTTTCCTGAAACAAGCCAGACTGCCGCCGCGCCGAAAGCTAATGTCAGCAGAACGAGGACAGCCAGCAAAAGTCGGAAAAAACTTTTAAAAAGACGGGTGATTTTGCCATAATTTTATAGAGTTGAATTTGAGAAAGAAGATACAACCGGAAATCAATTTCGTGTGTCTTAAATGAACATCCCGTGAAAAAGGACTTTCGATAGATCGGATAAAATGTTACCATAGAAAGGATTAAATAAGGAAGAGGTTTAACAAATGAAAACAATTTTTTTTGCACTATTCTTGCTAATTTCCGTTTTCGGTCTTTCCGTTTTCGGACAAACTCAAGCCAAAATTGAAAAAGCAAACGTCAATAAAAAAACAGCAAACGCTCAATTTTTTCCCGTATCGGACTTGAAGGAAGGAATGAAAGGAACGGCGTGGACGGTTTTTCGAGGCAGCGAACCGGAAGAATTTCAAGTCGAAATTTTGGGCATCGTGCCGGGCGCAATCGGACCGAAACAGGATATGATTATCGGAAAAATCAGCGGCGGGAGTTCGGATAGAACGAGCGTTTTTGCCGGAATGAGCGGTTCGCCCGTCTATATTGACGGCAAACTCGTCGGCGCAATTTCATACAGTTTTCCATTTTCAAAAGAACCGATTTGCGGAATCACGCCGATTGCACAAATGCTGGCGATTTTTCAGCAGAATCAAAATCAAAAGTTTAAGCCGAAAGAACCGCGTTCGATTTCATTTGCAGAACTCGCGGCAGCATATCAACCGAATT
This sequence comes from Pyrinomonadales bacterium, assembly GCA_038232235.1. GTDB lineage: Bacteria > Acidobacteriota > Blastocatellia > Pyrinomonadales > Pyrinomonadaceae. The sequence continues at coordinate 3,966 of JBBSIE010000102.1, read as the reverse complement.
TACCGAAAAACGCGGCGGTTTCAAGTTCGATTCTAACGGGCGGCGCGAATTCGTCTTTGGCGGCGGTTGCCGGACAATCTTTTCAGCCGATTGCCACGCCGCTTTCTTTTAACGGATTTTCGCAGGACACTTTGAATATTTTCGCGCCGCAGCTTTCTTCAGTCGGATTGCTTCCCGTCGCCAGCGTCGGCGGTGCGGCAAAGATTACGCCGTTAAAAGAATCAACCGATAAAACCTTGCTCGGCGGCGCGTCGGTTTCGATGCAGCTCGTGCGCGGCGATTATTCGATGGCGGCAAGCGGCACGGTTACATTCCGCGACGGCGACAAAATTTACGCTTTCGGTCATCCGTTTTTGAATCTCGGCGTGTCGGATTTGCCGATGTCGGAATCGCACGTTGTAACTGTCATTCCGAACTTAAATAATTCATTCAAACTCGCCGTGCCGGATGCGCTCGTCGGCAGTATGACGCAAGACCGCGCGACCGGAGTTTTCGGCAGCTTGGGACAATCGCCGAAGATGATTCCGGTCAAACTCAATCTCGAAACCAGCCGCAACAATCAGGAAACTTTGAATTTTGAAGTTGTCAAAGACGATTTCTTAACGCCGCTTCTTTTAAATATTGCGGTTTATAATTCAATCGTCGCCAACGAGCGCGGAATGGGCGATTCGACCGTCGAAATAAAAGGCGAAGTTAAACTTAAAAATCAGGAACCGATAAAAATTGATAATCGTTATGCCGGTGCGGTGGCGACGCAGTTAGCCGGAGTTTCGGTTGCCGCGCCCGTGAGTGCGCTTCTGAAAAGCCGTTTTGACGACGCGGACATCAGCGAAATAAATTTAAGCGTAACTACCATTGACGGAAGCAATACGGCGACTTTGGAACGCATCGCGCTCGACAAAACGGAAGTCAAAGCGGGGATGAGTTTTGAAGTGCAAGCCTTTGTCAGAACCCATTCGGGAAAAATCTTCTCGCAAAAAATTCCGGTTACAATTCCCGCCGACACGCCCGCCGGAACTTTGATGGTAACAGTCGGCGACGGCAATTCGATTCAGCAAAACGCCGCTTCAAAACAATTCGTGCCGAAGGATTTGAGCGAACTCATTAAAACAATCAACGAATTGAAAAAAGACGACCGACTTTACGTCCAAACCTATCGCGTCACCAACGGCGCGATTATCGGTTCAAAAGAAATGCCGAACCTGCCGCCTTCGATGCTGGCGACTTTGAACAACGACCGCACTGCCGGTGGCTTCAAACCGACAGTGACGACGGTTTTGACTGATCAGGAACTTCCGCCCGCCGATTTTATCATTTCCGGTCAACAGGTTTTGACAATCGAAGTCGTGAAATAAATTAATCAAAAACAAATTATCGGCGGCGGTTCAAAGATTGATAAATCTCGAATCGTCGCCGATAATTATTTTATGAATAACTTACAGGATTTTACACGAGCCGCCAGTTTCGCGGCGAAAAAACATATTTATCAAAAACGCAAAGGCAACGATGCCGCGCCTTATATCAATCATCCATTAGAAGTCGTAAGTTTACTGGCGAACATCGGAAAAGTCGAAGATTTCGACGTTTTAATCGCCGCCGTTCTGCACGACACGATTGAAGATACCGACACATCAAAAGAAGACATCACCGAACTTTTCGGCAAAAAAGTTTGCGAAATGGTTTTGGAAGTAACCGACGATAAATCTCTGCCGAAAGCCGAACGTAAGCAAAAACAAGTCGAACACGCGCCGAATATGTCGAATGGCGCAAAGCTCATCAAACTCGGCGACAAAACCAGCAATATCCGCGACGTAATGGATAATCCGCCCGACGGCTGGTCTGATGAAAGACGGCTCGAATACGTCAATTGGGGCGAAAGAGTTATCAACGGTGTGCGCGGCACAAACGAAAATCTGGAAAAACATTTTGACGAATTGGTCGAAAAAGCCAAACAAACATTCAATCAAAAAAGCTAAACCAACGCGGCGGTTTGAACTTTCATCAAAAAACTGTAAGATAAAAGACCTTCTAAAAATTGGGGGCGACAGGCTTCGACAGGGGCTTGTATAGATCTTTGGATGCACGTCGGGCGTGGTTGTAAGCTCGTTAAAACTACAATCAAAACACAAATGCCAATAATAATATGGCTCTTGCTGCCTAGTTAAATCTAGCCACCAAGTGTTTCACCGCAAGTCAGCTTGAAGCGCGCGGATGAAGCATAACTTATTTTAAGCTAGCGCACTTTCTCCGTCTGCGAAAATGCGTGAAATGTTAGCCGGACTGGTTTCTCGAAAGGTTTTGTCAATTTGCTGACTTTCGAGCGACGAGACTTTAAGCAGATTGAATAAACGTGTAGATTCTCTAGGTCGCAACCTTTGGATGCGGGTTCGATTCCCGCCGCCTCCACCAATTTAATTTCCTTTAACTCTTTGCAATTTGCAACCGCAAACAATTTCATCGGCTAAACGCAAAATCCTGGCGCTAGGGAAATAGGCGGATGGTGTGCGGCAATTCTTGATAAAATGAAAGTTAAAGAATTGATAAAATTGATTGAGAAAGATAATTGGTATTTGGTGCGAACGAAAGGCAGTCATCGTCAATTTCATCATCCGACGAAAAGCGGAACAGTTACGATTGCCGGAAAGGAAAGCGTTGATGTTCCAGTCGGAACTTTGAACAGCGTTTTGAAACAAGCAGGATTGAAAGACTAGCGAGGTAAATTTTATGCGTTATATGGTTGTGATTGAAGAAGGCGAATCGAGTTTCGGCGCGTATGTTCCCGATTTGCCGGGTTGCGTCGCGGCAGCGGAAACGGAAGAAGAAGTTAGAAAACTGATTCAGGAAGCGATTGAACTTCATCTCGAAGATTTACAGAATTCGGGCGTATCAACTCCGAAGCCTTTGTCGAAAAGCGAATATATCGAAGTTTTAGCCGCGTGATTTAGTCGGCTGATATATTGATTAGAAAGTTTCTCTAATATTTCTAAACATTTGAACAGTATTGACATAGCGCACACTATGAGCAATACAAGCATCTGGTAATTTCACTCTCTTCCTACTATCTGGTGAGCTGACTTCTTGGGTTACAACAATTCTATTTGGATTATCCGATAATGTGTATGCGGCGATGAAAGCATCGGCTTCGTCAGCGTGTAGGAATTCGTTTAATGCAGATTGAGTATATTGCCCTTTCGAGATTGCCCAACTGCAAATTTTTGCATATTCGACAATTACATTAGATGTTGAAGTATCTTTGAAAAAATCATTCGGAAGATTTGCCTGACACCAATTTTCCAATTCGTCATTCCTTCCGTATATCTCGTTTTTAACTTTATCAATACTGATAATTTTGCCATCGTGAGCAAGCTGTCTAACTTTTGCCCAAAAATTGAGTGCAATATCAACGGATAATTCAATCTATGAGCCTGAATAAAGAAATTGCTGTCAACGATGTGAAGTTCCATAAAAATCAAAGGTGTTCAGAAAAAAACTTATGAAAAGTATCTCCTTTTAGACTTGTCAGTTTATAAGCATCACGATACAAAAGATTGCCGGATTTTACGGCGTTATCTATATGAGCGGCAAAAGTTAGGCTTAATCTTTTTCTCGTCGTAGCATAAAAATCTCCGCCGGAACTTTGATTATTTTTTTTGAGGTTTACACGGTTTTTATATTCGTTGTAAAAATCAAAAAACTGATTTTTCGTAATCTTTTTGGTATCTAAAGCTCTTCTCGCAATAACAATTTCGCTGACTTTGAAATATCTCGAAGCTGCATTGATTGTTGTATTTGATTTCCAATACTCATTAAAACTGTTTTCAGGAACTAATACACTTTTCAGTTAGAAATTATGCAATAGCAGAATGCCAAGCGGTCATCAAATATTCAAACGATGTTATTGAACTTAGTGCCTTTTCCGAGAAACTTTTTAGTCCTTGACTGATTAACTTACTTACTTTGGTCATT
>JBBSIE010000101.1:0-15658 GCA_038232235.1 Pyrinomonadales bacterium | reverse complement strand
GGCTGAGTCCGTCAGATTATATTGATAAAGCACAATTGCACTACTCGGTCAGACAGATTCTCGGAGCAGTGGGAAGTATTTTAAGAATCAATTTTTCGGACTTCAACTATTCTATAAGATAATTGTGTCCGACTACTTACGTAGATTACTCACAGGTTGTAGATTTTAATGGAAATTCTTATAGAGAATTAAGACATTACGCTGTATTTACTAATTGATGTTTATAAAGCATCGAAGCCAAAAAGCCTTAGCCGTCGGAATGGCGGAAAAGGCGGTGGAGTTAGTCGAAACCGGAAGCGAGATTTATCACGGTAATTTGCCCGAAGGAGCAAAAGAGCATCACTAATTTTAATAGCGAATTTGCGTTAAATATTTTTTACAAAACTAATCTTTTATCACCGGCGCGGCGCGTTATTTTTTCGCGGTCAAAATATTCGAGCAGCGGAATCGCATATTTGCGCGAGATTCCGGCAATATCTTTGAATTTTGCTACATCAATCAAACGCTCCAGTGTTGAAGACGCGAAATCTTTGATTTTTCCGACCAACTCCGTAATCGCTTCGTTTGTAAAATAAAGGTCTTCGGTTATTTTAACGATTTCGCCCGAATTCAATAAAAGTTGAAAAACTTTACGGGCGTGTTCTTTTTTCAACTTCGTTCCGCCGATTGATTCGAGGAGAGCATTTTCCAAAGTCGGAACTTCCAGTTTTGCGCTTTTGTAAATCTTTTCCAATTTTTCTCTGATCAATTTTTCGTCGCCGGAAAGTTCCTGATTATGGGATTTTGCCGTGACAATATCTTTATCGGCGGAAATTTTGCCGTCTTTTTCAAGCAATGAAAGTGTCGTTTTGAAAATTTCCAAAGGCAAATGTGAAAAGATTTTCTCGCGCAGAGTTTCGCGCATAATTCCTTTCGATAAAGGTTCGCGCTGATGATAATTTTCGATTTCGGCGAGTGTTTTTGTCTTTAAATTATCAAACGGCGTTCGCGTAACAAAAATTTTTTCGGCTTCGACAATCGCTTTTTTTGCAATATTTTCTGCCAATGCTTCTTTTAAGATCTCGTCGCGCCAACCTGTCCGCGCCTGCAACCCGGCGAAAGTCAAACCGCGTTCACCGGCAGTTTCGAGAAAAAGTTTTACTTGTTTGGTTTTGTCGTTTTCAACTTCAATCAAATTCGCTAAATATTTGCGAACATTTTCAACGTCTTTGCGCCGATGTTTAGCTGCTAAAGCGTCTAAGATTTTGCCGCCCGCAATCGTGAGTTGCGGCGAATACGAACGCAGAATAAACCTTTCATTCGGAATCGTTACAACCGGAATTTCCAGCCGCAACTGCACAAAATCTTTTTTGCCCTGTTTTATTTCATTTTCCTGATTTAAGACTTGCACACGCGCCAACGCTTCGATTGTGCCGATGTGAACGCGAACTCTCTGGCGCGATTTCAAACTGCGTTTTGCTTCTTTTAAAACTTCGATTTCCGCGTCGAAAATCTGCGTCGGACGCAAAGTATTCGGCAAAGTTAAAACCATTCCGCGCTCGATCTCGGTGTAATCAACGCTGCCGAGATTGATTGCCGTGCGCTGTCCGGCATGTGCCGATTTGACTGTTTTATTATGAGTTTGCAGCCCGCGCACACGCACTTTTCGTAAAATCGGCAAAATTTCCAACTCCTGCGATTCTTCGATTTCGCCCGAAACAAGCGTTCCCGTAACAACCGCACCGAAACCTTTTACCGAAAATGAACGGTCAATCGGCAGACGCATAACTGTTTCATTTTTTCTGTTCGGAATTTTCGCGGCTATTTTTTTTAGAGTTTCCTTTAATTCTTCGATCCCTTCGCCGGTTTTCGCGCTGACTGCAATCATTGGCGCACCTTCGAGAAACGAATTTTCAATAAGTTCGGAAGCGTCAAGTTCAACGAGTTCTAACAATTCTTCGTCAACCAAATCCTTTTTCGTCAAAATAACCAAACCTGTTTTGACTTCGAGCAGGCGGCAAATCTCAAAATGCTCACGGGTTTGCGGCATCACGCCTTCATCGGACGCAATAACAAGTGCGACAAGATCAATGCCGGAAGCTCCGGCGAGCATATTTTTGACAAATTTTTCGTGTCCCGGAACGTCAACAAACCCGACGTGCAAATCGTCCAAATCGAGTTCGGCAAATCCGATGTCAATAGTAATTCCGCGCTGTTTTTCCTCCGGCAATCTGTCAGCATCAACGCCCGTCAAGGCTTTGACGAGCGCAGTTTTTCCGTGATCAATGTGTCCGGCTGTGCCGATGATAATATCCATAAAAACAGAAAATCCAAGTTTAACATTTTTAGTGTTAAACTTGGATTCCGAAAAATTCAACGATAAAATATTTATTCGACGACTTCAAAATCAACCGACTGATTAACTGTTCGATTGGTCGCCAAATCTTTGATGATAATCTGCAAAGTGTAATCGCCGATTGGCACGTTCGGATTCAAACGCTACCGTCGTCAACGACGAATGTGAGAATTCGTCCGAATTCCGGCGAATGCTCGGAAGCAATCGGCGGCGGCTGCGAATTTTTAACTGTTTTATTGACGGCGGCTTGATTCTGATTTGCAGCTTTCGTATTGACAGTTCTCTTGACGTATGAAAGATCGGCGATTTTTTGCGGCTTTCCGTCTTGCAGTATTTCAAAATCATTTGCCGTCAGATTCGTTACCGGAGTTCCGTTCTTATCCGTAACGACAGCATCAACCTGCACCAGACTCGTTGAAATTTTGACAACGTCGCCCTCGTCATTCAGCGGCGTTGCAGTTGGTGTTTGGGCAAAAACCAAAGTTGAAGCGAAGAAAATCACAACCGATAAAAAAATGATTTTTGTGAAAGAAAAATTACTCATAATTTTAATTTCTCTCTTAATATAAAATTTGATTAGTAAATGCAGCGAATTAGATAATACAAAATTTAACTAAAAATACCACAATTTTTATTGAAAGAAAATCGGTCAATAAAAAGTTATGGTGACAGATTATCTGCCTAACGACAAATGTTCAATGACAAAATGCCGTTTATCACGCGCGGCAATCAACGCTAAGAACCTTTAACATTAGAAGCCGGTTCTCTCGAATTTTACTTGAAACCGTCTAGTTTATCACTGCACTCTTTTTCGTGCTGTCGCACTCATTGCCACGCGTGATGGACTGCGTTCCATCGCCGACAAAATTCTTTTTCTGAACTTTTTATTAGGGCATTAGACTGAAGGACAAGAATTCATCTCGGTATAGTATAATGCTGTGTGAAATTTCTCTTCAAGGAACAAATAACGTAATGACCAATCAATCTTTCATCGAAGCCGAAGAAACTTTAATTATCGAAACGCCCGAAAGAGTTCCGCTGGCGTTCGCGCTGGCTTCGATTGGCAACCGTTTTCTGGCGGTGGCGATTGACCATTTTATTCAGTATTTTTCGATTGCCATCGTCGCGTGGGCTTTTATCAGTTTGACAAATTTCAATCAAGCCGGTGGTTACGGCGCGATTTTAGACGAAATGCCGAAATGGACGATTGCGATTTTAATAATTGTAGTTTTTTTGATTTTTGCCGGTTATTTTATTGTTTTTGAATGGTTGTGGAACGGACAAACGCCGGGCAAACGGCTTCTAAAACTGCGCGTGATCCGCGAAGACGGCAGACCAATTACGTTTTGGGAAGCGATGGCGCGCAATCTTTTGCGGATTTTCGATGCCATTCCCGGTTTTGTTCTGCCGATTTATTCAATCGGTTTGATTTCGATTTTTGCCAACAAACGCGACCAACGCATCGGCGATTTGTTTGCCGGAACGGTTGTCATCCGCGAGAGAACCGACGAAGCACCAACCTTTGCCGAAACTTTTTCCAATCCGATCAGCGATCTGGCATTTCATCGCGTGCAGAAAAAGACCGATTTCCAAGCAAATATTTTGGCGATAACGGAAAGCGAAATCGAAGTCGTCGAATCTTTCTTACGGCGGCGTTGGGATTTAAGCGACCGTCAAAGATTATGGATGGCGTGGCGCGTCGCGCTTCCGCTGATGTATAAATTAAAGCCGAATTACGATTTGCAGGATTTTACTTATGAAGGTTTTCTGGAAGAACTCGTTGAGCGTTTTCACTCGCAGCGACGTTTCTTAAACTAACAAGGCAGAAGCCAGCGCATTAGCAAGGGCGCAGAGTTTGTACGCCATTGCGCCCTTGCTCACGCGCTGGCTTCTGCCTTAAAACTTAAAAAAAGCCTTCGGAAATTTCCGAAGGCTTTTCTCTTTTACAAATTTTGATTATTCAAAATACTACCAGCGCGAACCGCCGCCGCCGTAACCGCCGCCACCGCCGCCGCCGCCGCGATTTCCGCCGCCGCCGCCGCCGTAGCCGCCGCGTCCACCGCCGCTTGAAGCGCGTTTTTCCTGCGGTTTAGCTTCGTTGACTTTTAATTCACGACCGTCAACTTCCTTGCCGTTAAGCTCGGAAATGGCGTTTTGCGCTTCTTCATCGCTCGACATTTCGACGAATGCAAATCCGCGTGAGCGTCCGGTGTCGCGGTCTTCGATCAAATTGGCTGATTCGACCGTTCCGAGTTCACCGAATAATTGTTCTAAATCTTGTTGTGTTGTGTCGAAGGAAAGATTTCCTACATAAAGTTTTGCTGACATAAAAATATACCTTTTCCCATTTCGGGAATTTCAAAAGAAGCGTCGAATCGAATTGTCTTCAGAAATTGTTTTATAACGAAGGTCGGTTTCGGATGCTCAATAAAAGTGAGCGGCTTCTGCAACTAATAACCAGCCTTGCTCTCGAACTATCCAAAAAACCATTTTGACGAGCGCATCAATTTTTGATGCAAGAGAAGGATTAACATAATCATTATGCACGAACTTTTTGGTTTTGACAAACAGAACGCGGGTTTTACTTATTTTCACTCGAATTGAACCGCTTAATTCTCGGAATTTATGTTCACTAAAATCGTTCCGAGCAAACCGAAATCGGAAACGGTTTTGCGTTCGATTCCGTTTTTGGTGAAACTTGTATCAGTCAGATATGAAGAGGTAACGCTTTTGTTTTCATTAACATTCCCCAGAACCGAAACAATTTTTTTCGCCGAATCTGCCTCTTTTGAAAAGGTGAGCGAAATTGCCGGAGCTGCAGAAAAACCTTTAAAGTTTTGTCCGTTTTGTTTCGTTTGCAAACATTTTAAAACACTTGCCGCATCGCCCAAAATAAGTTTATTTTCGATGAAAGCCGCCGTCAAATTTTGATCTTCGGATTGCCAAAGTTCCGCATTTTCCCGGTTTTCCGGCGAAGATTTGAAGTTTATGCCGGCGATTGATTTTTTTACTTTTTCCTCGTTCTTAACCGTAAAAACAGAGACTGATTTTTCGCCTTCCGCGTCAAACTGCGCGGTTACAATATCCGAACCAATCGCGCTCAAAAAAGCTTCCGCGTCGGAAATTCCATAAGGTTCGAGCAAACTGCCGGAAAATTGAACGAGCAATTTTCCGCTGACGGCATCGGTATTTTTTGCCGTAACGAGAAGCAGACTGCGCCATGCGATCAGCGGATTTTTCAAGTTGTAAAGCGTGGCGGAAAAAACGTCGTAAGGCAAAAAATCCGGCGCGTTTGTTTTATTGTCGTCGTTTGTTTTCAAAGTTTCTTTGAAAACTGAAGAAACTTCCGTCGTTAGCGCGACGTAAATTTTGTCTTCGATTCCGCTTTCGTTTTTTTGCGCCGTCCAGACGATTTCCCGCGTCGTATTTCGCAAAATTTGCGGCAAAATGCGGGCGATAAAACTTCTTTCTTCTTCATTTTCGGTTGCTTTAATCGCCGTCGAAACGCCCGTTAAATTGGCGATTTGCGCGATTCCGTCGGGCGAAATATAGCCGAAGGCGAGATTATTTTCAGACTTTAATGAACAGGCGCGAGATAAATTTTCGTTTTTCAATAAACTTTCAGTTTCGCCGCGCGTTGCCGCCAGACATTTTTCGATTGCCGTTTCGTCGTTGCCGAAATAAATACGGCTTTTTTCGACAAAAGCGAACACTTTACGCCCGTCGTCTGCCGTCCAAATATAGTTTCTTCCGCCGTTTTTATCGCTCATTTCGAGTTTCGCACTTTCTCCATAACGCTCTTTAACAAAAGCGTTTAGCTGGTTTTCAATGAGCGAGCGAACTTGAAATTCCCACGCGTGAGTTTCGGCGACGGCGACGAAATGCGGCTGGAAATTTAAAATGGAATTTTCGTCGGTGATTTGTTTTTCAGACGTTTCAAATCCGGTAACGACGACTGCGATTTGAACATTTTTCAGCGCGGAAAAATCCTTTTTACTTTCGGCGAGTTCCTGAAATGTTTTGTTTTCGGTTAAAGCGTCGAGAGTTTTCGATAAATCATCAACTTCAAAATAAGCAAGCGCGTCATTCGGCGCGAATCCGCGCAAATCAACTTTTGGCGGAGTTCGATAAATGAAAATAAGAAATAATGAAGTGAAAAAGAGAAGGCAGAAAATAGAGATAAAAAAATAAAGGCGATATTTTGGGGAATTGATCCGCATTTATTCATTGAAAATTAAGAAGGCGACAGAAAACCGCGAAAGCCGTCCCGAACGATTGAATTGAACCTGTATGTTACAGGTGGGTGACCTGCTGCTTCTTTGTGGAAGCAAAGCCAAATTCTATGGCAAATCTTTAACTGTGAAAGATTGCACCGAAAGCGGCATCGGTCTCCCGTATATTCAAGTGTTGGCTCAATTATTATGGCGTTCGATAACAAACTTCGCAGTAGAACTCTGTTCGCCTTGAAAAGATTATAACACAGAGTAAATCAATTGCGAATTATCAATTACGAATTACTAATTTAAGATATATTTCTGACATTCGTAATTGATAATTTGTAATTGATTCACTGTTCGGTTTCGACTTCTTGCGGCGCGGTTTCTTTGTGTTTCAGAACGCGGTCGAGCATTTCCGTGCATTCCGCGCTGCGCGAAGCAAGCTGCGCGTCATTTTGTTCCTGATGGTTTTTTAACTGATGATATTCGTCGGCGATGTGAAGCGCGGCTAAAATCGCCACTTTGAGCGAATCAACCGTCAGCGTTCCGCTGGAAATTTCGCGCATTTTGCCGTCAACATATTCTGCCAGACGCATAATATATTCGTTGTCGCCGTCCGAACGAATATTGTAAGTTTGATTGTAAATTTCGACGCGGATAGACTGCGCCGCCTCAGCTTTTTCCTTACTTCCAATCATATTTTATCTCCGAACAACTTCCGCCACCTCCGGCAAAATAGTCGTCATCGCGTCAAGCATTCCTTCGACCTTTAGCTGCATCGCATCGCGCTCGGAAAGCAAATCTTCGACTTTTTCTTCAAGACGAGTTTTTTCTTCCAAAAGGCTGCTCACTTCGTGCCGCAGCGAACTCATTTCGCGTTCGATTTTATCCTTTTCTTCGCGCATCTTTTTGGCGAATTCGATTGTTAAATAAATTTTGTCTTCAAGATGCGAGAATTTTTCCATTCCAGTTAGTCCGCCCATTTTTTTCTCCGCTTAAATTGTTTTCGTGTAACTTCGCCCTTGATTATGTTCACTTTTGCAAAAAACTTCAAGCAATTTCTCAGCTTTTTGTTAAAATCTTCGTTTTGCGTCAAGTTTTTGTTCGAGATTCTGCAAAATTCCCGCGTGAATTTTCTCGATTTCTTCTTCCAATAAAGTCCGTTCATCGCTTCTGTATGCAAGGCGAATCGTCATCGAACGCTCGTCGTCCGCCATTCCTTTACCTTCATAAACGTCAACAAATTCGACTTTTCTCAATAATTTAAAACTCTCCGTTTCAATTGTCTTTTTAATATCGGCAAAACCGACGCTTCGTTTTGCAAGTAAAGAAACATCGCGCACGATTGATGGAAAAATCGGTAAAGGTTTGTATAAAACATCGAGTTCTTTGGCTTCCAATAAATTTTGCAGATCAACTTCAGCGATGAAAACAGGTTGTCTAAATTTATAACCCTGGGCGATTTCGTCGCTCAAACGCCCGATTGTGCCGACTTTTTTGCCGTTTAATAAAACTTCCGCCGATTGACCTTTTTGCAGATGTTTGGCGGTTGCCGCGTTAAATTCAAGTGCTGGAATGTTTAGAGCATTCGCTGCGATTTCGAGTGCGCCTTTCGCATCAAAAAAATCATATTCACGAAGCGGCATCGCTTTATTTTGCAAAGTTTCGCTGCCGGTTAAAACCAACGCGAAAAGTTCGCGTTCATTCGGTAAATCGTTTTCCTCAGGCGAAGCTGAAAAAACTTTGCCGAGTTCAAATAATTTCACGTCGCGCCGTTGATGATTAAAGTTTGCGCGAACTGCGTCGAGCAAACCCGACAGCAAACTCGGACGCATTCTGGTCGAACCTTCAATGATCGAATCTCTCAGCGAAATAAACTTTTCGTCCAATTTTTCATCAACAAAATTCGGAATCAAATCGAATTTTTCGTCATTGCGCGTATCAATAAAACTGTAGCTAATTGCTTCGTCAAAACCCGCATTAACAAGAGTTTGGCGCAAATGCAGTTTCCGCACCTCATTCGGCTGATATTCGCCTGCACTTGACGAAGGCGGAAGTTCTTCAGCGATTTTATCGTAGCCGTAAATCCGCGAGACTTCTTCAACCAAATCTTCTTCAATCGCAATGTCGTGCCGCCAACTCGGTGAAAAATAAATAGTTTCGCTTTTCTGCGTAATTCCGAGCGCGTTCAAAATTCTTGAGATTTCTTTTTTTTCTACTTCTAAACCCGTCAATCTTTTGACTGCGTATTGAATATCTTTCGATTGAATATCTTTCGATTCGATTTCGTTCGGCGTAAATTTTATCGAATAAACGTCGGCAAATTCGCCCGCTTCGCCGCCTGTTAATTCACAAATCAATTCCGTAGCGCGATTTGAAGCGCGAATCAGATTTTCAATGTCAACGCCGCGTTCAAAACGATAACTCGCTTCGGTTGAAAGATTTAACTTGCGTGAAGTTTGGCGGATATTTTCGCGTTTGAAATACGCGACTTCGATTAGAACGTCAGTTGTTTCATCGGAAATTGAAGAATCTAAACCGCCCATCACGCCGGCGACGGCGACGGGTTTTTCGGCATCGCAAATCGCCAGCATCGTTTCATCTAATTTGCGTTCGACTTCATCCAAAGTCGTAATCGTTTCACCTTTTCGCGCACGTCTGACAACGATTCGATTTTCCGCTAACTTATTTAAATCAAAAGCGTGCATCGGCTGACCAAGTTCGAGCATTACATAATTCGTGATGTCGGCGATATTGTTGATTGAGCGTTCACCGACGGCTTCCAGACGTTTTTTTAACCAATCCGGCGACGGCGCAACTTTGACGTTTTTGATAATTCTCGCCGTAAAACGATGACATAAATCTTCATCGTGAATTTTTACAAGATTTTGCTCCTCTGTCTTTGGCTTTTGGTCTTCGTAATTCGTAATTCGTAATTCGCAATTCGTAATTGCCGTAACTTCACGCGCTACGCCGAGATGCGAAAGGCAATCCGAACGGTTTGAGGTCAAATCTATATCAAATACAAAATCGTCGTCTTTTTCGTGAATAACTTCGACTGCTAAACCGACTTTTGTCAATTCAACCGCTAAATCCGGCGGCGATAAATTCGTTTTTACCAAATCTTTCAGCCAATTATAACTAATGTCCATAAAATATACTTTAAAATTTCAAACTAAAATTTTATCTATTTTTCAAATCAATATTCTACCAAATAAAAATCTCACGCACTCATATCTGATTTTATAATTAACCAAATACGAGTGCGTGAGCAACCGGGATTAACTTTTTTAGATTACAAAGTTATTTTTTGCCTGCATTTTTTTATCTAAAACCAATTTAATGGAAAATCTTTTCAGTCAATAATGCGACGATATAATACTTCTTTTGTGTTTGCATATTTTGTTTTTGGTTTTTTGAAACTGTTTATGGAAAAACAGTTGACTTTTTGGTTTGGAATTTTATGGAGTAAATCAACGCGAACGCCAAGATAAACCTAATTTAACAAATTTATACAAAACAATTCAATAATATTTGCAAATTACAAAGAAATTTCTTTCAAGTCATCAATTATTTCCGGCAAGACCTGTAAGACAAAATCAACTTCCGCTTCCGTATTAAATCTGCCGAGCGAAAAGCGAATTGCGCCCATCGCTTGTGAATACGGAATATTCATCGCCTGCATTACGGGCGATGCAGTGTGAGTTTCGGCGTTGCAAGCCGAACCTGTCGAAACGCATATATCCAAGTCATTTAACTTTGCGAGAATCGCTTCTCCGTTTAAATTCGGAAAAGAAATATTTGAAGTGTTCGGTAGACGAAACTGCAAACTATTCGTGCCATTCAAACGAGAATTTGGAATTTTATCCAGAATTTCGTTTTCCAATTTGTTTCTCAGAGCTGCAATTTTCTCCATCTTTGAAAAATCTTTGACAAATTCCGCCGCCGCGCCGATTCCGACGATTTGATGAACGGCTTCTGTTCCGGCGCGTCTGCCGTTTTCCTGTCCGCCGCCGGTTAAAGTTGGCGGCAAATTCACACCATCTTTGATATAAAGTGCGCCGATTCCTTTCGGTGCGTGAAATTTATGACCGGAAACGCTGAACAAATCAATCTTTGTGTTTTGAACATCAATTGGAATTTTACCGACTGCATTCACGCCGTCAATGTGAAAAACCGCGTCGGAATTTTCTTTGACGATTTCGGCAATTTCGCGCACGGGAAACAAAATTCCGGTTTCGTTATTGGCAAGCATCACGGAAACAATTGCCGTATCTTCGCGCAGAGAGTTTTTTAATTCATCTAAATCTAAAAAACCTTCTTCCGAAACATTGAGCCAAGAAACTTCAAAGCCTTTCTTTTCCAACTTTTCGCAGACTTTGCGAACCGCTTCGTGTTCGACGCGGGTTGTAACGATATGTTTTTTAGACGGATTTGCTTCGAGTGTTCCGAGAATCGCCCAATTATCGCTTTCCGTTCCGCCGGAAGTAAAAACTATCTCGTTTTCAACGGCTGCGCCAATTAAATCGGCAACTTGGCGGCGTGAATTTTCTATCACTTTTCGTATTTCGCGCCCAAACTTGTAAGCCGACGACGGATTTCCGTAAAACTCCGTCAAAAAAGGTTTCATCGCGGCGAAAACTTCCGGCGCGATTGGCGTTGTGGCATTGTTGTCAAAGTAAATCATATAACTTATCGTAAATCGTGAACCGTAAATCGCAAATCGTGAAGAATAAGGATTTTTGATTTCCGTCAGGAATCTCAAGAGTCAGTTCGATTTACGATTTACGCAAAGAAGCGATTTACGATTTACGATTTACGATTTACGATTTACAATAATTTTGTGAGCGCAATACTTAAAATTACAGATGCCGGCGGGAGAAGTTGGGAAGTTAATTTGCTTCCCGATATAATTTATAACATCGGCAGAGCGAAAGATAATGACATTATCCTCAATGACCGCCGCGTTTCGCGTCGTCACGCGCATATCGCTTCTGAGGGTAAAAATTTTAAACTCGTTGATGGTTTTTACGTTGACGGAAAAATCAATCGCAGCGTCAACCGCGTTTTTGTCAATGAAACTCCTCAATTGGAGAAAATCCTTGAACAGGGCGATTTGATTACAATCGGCGAAACAAAACTGGAGTTTAAAGAAATCATCCCGGTAAAACCATCTGAACATTTGCAAAATAACCATAAAATTCCAGCTCACGTCCCGGATACATTGGAAGTTTCGACGGGAGTAAAATACGACGATAAACCACTCGGGCAGACGCAAATGCTCATTTCCGCCAATGAAATTATCGGCAGACGTTCAAATCTCTCTATTGAAACCGGATATGCCACGCCGGAAGAAATAAAGGAACTGCGCCGCAAGGCAAAAGCATTGGATTTGCTCTACGAAATGACCAAAACGATTGGCACGGTTTTTGACTTGAAAGAAATATTTGTCAAGGCGACGGATTTGATTTTTCGCGGAACGCCGGCTGAAAGAGTCGTAGCATTGATTGCCGACGAAACAATTGACGGCAAAATCTTGAATTACAGTTTGTATCCGATTGCCGTCAGAGCGCGTGATGAAGAATTAGAGGATTTAACCGAAAAATTGTCAATCAGCCGAACGATAACGCAAAAAGTAATGCGCGAAAAAGTCGCGCTCCTTTCGCAGGACGCAAAAACCGATGAACAATTCAGCGGAGTCGAATCAATCGTTTCACAAGGCGTTCGGTCAACTATTTGCGCTCCTTTAATAACCGAATCAAATGTTCACGGCGTATTGTATGCAGACAGATTCGATCCGTTTGCGGCGTTTAGTTCGGACGATTTGGAACTCATCAGTGCGGTGGCGGCACAAGCGGCGGTTACGGTTGAAACTATCAAGGCGCACAAACGTCTGGCACGTGAAGAAGTGGCGCGGGCAAATTATAGCCGATTTATGCCCGAATATGTCGTAAAACAGTTGCTTGAAAACCCCGAATCGTTTAAACTTGGCGGAGTAAACCAAACCGTTACGGTTCTATTTGCAGACATTCGCGGATTTACCGCATTTTCCGAAAAAGAAACCCCGGAAAAGGTCGTCGGACTTCTCAACCGCTTTTTCAGCGTGATGTCTGAAATAATTTTCGCATACGGCGGAACACTCGACAAATATACCGGAGACGGTTTAATGGCAATTTTTGGCGCACCAAACGCTACTCCAGAAGATGCTAAAAATGCTGTAAAAACAGCAATTACGATGCAGAAGCGGCTGGCAACTTTGAATAAAGAGATGGAATCTGAAGGATTGAGTCGAATCAATGTCGGCATCGGGCTTCATACGGGCGAAGCGGTTATCGGCTACATCGGTTCAGAAAAACGCTCTGAATATACGGCGATTGGCGATACGGTTAACATAGCTTCGAGGCTTGAATCGAATGCGCTGGGCGGACAGATTTTGATAAGTGAAGCGACGGCGCAGGCAAGCGGAGATTTGTTCTCACTAATTTCCCAAGAGCCTCTGACGGTAAAAAATCGTCTGCAAGCTGTTTCACTCTTTGAAGTAAGTTGGAATTGAGCTAAATTGGTTAATTTTTATCAAGTTGAATTACTTTATATTTCAATAAGGTAAAATAATTTTTACAATTGAATTGGGGAAGCTACCTTTATGATGGGAATTTCATCTCTAAAAAAACTTGTTACCGATTCGATGGCAATTGATATGGGAACAGCAAGCACGATTATCGCCGTTAAAGGACGTGACATCGTGTTGGATGAACCGTCGTTGATTGCCGTCAACGAACTGTCGGGCGACATCCTTGCTTACGGACAGGAAGCCTTTGATATGCGGGGACGCGAAGGACGCGACACGACTGTTTTAGCACCATTGAACGGCGGTGTCGTGGCGGATTTTGAGCGGACGAAAAAAATGCTCGCCCATTTTGTCAAAAAAGCGAAAACCGGCGGCTCGCAAGTTTCCCTGCAAGCCGTAATGAGTATGATTTCCGACGTAACGCACGTTGAACAACGCGCCCTGCTCAATGCCGCGGAAGAAGCGCACATCGGCAAAATTTATATGATGGAAGAAGGACTCGCGGCGGCTTTCGGCGCGGGCGTAACGTCGCGTGATAAACGCGCTTCGGCAGTTGTGGACATCGGCGCAGGCACGACTAATATCGCTATTATTGCTAAAGGAACAGTTGTTCATTCGCGTTCGGAACGCATCGGAAGCAATGAAATAAACATCGCTTTATCAAGTCATCTGCGCCGTCATCGCGGATTGCAGGTCGGCGAAGAAACGACTGAATTTCTTAAAACCGATTTTGCCACTACATATCTGCCGGAAAATATCGAAAAATCAATTATGGTGCGCGGACGTGATTTGCAAACGGGCAGTCCGGGCGCGGTTGAAGTTACCATCGGAGAAATTTATCCGGTTGTCGAAGGCATCGTGCGCCGCGTCGCGCAGATCGTCGCCGATACTTTGACCGAACTCAGACCGGAAGTTGCCGCCGACATTTACGACCGCGGTATTATTTTGACCGGCGGCGGCTCCTTGCTCAACGGAATCGAACAATATCTGCGAAATTTCGTGCAGCTGCCGATTACGGTTTCCGAACAGCCGCGTTACGCAACCGTGCGCGGACTGCTTAATATGTTTGATGAACCCGAATTGCTTGAAAAAGTTTCGCGCAACGAATTTCATTTCCTGCAAAACGCGGAAATTCCCTTCAAGGCTTAAAAAGTGGAAAGTAAAAAGGCAAAAGTGAAAAGTGAAAAGTAAAAAGGCAAAAGTTCAGATAATTTTTGCCTTTTTACTTTTCACTTTTCACTTTTTAAAATTTACTTTTTAAAATTTATCAATGCGGATTTTCGATTTTTTCAAGCGGCAGCTTCTCATCGCGCACATTTCCGGTATTCCGGTGCGGATTGATTATCGTTGGTTTCTTGTGCTGGCATTGATGTCTTGGGTTACGGCAAGCAGCATTAACTCGTTAATCGGTAATATCTTCACGAGTTTTCTATTTGGATTGATAACTACTCTGGTTTTTTTCGTTTCAATTTTTCTGCACGAACTCGCACACGCTTTTGCCGCCCGAATGGAAGGTGTCGAAGTTATCGAAATTGTCCTTCATCCTTTTGGCGGGTTGGCGCGATTCAGACGCGAACCGGACACGCCGCGTGCCGAATTCCGCATTGCCATTGCCGGTCCTGTGGCGAGTTCTTTGCTGGCACTCGTTTTTCTCGGATTAATGGTGCTGTTTAATTTTCTCGGCACAAGTATTCTCACGCCGCTTTTTTTCGTTCTTGCCTTGGGAAATTTTCTTTTAGCGGTTTTCAATCTTTTTCCGGGTTATCCACTCGACGGCGGCAGAGTTTTGCGGGCTTACTTGCGGCGCGGCGGCACTGATGTCAACGAAGCGACGATTTTAACCGGACGAATCGGGCAGATTATCGGCGGAGTGATGATAGTTTTCGGCATCTTTATCGCATTGGCGTATGCTGATTTTTTTACCGGATTTTGGACGATTCTAATCGGATTTTTTCTTTATGACGCGGCAAAGACAATTATTCGTCAAACAAACGATTTGGCGCGGCTGACGGTTGAAGATACGATGCAATTGCCGGTTTCCGTCGCGCCCGAAACTGATGTTTTATCGTTTGTTGACCACGTTTTGCCGTTTCACCGGCAGACAATTTTTCCGGTAGCGAAAGACCGGCAGCTTTACGGAATTTTAGTTTTGGAAGATTTAAAAATGCTGAAACGTGAAGATTGGCATAAAACGAAAATTTTAGACGTGATGCGCCCGATTACAACCGATTATTTTGTCGAAGCGACGACACTTTTATCAGAAGCGCGACACCTGATGCGCGTCAACGGCATCGGTGCGCTCGGTGTGATCGACGCGAAAGGAAATTTAGTCGGCTTTATGCAAAATAAGAAAATTAAGCGCAGAAAATAGTTCTGAATTGCGGAAAGTGAAATTATATTAGGACTTACGCAGTTGAACAGATATTTGATAAAACTAAAGAATGAATCCGCCAAAAGTAACTGACGAGGACTACATTAACTTTATCATCGCCACGCCGCGTGAGGTAACGGCAACCGAAGCCGGGCGTGTCCAGCCGG
>JBBSIE010000100.1:0-15721 GCA_038232235.1 Pyrinomonadales bacterium | reverse complement strand
GGTAATCATATTCTTGACGTAATCGGCGTGTCCCGGACAATCGACGTGCGCGTAATGCCGGTTCGGCGTTTCATATTCAACGTGCGCGGTCGCAATCGTAATTCCTCTGGCTCGCTCTTCCGGCGCGTTGTCAATCGAAGCAAAATCACGAAAAACCATCTTCGGATTGTTCTTTGCCATCACTTTGGTGATCGCCGCCGTCAAAGTCGTCTTGCCGTGATCAACGTGTCCAATCGTCCCGATGTTCACGTGCGGCTTGCTTCTATCAAATTTCTCTTTTGACATTTAATTTATCCTCTAAATAGTAGTTTAAAAAGTAAACTTTATAAAAAATAACTGGAGCCCAAGTCGAGATTTGAACTCGAGACCTTCTCCTTACCAAGGAGACGCTCTACCCCTGAGCTACTCGGGCTTACTCAAATAAATATGACAAATGCTCTTTAGCGTGGCAATTAGCACATAAAATTTCACACTTTTCAATTTCTAGTAAAATGCGCTTTAAACTAACTCCCAAACCCAAAGCATTACCAATTTCAAAACTCTTTTCCGAACTGTTCTTATGATGAAAAGTAAGAGTTGCCGGATGTGATTCACCACAACGAATACATTTCTGAGTTTTCTTATAATCAACCAACCATTTTTTTCTGCTCTTAGCTAATCGCCTGTTCTTCTCTATTTGTTTATCAAGCAGATGATTTTTATTTTCTTGATAATACTGACGATTATATTCTCTTATCTCATCCGAAGATTTCATGACATTCCATAATTTCAGCTCCAGCAAACTATTTGGAGCGGGAGACGAGACTCGAACTCGCGACATTCAGCTTGGAAGGCTGACGCTCTACCAACTGAGCTACTCCCGCTTCTCTTAAAGGCGAAAGGATAAGGGATAAAGTATAAAAATCATCTGACTTTATCCCTTATCCTTTCGCCTTTATATTTTCAAATATGGTGCATGGGGTAGGATTTGAACCTACGTAGGAAATTAATCCGACGGGTTTACAGCCCGTTGCCTTTGACCGCTCGACCACCCATGCAATCAAACCTTTATTGCCATTATCAACATTTTGAGCTGATTAGCAAATTCTACATACTAACCAAGTTTTATTTGATTTGCAAGTTCGGTTTAAAGAATTTTAAGTGAGCTGTCAAATTTTATCGTCACCTTTCGGTTGATGGGCGCGCGGGTGAAATTTTTCGTAAGATTTCCGTAGATGCACATCTGTAATATGCGTATATATCTGCGTTGTCGAAATATCGGCGTGTCCGAGAAGCTGCTGAACCGAGCGAATATCCGCGCTGTGCTGAATTAAATGCGTCGCAAAACTGTGCCGCAAAGTATGCGGCGAAACGTCTTTGAGTCCGACTTTTTCCGCGTATTCTTTAATGAACTTAAAAATCGTCTGGCGATTGATCGGTCTGCCCAAACTCGTGACGAAAAGATTATTGATTTCGATATTTTCTTTTTTTCGTCTGATCGCCAAATACTTTTTCAGCCATTCAACCGCGCTTTTGCCGACGGGAACGCGCCGCATTTTGCTTCCTTTTCCGGTGCAAGTCAAAATTCCCGCGTCAACATCTATATCGCCCATTTTTAGATCAACCGCTTCGGAAACGCGCAGACCGCAGGCGTACATCAACTCCAAAATCGTGCGGTCGCGCAAACCGATTTCACCGGAAACATCAGGAACGGCAAATAAAACTTCAATATCGTTTTCGTTCAAAAACCTCGGCAGATAAACGCCTTTCTGCGGCGCGATCAAATCTTCCGCCGGACTTTTTGCAATGTGTCCGTCAAACTGCAAAAATTTATAAAATCCGCGCAAACTACTGATTAAGCGGCGTTTAGAATTCTCCGAAAGTTTCGCCCCCGCCAAATCAATCAGCCATTCGCGCAAATCTTTTCGCGTCAAATTTACAATGTCGAGATTGTTTTTCTCCGTCCAAACGCGCAGTTTCGCCAAATCTCTTTCATAACCTTCGACGGAATTTTTCGCCAAACCCTTTTCGACCTGTAAATATAAAAGATACTCGTGAATCAAATTGCGCTTCATAAAAAGGTATTAAATCACAAAAATTAAAATTTGAGCTGTTTTTGAAGTTCTATTTTTTCCGGTGCAAAATAAAATCGGCGATTTCGCATAATAAATCCGTGAATTCATTGATTTTCTTTAATTCCGAACAAGATTGCGCGTGAACATTTTCAGCCATTTTCGACGCTTTTTCCAAACCGTAAAGCGAAACGTATGTCGCTTTTTTTGTTTTTTCGTCTTTGCCCGCCGTTTTGCCTAAAATTTCCGAAGTTTGCGTTACGTCCAGTAAATCGTCGGTAATTTGAAATAATAAACCGAGATTGGCGGCGTAATTTGTAATTGTTGCGAGGTCTTTTTCATCTGCGCCGGCGATAATTGCGCCGGAACGCGCCGAAGCGCAGATCATCGCGCCGGTTTTATTGCGGTGAATATTTTCGAGTTCTTCGACGGATATTTCTACGCCTTCGGCTTCCAAATCTAATTGTTGTCCGTCAACCATTTGCGCGGCTGAATCGGAAATTTCAATGATTAATTTTACGCGAAGTTCCGCGCTCAAATTTTCGTCTTCGGCGATTGTTCTAAATGCCAAATTTTGCAAAGCGTCGCCGGCGAGAATCGCCGTCGCTTCGTCAAATTTTTTGTGGCAAGTTAAACGCCCGCGCCGCAGATTATCGTCGTCCATCGCCGGCAAATCGTCGTGAATCAGTGAATATGTGTGAATCATTTCAATTGCCGCCGCCGTTTTCAATAAGTTTTTTTCTTCCGCACTGAATACTTTACCGACTGCCAAAACCAGCGCGGGACGAAAGCGTTTGCCGCCCGCGAATAAACTCCAACACATTGCTTCGTGCAGTCTTTTCGGTTCGATGCGCGGCGACGGAACGATTTCGTTGAGTTTTTCGTCAACGCTTTCCGCGCAATCGGCGAAGAATTTTTTTAATCCGTTCATTTCAAAAAGAATATCGCGTCGAATAGGTGGAATGCAAAGTGTTTTCTAACCGTTTTATACTTATTGTTCTGATAATTTGCACTAAAAATCAAAAACAATTTTGCGAATAAACAAATTTGAAGTTTAATATAACTCTCAAAAGATATAGCAGTTACAAAACCTTCAAGACAATCGAAAAAAATATGAAACTACCAAAAATTTCGCTGACGTGGAAAATAATGATCGGATTGGTGCTGGGAATTTTTCTCGGCTGGCTGGTGGGAACGCTCGACGGACAATCGGACAATCACACTGTTTTGGGCATTCAAACCGCGACGATTCTGGCGTTTTTCCGTTCGCTTTCGACGCTCTTTTTGAATCTCATTAAATCAATCATCGCGCCGCTCATTTTCGCCACTTTGGTCATCGGAATTTCAGGCACGGGCAACATTAAACAGGTCGGACGCATCGGCGCAAAATCATTGCTTTATTTTGAAATCGTAACAACTCTGGCGTTGGTCATTGGTTTGGCGGCAGTCAATATCACGCAGCCGGGCAGAGGTGTTTCGCTCGCCGGAATTTCTAAAGGCGAAGACAAAGCCGTTCTCGCGCAACGGGCGCAAAGTTTGTCGAAAGAAGCGACCGAAGCGTCGAAAAAAGCGGACGAACTGCGAGCGCAGTCGGCGACGAATCCAGATGCTTTGACGCAAGCAAACGCGCAATCGGCAATTGCCGCGCAGAAAGCCGCTGAATCCGCCGATGCCGCCGCCAAAGGTTTGACCGCGCCCGAACCGCCTGCTAAACCCAAATCGTTCGGTGAAATCATCGCGCATCTTTCGCCGACTTCGATTATTCAGGCGATGGCGGAAGGCGATGTGTTGCAGATCGTAATTTTCTCGGTGCTGTTCGCCCTTGCCGTAACCGCCATCGGCAAGAAAAAATCGGAAGCCGTCGTCAAATGGTGCGAGTCCTTGGCGGACATTATGTTTCGCTTTACCGAATTCGTGATGAAATTCGCGCCCGTCGGTGTCGGCGCGGCGATGGCTTATACGATTGCTCACAATGAACAGGGTTTGGGCGTTTTGAAAAATTTGGGTGCGCTCGTGCTGACACTTTACGGCGCGCTCGTCGCGTTTGCGGTGCTGATACTTCTGCCGATTGCGCTGCTTTTTAAAATCCCGATCATTGACTTTATCAATGCCGTCAAAACTCCGGCTTCGATTGCATTTGCGACGACTTCAAGCGAATCCGCATTGCCGAAAGCGATGGAAAATATGGTGTTGATGGGCGTTCCGCGCCGCATCGTCGGTTTCGTGCTGCCGACCGGCTATTCGTTTAATCTCGACGGCACGACGCTTTATCTCTCGCTCGCCGCGATTTTCGTCGCGCAAGCCGCCGGTTCGCCGATTGCCGATTTTGCGACGCACTGGGAACAGCAGATTTTGATGCTTTTGACTTTAATGCTGACCTCAAAAGGTGTCGCCGGTGTGCCGCGTGCGTCGCTCGTAATTTTGCTCGGCACATTGGCTTCGTTCGGTTTGCCGGTCGAAGGCGTGATTTTGATTCTCGGCGTTGATGAACTGATGGATATGGCGCGAACGGCAATTAACGTCGTCGGAAACTGCCTCGCCACGGTCGTTATCGCCAAATGGGAAGGCGCATTCCGCAACGAAGAATGGGAAGCGGAAATGCGGGAAATGCAGGAAGTTACCGGGCAAGAACCGATTGTCGCAACTTAATTCGAAAATTTGGCTTTTTATTTCAGCAGAATCAGGTAAAATTTATTTCGGAGGTGAAATTTATGATGAATGTTCAAACCCATCCGCAACCCAGACGGCTTCGTTTCAGCGTTGACGAATATTACAAATTGATCGAACTCGGAATGCTGAAAGATTACGAGAGAGCCGAAATAATTGACGGAGAATTGGTAAAAAAAATGACAATCGGAGACAGACACGCGCTTGTAGTTGATTTATTAACCAGATTTTTCATCAAAAATGTATCAAATGAAACTCGGGTTGGCGTTCAAAATCCTTTGAGAATTTCGGATTACAACGAACCCGAACCCGATATTGTTTTATCGGATTTGACGAAATACGACGGAAAGCGGCATCCGCGCCCCGAGGAAGTTATTTTGCTCGTCGAAGTTTCCGACGCGACCTTAAAATACGACCGCGATGTCAAACTTCCGCTTTACGCCGAAGCGGGAATTGCAGAAGTTTTGATCGTAAATCTCAAAAAAAATATCGTCGAAATACATCAAAATCCTTTTAGCGATATTTATCAAACGGTAAAAATTTATAAATCCGGCGAAACTATTGATTTGGAAATTTTACCGAATTTGCAATTAGAAGTTGATGAAATTTTGAGTTGACTTTAAGGAGAATAAAAAATGTTTCCGATCGGCGACGACAATTCGGACAGAATAATTACGCCTTATGTAAATTACGCATTTATCGCAATTAACATTCTGGTTTTCGTTTTTTTGCAGGGTTTGGGCGGCAACGACCAATTTACCTACGCTTTTTCGCTCGTGCCGCGTGAAATTACGACCGGCGTTGATTTGACCGGAATGCAGGTTATTCACGACAGTTTGAACGGACAAACGGCGCAGATTCCGAATTACGCCGCGCCGCTCGGCGTGTATTTCAATATTTTGAGTTCGATGTTTATGCACGGCGGAATTTCGCATATTTTCGGCAATATGCTTTTTTTGTGGATTTTCGGCGATAATATCGAAAATCTCATCGGTCACGTTCGCTACGCAATTTTTTATCTCGTCTGCGGATTCGCCGCCGCGTTCGCGCAAATTTTGCTGAGTCCCGATTCGATAATTCCGATGCTCGGCGCGTCCGGCGCGATTTCCGGCGTTCTCGGTGCTTATATGCTGCTCTTTCCGACGCGCAAAGTTCGCGCGTTGTTATTCAATATTTACACGACCGTTCCGGCTTACGCCGCGCTCGGCTTGTGGATCGGCTATCAAATTTTGCAGGGTTATTTGTCTCCGGCGGGTGAAGGCGGCGTGGCTTACGCGGCTCATATCGGCGGATTTATTGCAGGTCTGGCGTTGATTAAAGTTTTCGCCATCGGAAAAAGTATCCCGCGAAAAACGTAATTTAAGCTCGTCGAAAATTTGTTTTTCTTCAGCAAATCGCTATTATTTGTAATTATGAAAATCTACGATGTCAGCGTTCCGATCAGCGAACAAACGCCGGTTTACGAAGGCGATCCGAAAGTTGAAATTACGACCGCGCACGCGATTTCAGGCGGCGCGCCGGCAAATGTTTCAAACTTGTGTTTTGGAGCGCATACGGCGACACACGTTGACGCGCCGAATCATTTTATCGAAGGCTCGCGCAAAGTTGATAAACTTCCGCTCGACGTTTTAATCGGTAAAGTTCGCGTCGTCGAACTGCCGCAAGACGCGCTTTCGGTGGAAGTTTCGCACGTCGAAAATGCCGATCTCAAAGATGTCGAGCGCGTTTTATTTAAAACGCGCAATTCCAAACTTTGGAACGATTTAGCGCAGGGATTTCGCAAAGATTTTACATATATCGCGCCCGACGCGGCGCAAAAATTAGTTGATTTGGGCGTAAAGCTCGTCGGCATTGATTATCTTTCGGTCGAAAGATTCGGCTCGGAAGACTTTCAGACGCACATCACGCTGCTGAAAAATCAAGTGATAATTATCGAAGGTTTAGACTTGCGCGAAGTTTCCGGCGGCGATTACGAATTGATTTGTCTGCCGCTCAAAATCGCCGAAGGAACGGGCGACGGCGCACCGGCGCGAACCGTTCTGCGCGAATTAAATTAAGCCGAAAATTAAGTTATGCACGATTCTCTAGACAATCAATCGAAAATTTATCAAGGCGACTGCCTAGAGAAACTTAATGAATTTGAAGAAAATACTTTTCAGGCGATTGTCGCCGATCCGCCTTATTTTCAGGTTTTACTGAAAGAAAATTGGGATAATCAATGGAGAACGGAAGAAGATTATTTAGTTTGGACGGAAGATTGGATTGTAAAATCGGGACGTTTGCTAAAAGACGACGGACTTTTTTTTATCTTCGGACAACTCGGAAAACGCGAACATCTCTGGCTGCACGTTTGTTCGATGGCAACCAGAATTTTGCAGTTTCACGATATGCTGATTTGGGACAGAGCCGTCGGCTACAACGAGCGTTATGACAGTTTTACGCCCTGTTACGAAATGATTTTAGTGCTTCGCAAAAAGAAAGACGCAAAACCCTATTTTGATAAAGATGCCGTGCGAATTGCATACGACGACGACACCATCAAACAATATTTGAAGGACAAACGCTACAAAGATTTGGACGCGCGGCGAACGCATCTCGAAAAGGGAAAATACGCGACCAATATTTTGCGCGTTCCGAGTTTAAAAGGAAGTTTAAAAGAAAAAGTCGGACATCCGTCGCAAAAGCCGATCAAATTAATCGAAATGCTCGTGCTTTTCTCGACGCGCGAAGGTGACAAAGTTCTCGATCCTTTTTTAGGTTCAGGAACGACGGCTTTGGCTTGTCAAAATCTCAAGCGCAATTTTGCCGGCATCGAAATCGAACAAAAATATATTGAAATAGCCAAAAATCGGTTACGGGAAAACCAAACATCTTTGGTCGCTGACATATCAATTTCGACTTAAAATCAATTTCAAATTTAAAACAGCAAGGTTTCCCAGTTATTATTAAATTTTCACGAATTTATGAATGAAACGGAAAAATTTAATTCGACAACATCAAATAAATGGCTGAGTCCGCTCGCCATCGGCATATATTTTGCTGTTTTCAAATTGCTTCTACATTTCATTTTTAACAGCAATTACGGCTATTTTCGCGACGAACTTTATTTCATCGCGTGCGGAGAACATCTCGCGTGGGGTTATCCCGACCACGCGCCGCTCGTTGCATTGATGGCGAAAGCGAGCCGCGTTTTATTGGGCGATTCGTTATTCGCTTTGCGATTTATTCCGGCAGTCGCGGGCGCGTTCAAGATATTTCTCACGGCGGTTTTGGTCAAAGAATTCGGCGGAAAAAGATTTGCGGCATTTCTCGCGTGTCTGTGCGTTTTGTGTGCGCCGATTTATCTCGCGCTCGATAATTTATTTTCGATGAACCCGCTCGAACCCGTTTTCTGGATGCTCTGCGTTTATTTCGCGGTCAAAGCGATCAAGGAAAGTATGAATGATGAACGCGGAACGATGAATTCAGAGGAAAACCCGAACGTCACCGAATCTAAAAATTCATCATTTATCATTCATCATTCATCATTATATTGGCTGCTGTTCGGCGTTTTTGCCGGACTCGGTTTGATGAACAAACATTCGATGTTGTTTTTCGGCTTCGCACTCGTCGTCGGTTTGCTTTTAACGTCGGCGCGAAAAGTTTTTCTCGACAAATATTTCTGGCTTGGCGGCGTGATTGCGCTTCTAATATTTTTGCCGAATATTATCTGGCAATTCCAAAATAATTTCGCCACGCTCGAACTTTTGCGAAATGTTCAGGAGAGCGGCAAAAACGTCGTGATGTCGCCCGTCGGTTTTTTCGTGTCGCAGATTATGGGAATGATGCCGACCGCGTTTCCCGTGTGGCTTGCCGGAATTTGGTTTTTTCTCGCCGATAAGAACGGCAAACGCTTTCGGTTTCTCGGCATTTGTTACGTAGTTTTGCTCGCGCTGATGATTTATCTCAACGCCAAAGATTATTATCTCGCGCCGATTTACCCGATGCTTTTTGCGGGCGGCGCGGTGTTTTTTGAACAACTGGTCGAAAAATTTCGCGCACTGCGTTTCATTAAATATGCCTTGCCGATCTTGATTTTCGTTCCGGCGATTTTCATCGCGCCGGTCGTGATGCCGATTTTGCCGATTGAAACTTTAATCAAATACCAAAACGCCATCGGATTCAAACCGCCGAAATCTGAAGTCGAACACGACAGCCCGTTACAGCAGATTTTCAGCGACCAACTCGGCTGGCAGGAAATGGTCGCGCAGGTTGCCGACGTTTACAACAATCTGCCGCCCGAAGACCGCGCCAAAGCCGGAATTTTCGCGGGCAATTACGGGCAAGCCGGCGCGATTGATTTCTACGGCGGAAAATACAATTTGCCGAAAGCAATCAGCCCGCATCAGAGTTATTTTCTCTGGGGACCGCGCCAATACACAGGCGAAGTTCTGATTCTGCTTGGCGCGTCGAAAGAATCGGCTGAGAAAAAATGCGATTCGGTCGAAGAAAAAACCGAAGTTAATTTTGCATATGCCGAAAGTTACGAAAAATATCACATTCTCGTCTGCCGCAACACGAAAAACCCTCTGCCGGTAATTTGGCAGAGTTTGAAGCATTGGAATTGAAGATATTTTAGCCACGAACTACATAAATATCACGAATGAAAACATAATTTTATTATTCGTGTCATTTGTGTAATTCGTGGCTAAAATATTTCTGTGGCAAAATAAATCTTTATGAATAAAACTTACGATGTCGCTGTAATCGGCGGCGGACACAACGGTTTGACGTGCGCCTGTTATCTGGCAAAAGCGGGTTTGAAAGTCATCGTTCTCGAACGTCGGCATATTGTCGGCGGCGCGGTTTGTACGCAGGATGATTTGATCGAGGGTTATAAAATTGATGTCGGCTCGTCGGCGCATATTATGATTCATCTCACGCCGGTTATTAAAGATTTGGAGTTGGAGAAATTCGGGCTGGAATATATTGACTGCGACCCGTTTGCGTTTGCGCCGCTTCCAAATGGCGAAGGCGCGATTTATTTTTGGAAAGATGTTGATAAAACGTGCGAATCAATCGCCAAAATCTCGCCCGAAGATGCGGACAGATATAAAAAATTCGTTACCGAATGGGAAAAATTAAACGAAGGCGTTTTCGCCGCGTTTTTGAAACCGCCGACGATGCTCAATCTCGGACGGCATATGGTTTTCGGCACAAAGTCGAAAAATCCCGCCGATATGGTTCGCAAATTGATGACTTCGTATGGCGCGTTGGTCAAACAAACATTCAAACACGAAGGTTTACGCGCGGCAATGGCGTGGCTCGCGGCGCAATCGGGACCGCCGCCGACGGCGATGGCAAGCGGCGATTTTTTAGGCTGGCATTCGATGATTCACAAAAGCGGTGTTAAGCGTCCGCGAGGCGGAAGCGGCGAATTGACGCAAGCGATGGCAAAATGCCTCGAACATCACGGCGGCGAGATTTTATTAAATGCGGAAGTCGCTAAAATCGAAGTCGAAAATGATGAAACAGGCGGCATAATTTTAGAAAACGGGACGCGAATTGAAGCAACGCGCATCGTTTCCAACGCTCACGTTCACACGACTTTTCTAAAACTTATCGGCGCAGAAAATATGCCCGAAGGTTTAGCCGAACGCATCGAAAACGTCAGAATCGGCAACGGTTTCGGGATGATCGTTCGCTGTGCCGTTTCCGAATTGCCCGATTATACGTCTGCGCCAAACGGCGGAAAAGCGGCGGATTGTCATCACGGTTTGCAACTTATGTGTCCGACAATGGATTATCTTGACCACGCTTACGCCGATTATCTCAACGGCATTCCGTCAAAAAATCCCGGCGCGTTGGCGATGACTTTTTCATCCGTTGACGACACGCTCGCGCCAAAAGGCAAACACACGCTGTTCATCTGGGGACAATATTATCCTTACGAACTCTCAAACGGCGAACATTGGCAGGACATACAGGAACGCGAAGCCGACAAACTGATCGAAGTCGTCAACAATTACGCGCCAAACGTCAAAAATTCCATCATCGAACGCTTTGTCCAATCGCCTTTAGATTTGGAACAACGGCTCGGACTTCTGCGCGGAAACGTGATGCACGTCGAAATGGATTTCGACCAGATGTTTATGTTCCGCCCTTTGCCCGAAATGTCCGCCTACAAAACGCCGATTAAAAATCTCTATCTAACCGGCGCATCAACTCATCCCGGCGGCGGAGTCTTCGCCGCTTCGGGACACAACACGGCGCAGGTCGTTTTGAAAGATGTCAAAGGCGGTTGGTTTTAACATTTAAAATTATATTTTTGCGAATCAAAATTAACATAAAAGTAATCCCATGATAAGATTATTTCTGTTTTATAATTCCTCAAAAATTCAAAATTTGGCTCTCGTAAATTATGGATAAATATCGCTTAGACCTCAAATCAGAAGATGACTTTGAAAAAATAATTGTGAGAATTTGCCGTGATGTTTTGGGCATTGGCGTAACCGGCTTTGCAAAGGGAAAAGATGGCGGGCGTGATGGAAGATTTGAAGGAAAAGCTCAAAAATATCCATCTACCAAAGAATCTTGGAATGGCAAATTTATAATTCAAGCCAAACATACAACAAACTCAGAAGCGAGTTGTTCAGATAATAGTTTTTTCGGAAACCAAACGAGTATTATAGCCGCTGAAATTGAAAAAATTACGAAGCTAAAAAGCCAAGAAGAAATTGATAACTATCTTTGTTTCACAAATAGGAAACTGACGGGGAGTAAAGAATCTGAAATCAGAAAAGAAATTAAAGATGAAACCAAAATTGAAAACATCGGTGTTCACGGAATTGAATTTATTGAACTGAACTTAACAAGAGAAATAGTTAGAGATTTTGGACTTAGTAAATCTCTTCTTCCCTTTGAATTCTACGAGCAAGATATTCGTGATGTTATTCTTTTATTCTCGGAAGAATTAGATAAGCCACTAAATAGAGAGCCAATAACAATAGAAAATTTGTTTCACAACGACAGACCGGAAGATGGAATAAAAGAAAAAAACAAACTCAATGATTTGAGTGAACAATATTTTGAGGATGAAATAAGAAGAAATTCTCAGAAATACTTCAAGCAGATCAACGATTTTTTAGAAGACTTTATAAATGCCAAGTATTTAAGTCAATATAGAAACACGATTCGAGAATTGAACAATCTTATCTTTATAAAAAGAGAAGATTTTGAGAAATTCGAGGAAATCTTCGTTTTTCTCTATCAACAGATTTTTGAAGGAGATGAAGATAATATAAAGGAACACAGGTTTTTAATTTATGTTTTCCTGCATTTTATGTATTTTCAGTGTGATATAGGAAGGAACAGATGATTACGCCGCATAAATATTTAGATTTAGATTCCTGCGTCTTGAATATAAGCGCAGTGATTATAAAGGAATTACAACGCACGAAGTTAATAAAATACGATGAACTGATTAACTCTTTGGCTTCAAAACTTGGCAATGGAACCAAAGAAGTTTTCCCGTATGCAATAGATTTTCTCTATTTGTTGGACAAAATCAAATATCATAATGCTCCTGTTGACGCTTTTGAATTAAATGAAGTTAAGTAAGCTATATTGCAATCAGCCATTTCAAAATATTGAATTCAACCTCGAAAACGGTGGTTTGAATATAATTTTGGCTGATGTCAAAAAGAAAGCTAATGACTCAGATACTCATAATCTCGGAAAAAGTCTTCTGCTAGATGTAATTGATTTTCTTTTACTCAAAAAGATTAGTAGCGACAAGAAACATTTTTCAAAAGAAGTTGATAATACAGGAAATTTGCGGTTTCAAAGCTATATATTTTACTTAGAAATCCTTTTGAATTCAGGAAAATTCTTGACTATAAAAAGGAGCGTTAAAGAAAACACCAGAATTTCATTCAAACTTCATGAAACAAAATCAGATGGATTTATTGAATATGAATTTTGGGACGCTGAAAATTTACCTTTTGATAAAGCCAAAACAAGACTTAGCGAATATCTCAATTTTGATTTTTTTAGAGATAAAAAAGGTTATGATTATCGAAAATCTTTAGGTTATTGTTTAAGGCGACAAGGTGATTATCAAGATGTTTTCAAACTAGACAAGTTCGTCGGTAAGCACATTTATTGGAAACCTTTTATGTTTGATTTTTTGGGTTTCGATGGTGGATTATTGTTTGAAAAGTTAAATTTAGATGATGAAATTCAACAACAACAGAAAATAATCGAGGAACAAGAAAAAGATTTTGATATTCGAGCAAATGAAAAAGACAAAATAGTCGGGCAAATTCAATTTAAGGAAAAAGATAAAAAGCGAATTGATAACGAACTCGATAATCTCAATTTTTACGAACAAGATATAAAAGTTATTGAACTTGCCGACAAAATCGAAGAAGAAATAAGTGAACTAAATTCTGAACTTTATAAAGTAGAATTTGACATAAGAAAATTGCAGCAATCAATTGAAGAAAAGACCTTGTTCGATACTGATTTAGTTAAAGAAACTTTTGAACAAGTCAAAGTTTATTTTCCAGAAGTCTTAACAAAAAGTTATTCGGAACTTGAAGAATTTAACAACAAATTAACCGAAGAAAGAAACGGATTATTACGGCAAACGCTTAGTGAACGTCAAACTCAAAAACTTGAGCTAAATTCAAAATTAATTGACTTAAATAACCAAAAGCAAAAATATACAAACCGTATTCAAGCGGACACTGTATTTCAAAAATTGAAAGAACATCAGGGCGGATTGCGTAAAATTGAAAATGAATTGGGAAGATTGGAAGGCAAATTAGAAGCGTTTGAGATAATTGATAAACGAAACGAAACAATTCGGGAATTAAAAGAAAAAACAAATGATTTAGCCGAAGACCTCGAACATATTGCAAATACGACATCTCAAAATGAGAAATATACCGCAATCCGTAATACATTTGCCGAATTGGTAAATGAGATTCTTCAAGTTCCGGCTTTAATTTCTATTACGCCAAATTCAATTGGCAATATTGATTTTGATTATTCGTTTGACAGCGGAAATTATAGAACTGCTCAGGATAAAGGCTTCACTTATAGAAAATTGCTTTGTATGGCGTTCGATTTGGCTATTTTGATTAATTATCGAAATCAATCATATTATCGCTTCGTTTATCACGACGATGCTTTTGCAAATGAAGATAATCGAATCAAACAGAGATTGCTAAAAGTAATAAGAACAGTATGCGAAAAATATGATTTGCAATATATTTGTTCAGTAATAAAAGACGAACTGCCAAGAGATGATTCAGGAAACTTTGTTGAATTTTCAGATGATGAAATTGTTTTAAGGCTCAACGACAAAGACGATTCAGGCAAATTGTTTTTGATGTCTTTCTAAATGTCTTTCGGCGGAAACTTATTCATTTCAACCCAAATCGAACGCGCGGTGGTTTGATAGAAATTGTTTATTTGCAAGGCTTCGACGGTGGCGCGTCCACAGGGAGTTTTGCCGATGATTTGTGAATCGGTTTTGCTGAACTCGAAATGCTCGTTCCAATTTTGCGTTCGCGGATTAAAGAGTTTGACGGTTTTGCCCGTGAGATTTTCAACGGCTTCGGTTTTCGCGGCTTTGTGCGCGTTACATTCACGGCAGGCAAGCCAGAGATTTTCTTCGATTGATTTGCCGCCTAAAGATTGCGGAAAAATGTGTTCGATTTCGAGTTTGTAAGGAATCAGTTCTTGCGGATTGAGGCAATAACCGCAACGGTTTTTCGCTTGGCGGCGAAGTTTCTCGTCTAAATCTTTTTTAATCCTTGCCATCTAAACCGCGCCGTGAGATTTCGCGTAAAGCGTAAGCCTTTTTCAAAGTCGTGAGTCTGTTTGTTTCCATCAATTGCCACAGTTCTTTTTGCTTGCCGACTGGCAAATTTTCTTCATTTTGTTTGTTTAGAAGATGGCTCAAACGCGCATCTTGTTCCGGCGGCATCGTGATTTCGGCAAGTTCTAAAATTTCTTTGTCTGAACAAACAGCAATTTGCTTTTCCAATTCGCCCGCATCAATCGCAAAATCGCGCTCGATTTTTTCGGCAATAACTTCATCAATCCGCTGATGTGATTTATGTGCCGCATTCGACAAATGAGCGAAAACCTTTTCAGGTAAATTTATTGTAACTTCCATAAACTAAAACCTCTTTTAATATTTCATATTTGCCGCAGAATTTGTTCTTCGTAAATGCTTTCCCGGCTGATTTGTTCGTCGGTCAGATTCGGCGTGTTCGGGTCGAGATTTGCCATCCATTCGTCAAACGCTTTTATTTTTTCGGCGTTTGTTAATTCCTTGTCGCCGTTTTCCGAAACATCGCGCACATCAATACTGACAATTTCACCTTCGGGCAAATTAAGCGGCTGTAAAGGTCGCAACACGCCGTTTTTGTAAATCGCTTGAATGTTTTCAATCATAATGCTCTGATTTTAACAGAAACTTGAAATTTAACAAAAATTATTTCAAATGCGGATTTTTATCATTCAGAGTGCGTGATAATTACCATTCGTCATCTTCCCAATCAGGATATTGTTCGGGTGCTTTGCCTTGTGATTCTAGGGTTTTCGCTTTTTTGAATTTCGGATTCGGCGGCTCGATTGCCTCAAGTTCAACGGTGAATTGCCAATGATCGCCGAAATCGAAAATGTATTCCATTGTTTCGCCGATTCTGAGAGGTAAATCTTTGATCTCGAATTCGTCGGTGGAAAATTCTTCTTCGCACATCGGATGCACGACTCTTTGCCGCATTCCGAAACGGTTGCGAAAGGTAAATTCGTATAAATGATCGTTGTCGAAATCAAAGGCTTTTTGAATCGCGTCGTGCAAATCGTCTAAGAGTCCGTTTAAATTTTAAGTTTTAATGTTGAAAAGCGGGCATCAGTTGGATAGCTTTAGAATTTTAGACCAATAAAATTTTTAGGAGTTACCCGATTAAATGAGTTACGAAACAAATCTAAGTGATGCCCGCTGG